>NZ_LMCV01000016.1:0-152568 GCF_001424925.1 Pseudomonas sp. Root329 | reverse complement strand
TACCACAGCAACCCGAACGCCGTGAGCGATCCCGGTGCGACCGACGTRTTCACCTACACCGTGCGCGATGCCGACGGTGACCAAAGCACCACCACCATCACCATCGACGTGATCAACAGCKGCATCAGCGCGGTCAGCGACAGCGACGTGACCGTGTACGAAAAAGCCCTCGACCTGAACCAGGACGGYCAGGAYCTGGCGCCCGGCGCCGTCACCGGCAGTCAGCCGGTGAATACCGGCGAAACCGCCAGTGGCACSCTGGTCGGTTCGGTCAGCGGCGCGGTCGGYGCRATCACCTACACCYTGGTCGGCAGCGCCACCGGCACCTACGGGCAAATCCTSCTCAATCCCGATGGCWCYTACACCTACACGCTGACSTCGSCGCCAAGCACCACGCCGCATGCGAACGAYGGCGCCAACACCYTGAGYGAAAGCTTCACCTACCAAGCCACCGACKCTCTGGGCAACAGCACCACCAGCACCATCGTGGTCAAAATCGTCGATGATCAGCCGACTGCTCATGCCGACGAGACGTCGGTSGCCGAAGGCGGCACCGTCAGTGGCAACGTGCTGTGGAACGACGTCGGCGGCGCCGATGGCCTCGCCGCAGGGGGCGCGGTGGTCGGCGTGCGGGCCGGTTCAGACACCTCGACCTCRGCCGTTGGCGGCCTYAACAGCCAGATCAATGGCACCTACGGTTACCTGACGCTGGAYGCCAACGGCAACGCSGTSTAYCACAGCAACCCGAACGCCGTGAGCGATCCCGGTGCGACCGACGTGTTCACCTACACCGTGCGCGATGCCGACGGTGACCAAAGCACCACCACCATCACCATCGACGTGMWCAACAGCGGCATCACAGCGGTCAGCGACAACGACGTGACCGTCTACGAAAAAGCCCTCGACCTGAACCAGGATGGCCAGGATCTGGCGGCCGGCACCGTCACCGGGAGTCAGCCGGGCCTCACGGCTGAAACCGCCAGTGGCACCCTGGTCGGCTCCGTCACCGGTGCCACCGGCGCGATCACTTACACGCTGGTCGGCAGCGCCACTGGCACCTACGGGCAAATCCTSCTCAATCCCGATGGCWCCTACACCTACACGCTGACSTCGGCGCCAAGCACCACGCCGCATGCGAACGATGGCGSCAACACCTTGAGTGAAAGCTTCACCTACCAAGCCACCGACGCCCTGGGCCATTCCACCACCAGCACCATTGTGGTGAACATTGTCGATGACCTGCCGACCGCCAACCCCGACGCAGCCTCGGTAACGGAGGGCGGTATCGTCAGTGGCAACGTGCTGGCGAACGACTTCAGCGATGCCGATGGGATTGGGGTGGTCGGCGTGCGTGCCGGTTCAGACACCTCGACCTCGGCCGTTGGCGGCCTGAACAGCCAGATCAATGGCACCTACGGTTACCTGACGCTGGATGCAGCGGGCAACGCGGTCTATCACAGTAACCCGGACGCCGTGAACGGCCCCGGGGCGACCGACGTGTTCACCTACACCTTGCGCGATGGCGATGGCGACGAGAGGACCACCACCCTCACCATCGACGTGAACAATAGCTGCATCAGCGACAACGACGGCGACCAGGCCAGTTCGACGTTGACGGACCCAGTCATTGCGAACGCGCCACCGGTGGCGGTGGATGACCACGTCATCACCAACGTGCTGTCGGGCAACATCGTGGTGCCGGGCGAGTTGCTGCTGGCCAACGACACCGATCCGAATGGCGATCCGCTGACCGCTTCGCCGATCACCGTCAGCACCGGTTGGATTGCCAAAGGCGCGGACTTCACCGGCACCCAGCAAAACTTCAGCTTCACCGGCGGTAACGAGCAGGCGGTAACCCTCGCTCGCAGTGCATTCGTCGCGAACACGACAGCCATGACGGCGGTGTTGGTCGTCAGCGGGGCGCTGGGACCGGTTAGCAGCAACACCCACGATGACGACCGCATCACCGTCGACCTCAAACAGGGTGAAACCCTTAACCTGGATCACAATCTGGCGGCCGGTCATGTCGCCATGGAGTACTCCATCAACGGCGGCACATGGATCACCCTCGCGGACGGGCAAACCCTCACCGCAACGTCGGACAGCACCTACCAGATTCACATCACCAACATCGACAACGGTGGTCCGGGCAACAGCGGGAAGGGGGCGGAAAACTACCAACTGACCATGACCGTCAACTACGCCGGTGCCCATGACATCGCGCCCGATGTCCACGGCACCTACGCCGCCAACGACAGCCATGGCGGCAGCGACAACGCCGCCATGACCATCACCTATCAGGACGGCCACACCCTCACCGGCACGGCGGGCGATGATGTACTGGTGGCGGGCACCGGCAACAACGTGATCAATGCCGGCGACGGCAACGACGTGCTGACCGCCGGTTCCGGCAACAACGAAATGCACGGCGGCGCCGGCAATGACTTGCTGTACAGCGGCGCGGGCAACGACCTGCTTGACGGCGGCACCGGCGTCGACACGGCTAGCTATGCCCACGCCACCGCCGGGGTTACGGTCAATCTCGGCGTGCTCGGTGCGCAGAACACAGTGGGCGCAGGGACCGACACCCTGACAGCAATCGAAAACCTCACCGGTTCCAACTTCAACGACTCGCTCACCGGCGACAACCACAGCAACATCATCAACGGCGGCCTGGGTAACGACATGCTCAATGGCGGGGGCGGCGACGACTTCCTCATCGGCGGCCTGGGCAACAACACCCTCACCGGCGGCAGCGGTGCCGACACCTTCGAGTGGCTCAAAGGCAACAGCGGCCACGACGTGGTCACCGACTTCACGCCGGGCATCGACAAACTCGACCTGTCGCAACTGCTGCAAGGGGAAAACAGCACTGCAGCGTCGCTTCACCGCCTCGCGGGACTTGNTGGCTCAAAGGCAACAGCGGCCACGACGTGGTCACCGACTTCACGCCGGGCATCGACAAACTCGACCTGTCGCAACTGCTGCAAGGGGAAAACAGCACGGCGGCGTCGCTGGATGATTACCTGCACTTCAAAGTCACCGGCAGCGGCGATTCACTGGTCACCAGCATCGACGTCAGCGCCATGGCTGGCGCCGCGCCGAATCAGACCATTGATTTGGCGGGTGTGAACCTGGCCAGCCATTACGGCGTAACGCCGGGGGCGGGTGGGGTGATTGCGGGGGGGCACGATACGGCGACGATTATCAACGGGATGCTTAATGACCATTCGTTGAAGGTGGATACGGTGTGATCGGCTTTTGATTCAAGCCTGAAACGACAAAACCCGCCGTCCGATCAAACGGGGCGGCGGGTTTTTTCTGTCTGAAGAGATGTGTCGTCGGTGAGTCAGCCTTCGCGAGCAAGCCCGCTCCCACAGTTGATCCTCAGCGATCACAGATTTTGTGTTCGACAACGATCCAATGTGGGAGCGGGCTTGCTCGCGAAGGGGCCAGAATGGACACCGAATCAATCAGTAAGTGTTCCTCAGGCCTCGGTCAGCCCGGCAACTCCAGATTATCCAGCACCCGATTCACCGCCAGTTCCCCGAGCATGATCAACTGCGCAATCCCCAACACCGTCCGGCGCTGCGGCCCCGGCAACTGGCCGGCGAAGTCCTGGGCGATGGTCTTTGCCGAAGCGAGAGTTTCGCAGGCATCGGTCAACAGTTCCTCGTTTTTTGTGTCCGCGGTCACGGCATACATCCCGCGGGTTTTACGTGGGGGCGGCGTGGAGCCGGGCGGGCAGAGGTAGTGGTCGAGCGCGCGGTCAGCGGCTTCGTGGAGTTTTTTCGAATCGAGGGATTCGTAGGGGGAGGTGGGGGCGGTTTCGGGCGGGTTGGGTGTGGGTTTGATCATGGAGAAGCTCCTACAAAGTGGAGCCACTAAAACCTGTCGCTAAACAGATAAAGGTGGCGGCTGGACGCAGGTTAGCGAACCGGGTGTAGGCGCCCGGCAGACCCGAAGGTCTCCCACGCACAGCCGCCATGACACCAATCGCAATCAGGAGATCTGCGATGGAGTTTGGAGCGCTGATGCGCCTACATAGAATCAGGTCGCTAAACCCGATCGCTGATTCGTCAGCGACCGGACCACAATAGAACCCACCCCCACGGCGCACAAGCCGGCGGATTCTGGCGTATCTGTAGGCAATGGCGCAAGGATGTGTAGCCTGGAAGTGTTTTTAAACGCCATATCTTAAAAGCAATAGATCACAGCCCCCGGCAACTCCAGCAGGATCAAATGCAATCCGCTGTATGAACTGTCGCAGGCTGCGATCTTTTTAAACGCTCAATATTAAATAGATCCGTCCCCTTATCCTTTCTGATCAATGCCGGCGACGGCAACGACGTACTCACCGCCGGTTCCGGCAACAACGAAATGCACGGCGGCGCCGGCAATGACTTGCTGTACAGCGGCGCGGGCAACGACCTGCTCGACGGCGGCACCGGCGTCGACACCGCGAGCTATGCCCACGCTACGGCCGGCGTCACCGTCGATCTGAACCTGCTCACCCCGCAGAACACCGTGGGCGCCGGCACCGACACCCTGACAGCAATCGAAAACCTGACCGGCTCAAACTTCAACGACAGCCTCACCGGCGACAACCACAACCACATCATCAACGGCGGCCTGGGTAACGACATGCTCAACGGCGGGGGCGGCGATGACTTCCTCATCGGTGGTCTGGGCAACAACACCCTCACCGGCGGCAGCGGCGCCGACACCTTCCAGTGGCTCAAAGGCAACAGCGGCCACGACGTGGTCACCGACTTCACGCCGGGCATCGACAAACTCGACCTGTCGCAACTGCTGCAAGGGGAAAACAGCNGAGTGGCTCAAAGGCAACAGCGGCCACGACGTGGTCACCGACTTCACGCCGGGCATCGACAAACTCGACCTGTCGCAACTGCTGCAAGGGGAAAACAGCACTGCAGCGTCGCTGGATGACTTCCTGCACTTCAAAGTCACCGGCAGCGGCGATTCACTGGTCACCAGCATCGACGTCAGTGCCATGGCTGGCGCCGCGCCGAATCAGACCATTGATTTGGCGGGTGTGAACCTGGCCAGCCATTACGGCGTCACGTCGGGGGCGGGTGGGGTGATTGCGGGGGGGGGCACGATACGGCGACGATTATCAACGGGATGCTCAATGACCATTCGTTGAAGGTGGATACGGTGTGATCTGAAATGACAAAACCCGCCATCCCCGTAGAAAGGGATGGCGGGTTTTTTGGTGTTTGTGGGTTCGTCGTTCAGTTCGGAATCCATCCCTCACCCTAACCCTCTCCCAGAGGGAGAGGGGACTGACCGTGCGTGGCTCAAGTTATGAGACACACCCCAAAACCTGAGTTCCACATGATTTTTTCAGGTCGATGTAACTCGACCAAACAACTTGGGCCGGTAAAAAAATGCGTCCCCTTTCCCGCCAAGTGAGCCCCTGGGACTGGATGTGTTTTGGCACGAGCCACAGTTCTGTGACACGTTTTGGACACATTGGCGGCACCAACGTTTCTCTGGGGCAGTTGACTGCCAGGGCGGTGCAGGCTGTAGCGCGACCGCTTGATCCACATGGGTGTCAGGCACGACTCGGTCATAGCCAGTGATGAGGAAACGGGTTCGACAGGTTCAACCAGGCAGGTTGAGATAAAGGGAAACCCTGCAGTTAAAAGCTGCAGGGCGAGTGGGCTTTTAGCCTTGACTCGAGACCGGCTAATGGGCATCCCCTTTTCACTATGTTGTCAGTAAAGCGAACGCTCCCGAGCGGGTGGTGAACCATACACCTCCTTGATAATTGATGAATGGTGGCGCGCAGTATCCCCATCCGTGTGAGAGGCTCGCGATTCCTATGGTGCCCCCGCCAGCGGTGGAGCACATGAGTCCGTCATGCAGCTTGCCACCCTGTGCGTTTACTACATAGGTCTGCGCCATCCATCCGTACTTCTGGTACTGAGGCGGGTTGCTTATTGCGGGATAATCTATGCCTTCCGCGCGGGGGAAAAAGTGCAGGTTGGGATTTGGATACATGCCATATGTGCGGGTGAACGCTGCGCTAATTTTGCGGGGTAGCTCGGTAAAGGGTTCCAAATTTATGTGACCCTGGGATCGGGCCCATGCTGTGGCTTGGTCGCCTGTTAAGAGCGTGTTGTTTAATACGATTTTGTATACGTTTGTAACCCGGACAGCGTATTCGGCAGATTGCCCGGACGTGTCTAGTACTTTAATGATGGCGGTTCCGTTGCGCCGGCCGGTGACGGATCCATCTCCAGTAACCTGCACGATGGTGGGATCGCTCGATTGGTAGGTATATTCGGGTGATCCGGACGTTGGTTGCCGGATTTTGGTATTGTTTTCGATGGTGTTCCCACTCTCTACCCACCCACTCACGTAAACAGCGACGCCATCCAGGATCATGGTGGACGTGTCTACGACGAGGGGGCGGGCCACCGTCAAAGTGCGTGGCGGCGTCGACACCGGGTTACTGCCATACAGCCCTTTGACAGTGAAGCGATGTGCCGCCACGGTGAGGCCGGTGATCTGCTTGGTCCAGTCGCCGCTGGCGTTGACTTGTGCCGTCCCCTTGGACGTCGTCCCATCAAAAATCTCCACTTGCAGATTCCCCGTCGCTTTGCCCGCCAGGGTCACGGTGGTGTCGGTGGTCGTGCCATCCTGAGGGATCTCAATATCCTTCGTATCCTTCACGGAATTGATGGTCGGCACCACCAGCTCCAGCGCCTTGATGGTATAGGTGCGATCCGGAAATACCGTGGCCGTGGCCAGGTTGTTGCTCTTGTCCAGCGACACCTTGAACTTGATCGTCAGCGCGGTGCCGTGTCCGAGTTGCTTGAGATAGCTGTTGGCCAGCGCGGTGGCCCAGAATCCTTGACTGATCCAGGTGGCGTTGACCTGGGCCGGGAGGCCGTTCCACAGCACCAGGTTGTGCGCCGTGCCGTCCGCCTTGTTGCCTTCCAGACTCAGCCAGCACGGCTGGCCCGCTTCGATCAGCGTGTGGAGCAGAGCGTGAATGGTCGCGTTTTTGCTGCCCAGCGCCATCAGGTCCAGAAAGTTGTTGGCGTCGGCCTCGACGATCTTGGGCGGGATCAGCGCCGTCGCCGGCAGTGTCAGGATGTTCAGCGGCAAAGGCAATGAGGGGGTGAGTTTGCCGTCGCGTTCGACTTCGTAGGTGACAATCGTCTGTTTGCCCAGGCTGTAGGCCAGCACCGAGCGCGGCACGGCGATCTCCAGACCGGCGCTGACCAGCCGCGGCGGGCTGGTGTAGGAGCCCGCCACCGGTGTGCCGGCCGCGCCTTGCCAGATCACGCTCAGCTGGTCGCTGGGCTGCAGCGAGCCCAGCGGCACCAGCACCCGGACTTCCGGCTGGGTCGGGCTGAAGTTGTTGCCGGTCTGGCCCTTGACAGTCGGGGCCGGCAGGTCAAGTCGTTTGAGATGAATGTCCAGGCGCTTCTCCGGGGATTTGACCCGGTTACCCAACTGGTCAACGACATAGAACTCGGCCACCGCACCCTTATTGTCGCCCGCCTTCTGGAACGTGTCGGTGAACAGCGTGTGGGTGATTGGCGCCGTGCCGTCGGGGACNGTGTCGCCCAACAGAAACTCGATGCGGTCGTGGTTGCGCCGGTTGGCATAGGTGAACCCGAACTCCACCCCTTGCGCCGCCCGTGCGGCGCTGACGCCGTCCTTGAGCACGTCGGCCGGGATCACCAGATCCAGGTTGTCCACAGGCCGTAGGTGATACAGCACCAGCAGATCCCGAGAGGGTGCGGAGTTATCCGAGCCACGGGTAACCACGTAATGCAGACGGTTGACGCCATGCCTCAAATTATCGTGTGGCAGGTGCAGACGCTGGCGCAGCGTTTCCTCCCCCGGCTTGACGGTCTGGCCTGCTCCTGGGACGAGATCGCCGTTGCAATACAAATTCACGCGATCATCGACCGCCATGATCCAGGAGCGCAGTTGCAGTTCGGTCCAGGGATCGACCAGGCATTCAAGGCCCTGGGCTTGGCCATCGTAAAGGGCTTTGGGAATGCCGCCGTGGGCGATGTCGGCAGGTTTCACCGGGGACACCCAGCCCGGGATGATTACGGGATGCAGCACAAACAATTCGTTCAACGCGGCGGACTGGATATCCATCATGTTCTCCTGGAAGGTGACAGGCCCCGAGTCTTCTCGGGACGCGGGTTCATCACACACCAGGCTGGAACGAGTGGCTACTGTCATATCTGACAGGTAAACCCACCTTTAAGACGAACGGTCATACCGCTCACATCGGCTCCGGCGGCCCAATCAACCGTCCCATCACCCCAAACAACCCCAACTCCCGGATCACCTCCAACTCCCCCTTGGTCTCCACCATCTCCGCAATCAACGGCAAATCAATGCTGTTGGTCGCCCGAAAAATAGCCTCGATGAACAGCTTTTTATCACTCTGCTCATCAATGTGACGGATGTACGCCCCATCGATTTTCAAGTAAGCCAGCCCCAGTTGAGTCAGGTTGCCGATCTGGCCGAAGCTGCCACCGAAATGCTGCAGACCGATGCGGTAACCGGTGTTGAGCAGGCTGTGGCTCAGGCGTTGCAGTTCATCCTGAGGTGGCAGTTGGCGTTCGTCGATTTCCAGAATCAGCAGGGGCGCGAGTTCGGGCAGCGATTCGAGCATGTCGAGGATGTGCTGCAACTGCGCTGGATCGCGCAGGGTGCTGCCGGACAGGCTTAACGCCAGGGGCCAACGATTGATGATGAGGTAGTCGAGGGTGGCTTCGAGCATGGCCAGGTCGAACCGCGCCGACCAGCCGAGTCGCTCGATCCACGGCAGGAAATGCCCGGCGGCAATGGCCTCGCCTTGCGGGTCGATCAGGCGCGCGAGGACTTTGTGATGCAGCACCTGGCTGGTGTCGGCGCATTGCACCACCGGCTGGAAATACAGTTGCATCTTGCCTTGGTTCAGGGCGTCGTCGATCCAGGTTTGCCAGTCGTTTTGGGATGGGTTCGGCGCGGTGATGGAATCGGCCAAGTGAACCCACGGACGCTCGGGATGTTGCCGGGCTTCGGTCAACGCCTGATCCAGTCGCGTCAGCACGTCACTGGCGGGCTCACCGGGGTGGTAAGGGGCGATCCCCAAATGCGCCACCGGCATGGCGTCGCTGGCGCCGGTCAAGCGCAGGTTTTCCAGGGTGGCGCTGATTTCGCAAGCAAGGCGTGCGGCGTCGGTGCTGTCCAGGCCTGGCGTCAGCAGGCTGAACTCACCGCCACGATTGCGCGCTGCAAGCCAGGTGCGACGTTCCGCTGGCTGGGTCAGGCGCTTGAGCAGTTCACCGACGGCGCTGATCAGCGCATCGGTACGCTGGCCGCCCAAACGTTGGTTGAGACCGACCAGGTCGTTGATCCGCAGCATCAGCAGATGGCCGTCGCTGCTCTGCTCGGAGACCAGCAACTCGTCGGCCAATTCTTCATCCAGCAAGCGTCGATTGGCCAGGCCTGTAAGGCTGTCCTGATAGGACTCGACCCGCAGCTTTTCACTGCGTGCGACCTCTTCGGCGAACAGCGCCTTGAGCTTCTCGACCATCTGGTTCATGGCCAATACCACCCGTTTCAACTCCGGTGTGCGCGGCAGTTTCGGCAGGCTTAAAAACTCGCGTTTGCTGATGGCTTCGGCCTGTTTGACCATGGTGTCGAGCGGACGAAATTGCCGGCGCAGCAACCAGCCACCAAACACGGCACTGAGCAGGCCGCACACCAGCAACCAGATCAGGCTGCCGAGGGTGCTGTCCCAGAGTTTGGCGAGGGCGAACTGCGGATTGCTCAACACTTCGACCCGTGCCGCCTGGACCCAGCCGCGCATGATCAGCGCTTCGCCACCGGGTGGGTGCAGGTTGACCAGGTTCACAAACCAGGCGGGAACGCCGTCGATTTGCCCCGGCGCACTGCGCTCTACCAGCACCTGCGCATCGTCGATGTTGATGATTCGAATACTGCTGAAGTAACCGCTGTCGAAAATCGAGCTGACCATTAATTCGATCATGGCCGGGTCATCGATTTGCGCCGTCAACGACAACCCCAACGCGGTGGCGGCGTCCTGGGCGTGGGAGCGCAACTGGCCGAGCATCTGGTCGCGAGAGCTTTCCAGGCTGACAAAAAAACTGCCGCTGAACGCCACCAGCAAGAACAGGCAAATGGCGAGAAACAACTGTTTACGCAGTGACATAAATCGCTCCTTGCAAAGGTGGCTAGCCGTCGCCCACGGCGAACCCTTCGGCCTGCATCTTTTTGAGTACGTCCTGCCAGCGCGACAGATTCTTCGAGTCGCTGCTGCGTTTGCCGCCATTGGCTCCCGGCAAGTAAAGGCCTTCTGCGTTGAAAGCGTACACCGGTAGCAAGTCTTTGCGTTGTGAGGCGGGGCGGACCTCGCCGATCAAGTTGTCCAGCACCAACGGATCGGCCGTGGGGCTGTTGTAGAAAGTCAGCACCATGTGCGCCTGGTTCTGGGTCAGGGCTTTCACGTAGGTGATGCGCAGTTTTTCGCTGGGAATTCCCAGGTAGCGCAGGCTGAAATACTTCGCCAGTGCGTAGTCCTCGCAATCAGCGGCACCCTTGATCAGGGATTCGACGGGTGTGGCCCAGTAATCGGTCTGATGCCAGATGCGGGTGTCGTCCAGAAAGCTCAGTTGCTGATTGAAGAAGCGATTGACCGCGTTCAGTTGCTCGCGCTCGGGGGCGTTGACTTCGCTTTGCAGCATCTGACTCCAGGCCTCGATCCTTCCCCGTCCCGAGCCGAGGGTGCCGTAGCGATCTTCGGCGGTTTGCAGAATCTGCGTAAAACTCCAGTTAGCCCCGACACTGCCCAGCCCGGCCAACAGAAAAGTGATCAGCAACAGCCATCTGCCGAGCCGAAGTCGGAGCGTTGACCATCCTGGACTACGCAGACTGCGGGACATGTCTGGCCGCTCGGGTGCAGATGCCTGAAGTCTAGGCGGTGTTTTCAGCGAGGCAGGACAAATCGTCGGTTGGTACGCGGACTTGTAGCAGCTGGCGGAGCCTGCGTTCGGCTGCGAAGCAGTCGTAAACCCTGCACACGCGGTTTGCCTGATAGACCGCAGCGGATGGACTAGCGACGGCTTCGCCGCCGAACGCAGCCTTCGGCAGCTGCTACAGGGCGCGTGGTGAATTCAGGGCTTTTGCAGGGTTTTCTGTTTGAGGATGTAGACGCTCACCAGCACGGCGCTGGTCAGCATGAACCCCCGCGCCCATGGCAGGGGCACCAGGTAGCAGGAAAGCAGGATGCTCGCCCACATCAGGCCGATGGCGTAGACCTTGCCTTTGAGCGGGATGCCGTTGCCGCTCAGGTAATCGCGAACCCACGGCCCAAGCCGCGGATGTTCAACCAGCCAATGATAGAAGCGCGGCGAACTGCGGGCGAAGCAGGCGGCCGCCAGCAGCAGGAAGGGCGTGGTGGGCAACACCGGCAGGAAAATCCCGATCACCCCCAGCGCTACGCTCAGCCAGCCGATGGCCAGCAGCACGTAACGCAACATCAGGGAGCGGTTGCCTATGGGGTTGTCCATAGGCAAAACCTTAGTGGTGACGAGGCTTGAGGATCGCCGGTTTTTCGTCGGGCGCCTGGCACAGCAGGTACAGCGCAGTCAGGGCTTCCGGGATCTGCACGATCATGTCGTCCATGAGGTTGGCGTCTTTGGCGATGTCTTCGAACTCAGGCTGTTCGTCGAACAGACCCGAACCGACCATGATCGGCAGCAGCATTTCGCTGACTTCGTCTTCGGCCGTTTCGAACCAGGCTGCTTCGCGCAGGAACACGCCTTCCATGAAACCGATGCACCAGCCGCGCAGGTCGGAGTCATCCGGCTCTTCGCCCAGGTCCAGGTCACAAGGCAGCTCGAACTCTTCATCGGACGCCAGTTGGCGTGCGATGTGAGCCTTGAGGGCCAACAGGGTGGATTCGATCGCTTCACGCTCGGTGTCGTCGGCGTAATGCGGCTCTTCGGCGAAGAGGGCGTCGATCCATTCACGGTCGGGAACGGTTTCGGAACAGATCGACAGCGCAGTGAGGTAGCCGTGGGCGGCCACGTAGTCCAGCGCCTCGTCATGCAGTTCGTCGGCGTCGAGGAAGACTTGCAGGCGGGTTAGTTGCTCAGCGAAGGACATTAAAGGGCTACCTTGGGAATTAAACAGATGCGGGAATTCTAGGCCTTCTTGAGCGCTTGGGCCAGCCGCGCGGCATTTTTGCGCCGTTGCGGCCCTGCGAAACACCGCAACCCTTGTGGGAGCGGGCTTGCTCGCGAAAGCGGTGTGCCAGCCAGCATTAATGTCGACTGACACACCGCTTTCGCGAGCAAGCCCGCTCCCACAAGGTCTGCAGTGCATTGACCTTCGTGTGTCTTATCAGCGGCACCCTGTGAAGAGGAGGGGTCGGGTATACTCGCGCGTTTTGTGATGCCCTGCTGGCGTCGCGGCTGAAATGTGAAGCGTCATGCAATGCGCACTTACGATTTGTCGGTGCAGCCTTCGTGGTTCTGAACCAGCCTTGCAGGGATGTTTTTGTGATTTTTGGAGTTTCTATGCTCGAACAGGCTCAACGCGTCCTCAAGGACATCTTCGGCTACGACAGTTTCCGTGGCCGTCAGGGTGCAATCATTGAGCGCGTGGCCAGTGGCGGCGACGCCCTGGTGCTGATGCCTACCGGTGGCGGCAAGTCCTTGTGCTTCCAGGTGCCGGCGCTGTTGCGCGAAGGCCTGGCGGTGGTGGTATCGCCGCTGATCGCCCTGATGGACGACCAGGTCGCCACCCTCGAAGAGCTGGGCGTCGCTGCGGCGGCATTGAACTCCACGCTCAGCGCCGAGCAACAGCGCGATCTGGCGGCACGGATCAAGCGCGGTGAAGTGAAAATGCTTTATCTCGCGCCTGAGCGCCTGGTTCAGCCACGGATGCTGGCGTTCCTGCAAAGTCTTGAAATTTCCCTGTTCGCCATCGATGAAGCCCACTGCGTGTCCCAATGGGGCCACGACTTCCGCCGCGAATACCTGCAACTGGGCCAGTTGGCGGAATTGTTCCCCAACGTCCCGCGTATCGCCCTGACTGCGACCGCCGACAAGCGTACCCGGGAAGAAATCGTCGATCGCCTTCATCTTCAGGATGCCGAGCGTTTCCTGTCGAGTTTCGACCGTCCCAACATCTTCTATCGCATCGTGCCCAAAGAGCAGCCGCGCAAGCAGTTGCTGGCGTTCCTCGCCGAACGGCGCAGCGATGCCGGCATCGTCTATTGCCTGTCGCGCAAGAAAGTCGACGAAGTGGCGGTGTTCCTCAGCGAGCAAGGCTTCCCGGCACTGCCGTACCACGCCGGTCTGCCCAACGATACCCGGGCTCACCACCAGAAGCGCTTCCTCAATGAGGAAGGCCTGATCATGGTCGCCACCGTGGCGTTCGGCATGGGCATCGACAAGCCCAACGTGCGCTTTGTCGCTCACCTCGATTTGCCAAAATCCCTTGAGGCTTACTACCAGGAAACCGGTCGCGGCGGCCGAGACGGTCTGCCGGCAGACGCCTGGATGGCCTACGGCCTGCAAGACGTGGTGATGCTCAAGCAGATGTTGCAGAACTCCGAGGGCGACGAGCGCCACAAGCGTCTGGAGCAGCACAAGCTCGACGCCATGCTCTCGCTCTGCGAAGAAACCCGCTGCCGTCGCCAGACGCTGCTGGCCTACTTCGACGAAGACATGCCCGAACCGTGCGGCCATTGCGACAACTGCGTCGATGGTGTGCAGACCTGGGACGCCACCGAGCCGGCCCGTCAGGCGCTTTCGGCGATCTACCGCACCGGCCAGCGCTACGGCGTCGGGCATTTGGTCGATGTATTGCTGGGCAAGGACAACGAAAAGGTTCGCAGCTTCGGCCATCAGCATCTGTCGGTATTTGGTGTTGGCAAGGCGATGGGAGAGAGCGAATGGSGCTCCTTGTTCCGTCAGCTGGTTGCCCGCGGTCTGGCCGATATCGACCTGGAAGGCTACGGCGGCCTGCGTCTGAGCGACACCTGTCGACCGCTGCTCAAGGGCGAAGTGACCCTGGAACTGCGTCGCGACCTCAAGCCGCAAACCACGGCCAAAAGCAGCAAGAGCCAGGCGAGCCAACTGGTTCGCGGCGAAGAACGCGAACAGTGGGAAGCCTTGCGCGCCCTGCGTCGCAAACTCGCCGAAGAGCATGGCGTGCCGCCGTACGTCATCTTCCCCGACTCGACACTGCTGGAAATGCTCCGCAGCCAACCGACCTCGCTGTCGGAAATGGCCACGGTCAGCGGCGTGGGCGCACGCAAGCTGGAGCGTTACGGCGAGGCCTTCCTCGAAGTCCTCGGCGGGCAAGTCGAGGCGCCGAAAGTGGTGGCCGACCTGCGCCACGAACTGATCACCCTGGCTCGCGCCGGCATGACACCGTTGCAGATCGCCGGTCAGCTGCAATGTTCGGAAAAGAACGTCTACACACTGCTCGCCGAAGCGATTGGCAAGCAGCAGTTGTCGCTGGAGCAAGCGCTGGATCTGCCCGAAGAGTTGATGGGCGAAATCCAGGACGCGTTCCTCGACGGCGAAGGCGAGTTGCCGCCCGTGTCGGAGATTGCCGCACTGTTTGCCGGGAGAGTGCCGGAAGGGGTTTTGTACTGTGTTCGGGCGGCACTGCAATCCGAATTCGAGATTTAGGTGATCTGCCACATAGATGTAACGATTCAGTACAGAGCAAGCCTTGCCTCTGGCCAAGGGTCATGCTTAGCTGACTAATAATTAGTTTTTCTTTATTTCAGTCTAATCATGAGTGTTTTATGCCGTTAACCGACCAACACCGCTTTGGCATGCAACTGGCCCAGATGTCGCGCGGCTGGCGTGCCGAACTGGACCGCCGTCTGGCTGGCCTGGGTCTGTCCCAGGCACGCTGGCTGGTGCTGCTGCACCTGGCGCGTTTTGAGGATGCCCCGACCCAACGTGAACTGGCGCAGAGCGTCGGCGTTGAAGGGCCGACCCTGGCTCGTCTGCTCGACAGCCTCGAAAGCCAGGGACTGGTACAACGTCAATCGGTGCTGGAAGATCGCCGGGCGAAGAAAATCGTCCTCTGTGCCCCGGCCCTTCCCTTGATCGAACAAATTGAAACCATTGCCACCCAACTGCGCCACGAGTTGTTCGATGGCGTCGATGAGGCGGACTTGAAGGTCTGCATGCGTGTCCATGGGCACATTTTGGCCAACCTGGAAAGATCTTGAGGCATAAACGCACCCAGGACTTTTGAGATACCCCGTTGGGCAGACTATAAAGAACTACTTGGCAATATCGTGTTCGTACCGGATGTGCGAACGCGTACAAGATGGTTCTGGTTATCTAAGGGATGCTCATGCTCGAGAGTTGGCACATGGTTTTGCGGTGTTGCGCCAGGCTGCTTCTGGTCGGTGGTGCTGTCACTTACTCGGCATTGGCGCCCGCGTTGGGCCTGGGTGATATCACCCTGCATTCAGCGCTGAATCAGCCGTTGCGCGCTGACATCGCCCTGGAAGATGCCGCCGGTCTGGAGGAGGGCGAGCTCTCGGTCAGCCTCGCGACAGCGGAGGAGTTCAGTCGCGCCGGCATCGATCGGGTGTTCTTCCTCAATAATCTGAAATTCACCCCGATCCTGCGCGGCAACCGCAGCCTGATCCGGGTGAGCTCCAGCAAACCGGTCAATGAACCTTTCCTGAATTTCCTGGTGCAGCTCAATCAGCCCAACGGGCGCGTGCTGCGCGAGTACACGGTGCTGATCGATCCGCCGGGTTCGCCAGGGATTGTTCCCGTCACTGACGAACCGATGACCGACGTTCAGTCCTCCGGATTCCCGACGGTTGAGCCGGCCGTTGCGAAGCCACCTGCGGCGAAGGGCAAAAAAACCCCTGCTCCTCGCGTCGATCAACCTGTCGCTGCGCCTGTGAGTGATCCCATTGCCGAACAACTGGCCGCCAGCGTGCTGCAAAACCAGCAACTGCAAGCAACCATCGATGAATTGACTGCGAAGCTTCAGGCCCAGGAGGAGCAGGTCGCCGGTCAGAAAAAGCAGGTGACGGAACTGCAAACCCAATTGGCGGAAATCAAGAACGCAGCGGTGGAGCCGGTTGCACCTGTCGTTGCGGCTCCAGCACCGGCCGTTGTTGAAGAGCCTGAATCTACTAATTGGCTGCAGATTCTCGGGTTGCTGGCGGTGGTGGCTCTGGTGTTGCTGGGGTTGTTCGTTCGGCGTCAACGACAACAGGTTCAGGCATTGCCCGACGCTTTACCTGTTTTGCCGTCACGGCATGAACCGGCGCTCAATCGCACTGCAGAGCCGCTTGCCCAATCGTCAGGGTTGCAACCGGCAACTGAATCGGGTGAAGAGTCGCCCGCAGGCGATGTGTTTGAAGGGGTTGATATCTATCTGGCCTATGGCCGTTTTTCCGAAGCGGCCGGTTTGTTGCGAGAGGCGCTGATCAAGGAGCCGCAACGCACGGATCTGGCCGTTCAGCTGTTGGAGGTCTTGGGTAAACAGGGTGACGTACTCGCCTATGAGACACAGGAAAACAACCTGCGTGACGCCGGATACGACCTGCAAGAACTTCAGAATATCCGCGCCCGACACCCGAAATTGAGCAGTGCGGCACCGTTGGCCGTTGCAGCGTCAATTACTCCCCCTAAGGCTGCGATACCCGAAGCAGCACCCAACGATGAGTTCCAGTTGAACCTCGATGACCTGTCGATGGATTCGAGTTGGGACTTGATCAGCCCTTTTGAGCACTCGCCGTCTGCCGCGAAGCCATCGAGCGAATCCGCGCCGGTCGAGCCGCCGTTTGTCTCGAACCTGCACGTCTTGCCCGAGGTATTTGAAATGCCGGACGACTCGACGCTGGACGAACCCGAACTTGAATGGGTTGCCGAGCCTGATTCCCAGTCTCTGGATGACACTTTTCTCAACGAGTTCAGCGATCCCGGCCAGTCACTGGAGCTGGAACCGCTGAACCTGGAACCGGCCGAGCCGAGCAGCGCCGACAAACTGGAGCAAGCCCAGACCTGCATTGATGACGGCGATGTGGACAGCGCCATCGAACTGCTCAACGAGTTGCTCAAGGAAGGTAACGAGCCGCTTAAGCAGACCGCCCGGAACCTGCTCGCCGGGCTATCATAGCGGCGCCCTCTGGCTCAGGAGTTTCGCCGATCATGACTGCACGCAAACCGGAAATCATCATCACGTATTGCACGCAATGCCAGTGGCTGTTGCGTGCGGCCTGGTTGGCCCAGGAACTGCTCAGCACCTTCGGTGACGACTTGGGCAAAGTGTCGCTGGTGCCCGGCACCGGTGGGGTGTTTCACATTTTCTGTGACGATGTGCAGATCTGGGAGCGCAAGGCTGATGGCGGTTTTCCTGAGGCCAAAGTGCTGAAGCAGCGGGTCCGCGATCAAATTGATCCGGACCGCGATCTGGGGCACAACGACCGCACTCAGTGAGAGGCGGCTTCTGCTGCAACGGTCTTCTTGCTTGAGCCTCCCGAGAGTCGGCTGGAGACCACGATCGCCACGATGATCAACGCGCCACCGATCAGCATGCGCAGTGTCGGGTTTTCATCAAACAGCAGCCAGGCCACGGTGATGCCGTAAACCGGTTCCAGGGCGAACACCACGGCCGCGGTCCGCGCCTTGATCACTGCCAGGCTGGCGACAAACAGACTGTGAGCGACGCCGGTGCAGAACACCCCGAGCAGACCGATCCACAGCCAGTCGATGGCGCGCACTTCGCTCAACTGCGGTGCCGCCACCGGCAACAGGCACAACGCGACCACCACGTTCTGACACAGCGCAGCCTGCACCGCCGGGATTCGCCCGGAGCTGGCGCGGTTGGTCAGCGATAGCAGAGAGAACAGCAAACCTGAGCCCACCGCCCACAGCAGACCAATGGTGGCGCCGCTGGCCAGATCGAAATCAGGGGTGACCAGCACCAGCCCGACACTGACCAGCACCACCAGCAGGATTTCGTTGGCGCGAATTCGCTCGCGGAAGATCAACCCTTCGAGGATCACGGTAAACGCCGGGAAGCTGGCGAAACCCAGGGTCGCGATCGCCACGCCCGCGACCTTCACTGCAATGAAAAAACTCACCCAGTGCCCGGCCAGCAGTAAGCCGCTGAGCAACAGTCGGCGCCAATCCACAGCCTCGAGTTTCTGCCAGCGAGTAGTGCTGGCGAACCGCGCAAAAACGGCTAACGCCAGCACGGCGAACGCGGCACGCCCGAAGACGATGACGGCGGGGGAGGCGGCAGCCAGTTTGCCGAACACACCGGTCAAGCCGAACATCAGTGCGCCGATATGCAGGGCGCCAAGGGCGGTACGGGGAGTCATTGCAATCCTTAACAACAAGCGAACAAAAATGTAGGAGCAGCCTTCGGCAGCTCCTGCATTGAACCGTGAAACCCCCAGTTGTGTCTGTCGGCAAACTATTGCCTTTTGTCGCCAACCTCGCGCCGCAATTTGCCGGGTGAGGCACCGAACTCCCGCAACACCGCCGCCGCGAAGGCGCTCTGCGAACTGTAACCGACCCGACTGGCAATCTCGCCGATCGGCAGCGCCGAATCCCGCAACAAGCCCACGGCCATGTGCAAACGTCGACTGCGGATGTAATCCATCGGCGTCTGCCCGCATTCAGCAACGAACCGCGCATGCAGCCGAGCGCTGGACAGACCGGCGACGCGCGCCAGATCGGCGACTTGAAGTGGGTAGGCGGCGTACTGATCGATATGCGCATTCAGCGCCGCATAAGGCAGGCGCCGACCGCCGACGATCTCTGGTTTGGCGTTGTTGAGGCTGGCCAGCAACAACACCGCACCTTGTTGCGCAATCAATGGGTCGTTGACCTGACTGCCCGCCAACCAACTGACCAATTGGCTCTGCCCGGCATCCAGCAACAGGCGACCGGCGTTGTCGAGTAAACGACGGCTGGCCTCGGCGTGATCACCAAGAGACTGAGAAACCCATTGGTCGCTGGGCACATCCAGTACCAGGCAACGGCTGCCATTGGCGCTACCGCAGGCATGATGGAAACCGGACGGCACCACCACGAAACTCTGCTGGACCACCTGACTGCCATGCCCGTCGACCTCGAAATCCAGCGCACCCGACAGCCCGAACACCAGCTGTGCGTGGTCGTGGCTATGGACGATCAGGTCATGAGTGTATTGGCGTAGCGTGAGGATCGGTCTCATCGCAGGTCTCCCGGGCAAGGCTGCCAGTCTACACCGAGGGCAATCGAGGGGCGCTGTCACAGGACTGACTCGCCACTGTCATGGGCAATTAACCCGACCGGCGCAAAGTTGCAAAAACTTTTGCAGAGGGTTGCCCATGACCAGCGCCGAGCTCGCCAAACCCAGTCGTAAGCAACGTGTGCGGACCTTGTGGATTTCCGACGTGCATCTGGGCACCCGGGATTGCCAGGCCGAACACCTGTCGCAGTTTCTCAAGGGCTACCACGCGGACAAGATCTACCTGGTCGGCGACATCATCGATGGCTGGAAGCTGCGCGGTGGCATGTACTGGCCGCAGGCGCACACGAATGTGATCCGCCGCTTGCTGACCATGAGCAAGCGCGGCACCGAGGTGATCTACGTCACCGGCAACCACGACGAATTCCTGCGTCGCTATTCGAAGCTGATTCTGGGCAATATCCAGTTAGTGGACGAAGTGGTGCATGTGACCGCTGATGGTCGGCATCTGTTGGTGATCCACGGCGATCAGTTTGACGTGATCACCCGGTATCACCGCTGGCTGGCCTTTCTCGGCGACTCGGCCTACGAATTCACCCTGACCCTCAACCGCTGGCTCAACCATTGGCGCGCACGCTATGGCTACGGTTACTGGTCGCTGTCGGCGTATCTCAAGCACAAGGTCAAAACGGCGGTCAGCTTCATCAGTGATTTCGAAGAAGCCATCGCTCACGAGTGCGTCAAACGCGAGTTGCACGGGGTGGTGTGCGGGCACATTCACCATGCCGAGATTCGCAAGGTCGGCGGGGTGGATTACCTCAATTGCGGGGATTGGGTGGAGTCGTGCACCGCGCTGATCGAGCATTGGGACGGATCGATCGAGTTGTATCGATTGGCGGATGCCCAGGCGCGGGAGGCCGAATTGAAAGCCGTCAAGGTCGCGGAGCCGGCTTAAGAGCAAGGTGTTTGGGCGGGCCTCTTCGCGAGCAAGCCCGCTCCCACATTTAATCTTGCGGTGGTCATAAATTTTGTGTTCACAGAAGATCGAATGTGGGAGCGGGCTTGCTCGCGAATGGACTGCGCAGCAGTCCCCAGCAGTTTTCAGGCTGGCGAATGTTCTTCCATCACCGCTTTGTAAATTGAATGCTTCGGCTGCGCAAACAACCGCTCCATCATCGGCTTAAAGAAGCTCAGCGGCAGCGTGTCATACGCCGGATCAAACGCCGCCGCATCGTATTTGGCGCAAAACTCAATGGTCGCCTGATACTGCGGATGCCCGCTGTATTGCTCGCGCAAATGCCGGTCCATCCCTAGATGATGGAAGAAGTAATACCCCTGGAAAATTCCGTGTTTCTCGACCATCCACAGGTTCTCGGCGCTGACGAACGGCTTGAGAATTGCCGCAGCGATGTCCGGGTGGTTGTAGGAACCCAAGGTGTCGCCAATGTCGTGAAGCAGCGCGCAGACCACGTATTCTTCAT
Organism: Pseudomonas sp. Root329; assembly: GCF_001424925.1. Taxonomy (NCBI): domain Bacteria; kingdom Pseudomonadati; phylum Pseudomonadota; class Gammaproteobacteria; order Pseudomonadales; family Pseudomonadaceae; genus Pseudomonas; species Pseudomonas sp. Root329. The sequence goes on along the minus strand of NZ_LMCV01000016.1, from coordinate 131,833 downwards.
CGCGGCCATCACGCCAGGCACGGCTGGCGGTTTGCAGGGAATGGGTCAGACGATCCACCGGGAAGCCGCCAAAATCACCCTCCAGTAATTTCAGGTGCGCCACAATCCGGGTCGGCAATTGCCTCGCATAGGCACTGAAGTCTGCGGCGATGATCGCCCAGTCTTCCTGCGTGCCGTCCTGCATGTGGGTGAAACGGGCGTTGGCATTCATCGGCTGTCCTCCTGTGGTTCATTGCGTCTAGAACGGCACGCGACCCAGAATCATGTCTCGGTACATGACGAAATCGCCGAGCAGGCTGTAAAACGGATGTTGAAAGGTCGCAGGACGGTTCTTCTCGAAGAAGAAATGCCCGGCCCAGGCGAAGCTGTAACCCGCCAGCGGAAGGGCCCATAACAGCAGCCAGGCGCCTTTGCCGATGGTCAGGGCCAAAATGAAAATAACCAGCGTCGTGCCGATAAAGTGCAATCGTCGGCAGGTACTGTTGCTGTGTTCGCTGAGGTAATACGGGTAGAACTCAGCGAAGCTGTTGAAACGTTTGATGTTTTCCACGACTGCGATCTCTGTGGTTATTGTTCTGACTGCAAGATGTTCTGCGGGTAGCTTATTTGAGTCTAGAGTGATCATTGGCATCAGCCAGTGACAATGGGCGCCACTTTAGTATCCTTCGGAAATTGGCCGTAGCATGCGGCTCATCATGTAAGTGGACGACATGAGCGAACGAACGACTTCTGCAAGCTGGGCGATGGGGATTGTCAAAGCACTGGAGATGGACGGCCTGGATTGCCGGGTTCTGTTCAAACAGCTGGGGCTCGACTACGCGGCACTGGATGATCCGGACGCGCGCTTCCCGCAAGATTCCATGACTCGACTGTGGCAACGCGCGGTTGAGCTGTCCGGCAACCCGGCGATTGGCCTGAACATGGGCAAGGTGGTGCGACCGGCCTCCTTCCATGTGGCGGGCTACGCCTTGATGTCCAGCCAGACCCTGGCCGAAGGCTTTCAACGGCTGGTGCGCTATCAGCGGATCATTGCGGAAAGTGCCGACCTGAGTTTCCGGTTGTTGGAAGAAGGTTACGCGCTGATTCTGACGGTCCATGGCGACCATCTGCCACCGACCCGGCAGAGTGCCGAAGCGTCACTGGCCTGTGCCCTGGCGCTGTGCGGCTGGTTGACCGGGCGCACCCTGCAACCGCGCAAAGTGCTGGTGCAGGGCGATCAGCCCGCCGATCTCGAACCCTATAAAAAAGCCTTCCATGCGCCTTTGGTGTTCAACGCGCCTTATGACGCCTTGATCTTCGAGCGCGCCGACATGGAAGCACCGCTGCCTACCGCCAATGAGGCGATGGCGCTGTTGCATGACCGGTTTGCCGGTGAGTACCTGGCGCGGTTTTCCGAGAGTCGCGTGACCCACAAGGCGCGGCAAGTGCTGTGCCGTTTGCTGCCCCAGGGCGAACCCAAGCGCGATACCGTGGCGCAGACGCTGCACCTGTCGCAACGCACCTTGCAGCGACGCTTGCAGGAAGAGGGCACGAGTTTTCAGACGTTGCTCGACGACACCCGACGTGAACTGGCTGAGCAATACCTGGCGCAACCGACCATGACCCTGCTGGAAATTGCCTACCTGCTGGGGTTCGCCGATCCGAGCAACTTCTTCCGCGCTTTCCGCCGCTGGTTCGACGCCACCCCCGGCGAATACCGGACACGGCTGATGGGCGCGCCTGCGCCTGTCAGTGACGCCAGAACGCCGGAATACACAGAACAAACACCGTAATGATCTCGAGTCGGCCCAGTAGCATGCCGAACGAGAGAATCCACTTGGCGGCGTCCGGCAGGGTGGCGAAGTTGCCTGCCGGGCCAATGGTCTCGCCCAGTCCCGGGCCAACGCCGGACACGGTGCTGGCCGCGCCGGTGAGGGCGGTCATCCAGTCCACGCCGAGCAGCGACAACAGCAGCGCGATCACGCAGATGGTGATGGCGAAGAAGAACGAAAAGGTCAGAATCGAACGCACGATTTCTTCGTCGAGACGGTGACCGTTGTACTTCTGCTTGATCACCGCGCGCGGGTGAATCAACTGGTTAAGGTTGGCCTTGAGCAGGATGTACGCGACCTGGAAGCGGAAAATCTTGATCCCGCCAGCGGTCGAGCCCGAGCAGCCGCCGACAAAACCCAGATAGAAGAACAGCATCAGCGAGAAATTGCCCCAGAGGCTGTAGTCCCCCAGCGCAAATCCTGTGGTCGTTACCACCGAGGTCACGTTCAGCGCCACATGCCGCAGCGCCTCCAGCCAATGCAACTGGGTGGTCCACCAATACCAGGTGCCGAGCACCAGCCAGGTCACCAGTAACATGCCGAGCAAGCCTTGAACCTGCTGATCCTTGATCAGTGCTTTGCGGTTACCGCGCAAGGTCGCTACATACAAGGTGAACGGCAGGCTGCCGAGGATCATGATGACGATCGCCACCCAGTGCACCGCCGGTTGCGTCCACTTGGCCAGAGACTGGTCGGACGTTGAGAAACCACCGGTGGAAATCGCCGACATCGCGTGGTTGATCGCATCGAACGGGCTCATCCCGGCCCACCAGAACGCCAGGCTGCCGATAATGGTGATGCCGACGTAGGCCGCGACGATCAAACGCGCCACCATGTGCGAACGGGGCATGACTTTTTCGGAACGGTCCGACGACTCGGTCTGAAACAGCCGCATGCCCCCGATGCGCAGCAGTGGCAGAATCGCTACCGCCATGCCGATAAAGCCGATGCCGCCGATCCAGTGCAGCAACGAGCGCCACATCAGAATGCCAGGGGACATGGCGTCCAGGCCCGTGAGCACCGTCGACCCGGTGGCGGTGATGCCGGACATGCTTTCGAAGAACGAGTCGGTGTAGCTGATGTGCTGGGTCAGCAGGAACGGCAGCGCGGCGAAGATGCACACCACCAGCCAGCTGCTGACCGTCAGCAGGTACATGTCTCGCGGGCGCAGGTGAATGTGTTCGGGACGACCGGGGATGACCAGGGCCAAACCCGCGACGAAGGTAATCATGCTCGCCCAGAGGAACGACGGCAGGTCGCTGGTGCGGTCGAAAATCACCAGGGTGGCCATGGGCACGACCATGGCGATGGCGAGCGTGATCAGGAAGATGCCGATGATGAAACCAATAATCCGTAAGGTCGGCAACGCCATGAAGTCCGCTCGGGCTGGAATAGGGAAGGGCGCCATTCTACCTGCGGGGCAGGGCATGTAAACCGGCGCCGCCTGCGCAGTTGCAGCTAGAATAGCCAAACATTTTTTTCAGGAGGTGGCCGATGCAGGCTCTCGACGCTTTGCTCAACCGTGTTTCCGTTCCACGACTGCTCGAACCGGCACCGACCGCAGAACAACGCGAAGTGCTGTTTGGCGCTGCGATGCGAGCGCCAGACCATGGCCACTTGCAGCCTTGGCGCTTCCTGACAGTCGAAGGCGCGGCGCGCGAGCAAATGGGGGAGTTGCTGGCCGAAGCGGCGAAGCAGCAGGACAGTGAGGTGTCCGAGGCGGCGTTGGACAAGGCGCGTAACGGTCCACTGCGCGCGCCACTGGTGGTTGTGGTGATCGCCCGTTTGCAGGATCACGTTAAATATCCGAAGTCCGAACAACTGCTGGCGGCGGGTTGTGCGGCTCACGGGATTTTGCTGGCGGCTTATGCACAAGGGATTGGTGCGGTGTGGCGCACGGGTGAACTGGCGTATTCGGCGCATGTGGCCAAGGGGTTGGGTTTGGCGGAAGGGGAAGAGGTGATCGCGTTTCTTTACCTCGGCACGCCGCAGAAAGAGCCGCGCGTGGCGGAGAAGGTTGATTTGGCCGAGTTCGTCAGCGCCTGGCCCGGTAAGGCCTGAAGATCAAATGATCGCAGCCTCGTTTCACTCGACAGCTCCTACAGGGGGGACGCGTAAGCCTTGTAGGAGCTGTCGAGTGAAACGAGGCTGCGATCTTTTTGCATCACCACGGCGCTTACGGCTGAACAACCGCCCCCGGCACTAACGGCAACTCCAGGCTGGCGATAAAACCGCCATCGGGATGATTAGCCAGCACCAGACTCCCGCCATGCCGTTCCGCCGCACGGCGCGCAATGGCCAATCCCAAACCATGTCCAGCCGCCGTCTGCCCCGGCGCCCGATAGAACGGCTCACCCAACTGGCTCAAATGCGTAGCCTCTACGCCCGGCCCATGGTCACGCACACTGACCACAATCCGCTCGCCCTGACGCACCGCCTGCATTTCAATCGACTGTCCCACCGGGTTGAACCGCTGAGCATTGCGCAGCAGGTTGTCGACGGCGCGCTCGATCATCGTCGGCCAGCCTTTAAGGTTTAGCTGCGGTTCGGCCTCAAGGTGCACGTTCTGCTCCGGCGAACCCAATTGAGCATCCTTTTGCAGAGTGTTGAGCAGCGCATTGAGATCAACCTCTTCAGCGCTGGCGTTGTCGGCATCGACCCGCGCCAGAACCAGAATTTCGCTGATCAGTGCTTCCAGTCGATCGCACTCCCGAGTGAGGCGCGGCCAGAGCTTTTCCCGTTCTTCAGGGTTGGCCCGCTCGGCGAGTGCCAGTGCAATGCGCAGCCGCGCAAGCGGAGAACGTAGTTCATGGGACACATCTCGCAGCAACTGCCGCTGACTGCCGATCAAACTTTGCAGACGCGCGCCCATGCGGTTGAAGTCGTTGGCCAGCACGCCGAACTCATCGCGGCGGTTGGCCAGTTTTACCAGGCTGTTTTGTTGGTAGGTGGTTTGCCCCAGATCATGCACCGCGCCGCGCAAGCGGCTGAGTGGGCGAGTAATGGACATCGTCACGAACAGGCTGAACAAGGTCAGCACCACCAACGCGATACCCAGCGCACTCAACGGCCAGAGCAGGCTTTCGCGGTGCCAGGCGTCCAGCTCCGGGTGCGGAATTCGATAGATCAGCAGGTAGGTGTCGCCGGTTTTTTCGCTGGTGTATTCCACGGTCAGACGACGCCATGGCAGGCGGCGATCATCGTTGTTCTGCCGCGCTTCGAAGGCAGCCGCCCTGCGTGGGAACGTACCGCGCACCACCGGATCGCCGCTCTCGTTGAGCACTTGAACGTCGATGTGATACTGGCGCTTGCGCTGTTCCAGAATGTCCTGGGCCGCGTCTTCACCCTGTGACTCGTAGGTTTGCGTCCACTGCTCGGCCAAGGTATTGAGGCCGGGATGGCGACTGAGAATCCACGCGTCCTGATTGAGCATGTGCCCCAGCAGAATGGAGAGCCCTGCAACCAGAGCGATGGCCAGCCAGAAGCTGGCCAGAATACGCCAGAACAATGAGCGCACAGAAAATCCTCAAACAAACACAAATCCCATGTGGGAGCGGGCTTGCTCGCGAAAGCGGTGTGTCAGTTAACAAATGCTTTGCCTGACACACCGCTTTCGCGAGCAAGCCCGCTCCCACAATGAACTGAGTGGCATCAGACCCAACGGTGTTAGGCGTCGGGTCCGGGGGTTAACGCATTATTGCGCCTTTTGCGGCTGTTGCGCTTTCCAGGCCTTGAACTCGGCCCATTCGGCGCGACGCTCAGCCTGTTTTTTCTGGATCTCGTCAAATTGCTTCTGTTGATCCGGTTTCAGCAAGGCACGCACGTCGGCTTCAGCTTTTTTGTGGTTGGCTGCCATTTCATCTTTCATGGCTTTCTGGTCGGCTGGCGAGAGTTTTTCCAGGTACTTGTCGACCACTTGCTGACGCTCATGCATCTGCTCGCCCATGATTTTGCGGATCTGTTCGCGCTGTTCGCGGCTCAGGTCCAGCTGGCTGTACGGGCCTTTGCCGTGCATGCCGTGCATCTGACCGCCATGGCGTGAGCCGTCCATCGGGCCACCCATCGGGCCGGCACCTTCAGGCATGGCCATGGCAACGGTCGGCAGGGCGGCAGCGAACATCAGAGCGATAAGAGTCTTGCGCATGGTGAATCTCCTTGTCTCGTTCCCGGTACGTTCCGGATGAGTACAGATTACGGAGATCAAGGTCAGCGGCGGTCAGCGGAGCGTAAAGCTTGGGTAAAGACGATTTCAGATTGACCTGACAAATCCAACACCTTTTGGACACACATGACCCGTGTAGCAGCTGCCGAGCCTGCGAGGCTGCGTTCGGCTGCGCAGCAGTCGTGAATTCAGGCGCCGCGGAATTTCGGGTAAACCGAGCGCGCAGGATTTACGACTGCTGCGCAGCCGAACGCAGCCTCGCTAGGGCTCGACAGCTGCTACGAAGGTTTGCGTTGGATTTCAGAGGCTGTAGTAGTAGCCGCGGCTGCGCAGGGCCACGATGCGCGGGCGGCCGTCGGGGTGCGGGCCGATTTTTTTGCGCAGGTTGCTGACGTGCATGTCCAGGCTGCGGTCGTACAGCGTCAGCTTGCGGCCGAGGGCGATTTGCGCCAGTTCCTGTTTGTCCAGCGGCTCGCCGGGCTGCTTGAGCAGGGCTTCGAGCAAACGGCTTTCGGAAACGGTGAGGGTGAATTCCTGTTCATCGATGCTGACCACGCCACGTACCGGGCTGAAACACAAATCGCCGAGTTCGAGCTGACTGGAGACTGCTGCCGGATGACTGCGGCGCAACACGGCGCGCAGGCGGGCTGTCAGTTCCCGTGGGTCGCACGGTTTGGCCAGGTAATCGTCGGCACCGAGTTCCAGGCCGAGGATGCGGTCCAGCGGCTCGCCGCGGGCCGAGAGCATCAGCACCGGCAAGTCCGGGTGATCGCTACGCAATTGCTTGAGCAGTTCCAGGCCGCTGCCGTCCGGCAGCATCACGTCCAGTACCACGGCTGCCGGCGACGTTTCGGCCAGTGCGCGACGGGCGCTCTGACCATCGTGGCAGGCGCGGACCTGGAAGCCTTCCTGGCTCAACCAACTGCTCAGGAGCTCACACAGCTCCTGGTCATCATCAATTAATAACAGCTCGCTCATGACTCACTCAATTTAGCCATTGCCTACGTTTTCTGGTGGCGCCACTGGCGAAGATACCGCAGAGCAGCGCCAATAGCGCTACTGCGGCGCCAATGACGAACCACTGTTGCTGATCGGTCAATAGACGCGGCAGCGGGTTGCTGGCCTGGGCTTCCTTGAGTTGCAGCTTGAGGCGCTGATTCTCTTGGCGCAACCGGCTCAACTGAGCGCTTTCGCGTTCGGCATCGGTATTTTGCAGTTGTTTACTCAGTTCTTCTCGTTGCTGTTCGCTTACCTTCAAGCGCTGTTGCAACTGGGTGATCTGGCTGCCGGCGCTCAGGGACAATGGTGTGGAATTACCGCCCTCGGCGCTTTCTTCACCGTGAGCAGGGGCCACAATCGACAACGTCACCAACATCAGACACAACGGACCTTTGCGCATCGCCACTCCTGATTCCAATACGAGTATTGGGCAGGTTGTCGGCCGGTAAACGAGAATAATGAGCGTTGAGCGCGCGATGAACCGATAAGGTTCATCGCGCTGGAGGGATATTACGGCAGGACTTGCTTGAACGGCTTGACCGAAACGTTGGCGTAGACGCCTGCGGCGACATATGGATCGGCGTCGGCCCAGGCCTGGGCGGCGCTCAGGGAATCGAATTCGGCGACGATCAGGCTGCCGGTGAAACCCGCAGCGCCCGGATCATTGCTGTCGACCGCCGGGTGTGGACCGGCCAAAACGATGCGACCTTCACCTTTGAGCACTTGCAGGCGCTCAAGGTGTGCAGGCCGTGCGGCCAGGCGGGCTTCCAGGGAGTTGGCGACGTCTGTGGCAATGATTGCGTAAAGCATGTCAGTCCTCGGTTTTTGGCGTTGTGGTATCGGCGTCGTGCAGGTGGCGGGACAGGTAAATGCCCTGGCCGACCAGGAACAGCAGCGTCATGCCCAGGCTGCCGAAGACTTTGAAGTCGACCCAGTAGTCCTGGAAGGTGAACGCGACGAACAGGTTGGCGGCACCGCAAAACAGGAAAAACCCGATCCAGGCGATGTTCAAGCGGGTCCAGACCGGCTCCGGCAGGGTCAGCGCGTGGCCCATGATGCGTTTGATCAGCAATTGCTCACCGACGAAGTGGCTGCCAATGAACGCCAGGGCGAACAGCCAGTTCACCACCGGGGCTTTCCATTTCAGGAAGGTTTCGCTGTGGAACGCCAGGGTCAGGCTGCCGAAGACCAGGCAGGCGATGAGGGTCAGCCACTGGCTCTTCTCGAGCTTGCGCTGCTTGATGAACAGCGTGCCGTAAACCACTAGGGAGCTGATGATCAGCATGGCGGTGGCGCTGTAAATACCGCCTACAGTCAACTCATGACCGGCAATGTCGACGACCCGTGGATCGAGTTTGAAGACGATGAAGAACAGCAGAAGCGGGATGAAATCGATGAATTGTTTCACAGTGGCAGCCAGAAGCAGGATGTGGCGGCATAATAACAAACATATGGGCGCGCGATAGCGCCAGCTGATTTGAGGTAAAAAAGTCCTGTGAATGTTGATTTGCACTGCCATAGCACGGCCTCCGATGGCGCTCTCGCGCCTGCAGTACTGGTTGCGCGTGCGTTCGAGAAAGGCGTGCGAGTCCTGGCCTTGACCGATCACGACACCCTCGAGGGCCTCGACGAGGCTCGCAGTACGGCGACCGCGCTGGGGATGCAATTGGTCAATGGCGTCGAATTGTCCTGCACCTGGGGCGGCGCAACCATTCACGTTTTGGGCTACGGATTTGATGTCAATGCCGCGCCGTTGGTCGAGGCCATCGCAAAATTGCACGATGGCCGCTGGTTACGGTCCGAAGAAATAAGCCGAAAACTGGCATTGAAAGGCATGCCGGGTGCGCTCGAAGGGGCTCGGGCCATCCAGCAGGAACTGGGCGACAGCGGCAACGCGCCGGCCCGCCCGCATTTCGCCGACTGGATGGTGCGTGAAGGTTTCGTCAAGGACCGCGCCGAAGCGTTCCGCAAATGGCTGGGCGCCGGCAAGCTGGGGGACGTCAAGCAGCACTGGCCGACCCTGGAAGACACCGTCGAAACCCTGCGCGCCGCCAAGGCCTGGGTCAGCCTGGCGCATCCGTGGCACTACGATTTCACTCGCAGCAAACGTCGCCGGCTGATTGCCGACTATATTCAAGCAGGGGGCCACGCTATCGAAGTGGTCAATGGCCATCAGCCCGCCGAGCAAGTGGGCAGCCTGGCGATTCTCGCCCGTGAATTCGGTCTGCTGGTCAGCGCCGGCAGTGATTTTCATGGCCCTGGAGGCTGGTCCGAGATCGGTGAGTACCGCCCGCTCCCGGAGGATCTGCCACCACTGTGGTGTCGATTCAAACATGACCCAATTATTGCCGCCGTCTGAACAGGTAGAGAATGTGAGTCAATTTTTCCAGATTCATCCGGAAAACCCGCAAGCGCGCCTGATCAAACAGGCTGTCGAGATCATCCGCAGCGGCGGGGTGGTGATTTATCCCACAGACTCGTCCTACGCCATTGGTTGCCAGATCGGCGACAAGAATGCCGTGGAGCGCGTGCGCCGGTTGCGAGGCCTGGATGACAAACACAACTTCGCGCTGATTTGCAGCGACTTGTCACAGTTGGGGGTGTTCGCCAAGATAGATACCGGCACGTTCCGCCTGCTTAAAGCTCACCTGCCGGGGCCTTACACCTTCATTTTGAACGCCACCCGCGAAGTCCCGCGGCTGTTGTTGCACCCGAAAAAACGCACCATCGGCCTGCGCGTGCCGAGCCATCCGATTGCTCTGGCTCTGTTGGAGGAACTCGGCGAACCGCTGATGAGCGTGACCCTGATCATGCCCGGTGACACCGACCCGATGACCGATCCTTACGAAATGCGTCAGTTGCTCGAGCATCAGGTCGACCTGATCATCGATGGCGGTTTCGGCGGGATCAAGGCGTCCACCGTGATCAACCTCGCCGACGGCGAGCCGGAAGTGATCCGCGTTGGTTGCGGCGACCCGACGCCGTTCATGGCCGAGGCGTAGATGTCGGCAGTAGAACCCGTTGTCGACAGTCAGGCCGGAGCCCAGCAAGAGCTGCCCTTCGCGATGGTCTATGGCCAGGCGGTCATGGAAATGCCGCTGGACCTGTACATTCCGCCGGACGCGCTGGAAGTCTTCCTTGAAGCGTTCGAAGGCCCCCTGGACCTGCTGCTGTACCTGATCCGCAAACAGAACATCAACATCCTCGACATCCCGGTGGCGGAAATCACCCGTCAGTACATGGGCTATGTCGAGTTGATGCAGTCGGTGCGCCTGGAGTTGGCCGCCGAGTACCTGGTCATGGCCGCGATGCTGGCCGAGATCAAATCGCGGATGCTGCTGCCGCGTGCCGAAACGATCGAGGCCGAAGAAGACGACCCTCGCGCCGAACTGATCCGCCGCTTGCAAGAGTACGAACGCTTCAAGGCCGCAGCCGAAGGCATCGATGGCCTGAGCCGTGTGGGCCGTGACGTGGTAGTCCCCAAGCTCGACGCCCCGGAAGCTCGGGCACGCAAGCTGTTGCCAGACGTGCGTCTTTCAGAGCTGCTGTTGTCCATGGCAGAAGTGTTGCGCCGTGGCGACATGTTCGAAAGTCACCAGGTCAGCCGCGAGGCACTGTCCACGCGCGAACGCATGAGCGATGTGCTGGAGCGCCTCAAGGGCGGCGGTTTCGTGCCTTTTGCCGAGCTGTTCACCGCTGAAGAAGGACGTCTGGGGGTGGTGGTAACCTTTATGGCGATTCTCGAACTGGTCAAGGAATCCTTGGTCGAGCTGGTGCAGAATGAGCCGTTCGCAGCGATCCACGTGCGGGCCCGAGCCGAATAACGAGTTGAATCATGAACCTGACTGAACCCCGCGAGCTGGCGCCATTGCTTGAAGCCTTTCTGTTGGCCTCGGGAAAACCGCAATCGCTTGAACGCCTGTTCGAACTCTTCGAAGAGGGCGAGCGGCCGGAGCCGCCAGTCTTCAAGAAAGCCCTGACGATTCTCGCCAAGTCCTGCGACGGCCGGGCCTTCGAGCTGAAGGAAGTCGCCTCCGGGTATCGCTTGCAGATCCGCGAAAAGTTCTCGCCGTGGGTAGGACGCTTGTGGGAAGAGCGGCCGCAGCGCTATTCCCGCGCCATGCTCGAAACCATTGCGCTGATCGCCTATCGCCAGCCGATCACCCGGGGCGAGATCGAAGACGTGCGGGGCGTGGCGGTCAACAGTCACATCGTCAAAACCTTGCTGGAGCGCGAGTGGATCCGCATTGTCGGTTACCGCGACGTGCCGGGTAAGCCGGCGATGTTTGCGACTACCAAGGCCTTTCTCGACCATTTCAATCTGAAGAACCTCGACGATTTGCCGCCGTTGGCCGAATTACGCGAGCTGGAGCCTGATCCGGTGCTCGATTTCGACGATGCGCCGGTGCCTGCCGGGCTGCAGGAGTTGGCCGACGCCAGCGCCGAGCCGGAAGAGCCGAAGGAAGAAACCAGTTTCCACACGTTGTTGCTGGAACTGGACACCATGGAGGAGGGGCTCAAGACCGACTTCGACGATCTGCTGCGCGATGCCGAGGTGACCGAGACCGAAGAGATCCTGGATCAGCCCGAGCCTGAGATCGAAGTTGAACTTCAGGTCGAGCCCGAAGCCACAGTCGAAGAAGAGCAGGAAGAAGCGCAGGAAGATGATGTGCTTGGCGTTGCCGAAGCTCGCGAGAAACTCCTGGCCGCTGTCGCTGCGCTTGAACAACACAAGCCCGAGCCCGAGTTGACCGACGAAGAAGCCGAAGCCCAAGCCCTCGCCGAAGCGATCGAAAACGAACGCCGCCAGTTCGAAGACTGACACGAACCCAAAGTGGGAGACTCTATGTTGCAGCGCAACCTTGCCTTCAGGCGCCGTTCTTGAGCAACTGGCTGAACGCCTCCAGCTCACTTTTCTCCAGATCGGAAACCAGCACAAATCGCATGTGGTTTTCTTGCCAGAACACGACGTTAAAGCCGCGGACCATCTGACTCTGCTGCGGCATATCCGCCTCCTGCGTGGGCAGGATAAACACATTGATAATGTGCTTGGCGCGCCCATAACTCAGGGCCGCCGTGGTCTGATGTTGCAGGTAATCCAACCGTCCACCCAATAATGGAAAGCCCTGCGCCGAGTAATCGAATACCGGCGGCGAGAAGTCGAGCTTGCCGGTGAACCAAGGCTTCACTGTATGGCGGTCGGACGAAACCACATCGTTCAAATGTTCACCCATTAACGAGCGGACATGGCTGGAGACCGCCTCATCCATCAACGGCTGTTCGCTGGCCGGTGTGACGACATACAGCATCACTGCCAAGGCCAGCGCTGTCGCTGAAAAAACAGGCGCGAACCATTTTCGCCAACGTTCCACTGCACGGGCTTGTGGCGCAACAGGGGCGAAAAGGTTGGCAGTCAACGACGCCGGCGCCGAGTAATACGGCGCATGGCGCTTCACGCTTACCTTCAGTAGCTGCGCCTGATCATGCAACCGCGCGCATTTGGCACAGACGGCCAAATGCCCGGCGACCCGGGCCGCCATCACCGTATCGAGTTCCTTGTCCAGATAGCCATGAACCAGCGTCTGGCAAGCAGTGCAGTCGAGTTCATTCATGATCATGCAACTTCAATAGTTCGAGCTTGAGCATGGCGCGAGCCCGGGCCAGTCTCGACATGACGGTGCCGATGGGGATGTCGGCCACCAAGGCGATGTCCTTGTAGGGCATGTCTTCGAGCTCCTTCAGAATAATTACCTCGCGAAATATTGGCGGCAGGGCGCACAGGGCTTGCTGGACAATCGTCGCGTTTTCCGTGTGAATGGCCAGCAACTCCGGGGTTTGGCCGTGACTCAACGCGGCATCGTCTTCGGGCAGTTCATCGCCGATAGCCACCCAGTGGTGGCCGGCCGAGGCCTTGAGCCAGGTGTAGCTTTCGTTACGCACGATGGTCAGAAACCAGGCCTTGGCATTGCCGTCGGCGAAACGGTGCAAGAATCTGAACGCCCGCAGGGCGCTTTCCTGCACGACGTCGCGCGCGGCGCTGTCGTTACCGGTGAGCCAGCGCGCGAGGTTGTAGGCGGCGTCCATGTGGGGCGCAAACAAGTCCTCAAATCGCTTCATAGTGATTCCCGTAACGTCCCACCCCTATAACCGTCACTCGCTGTGTTTTATTCCCGGGGAAAAAATAATTTTCCGACGTGGAATAAACACTCGTCCCGCAAGGTTGTATCTCGTGTCAGCTACATCACTGTAGTCCGCTAGCGAGGGCACACCGATGGACATTCATTCAAAACACGAACGACGCACCGACGGTCCGCTGAACCCCGACCGCCGGACACTGCTCAAGTGCTCCGCGTGGGCCGGAGCCGGTGTGATCTGGGCCTTGAGCGGCGGCGTTCCGCGGGCGTTTGCGCTGGACGAATCCGGCAACGTCTCCGACCCCAAAGCGCTGGCCAGCACCTTTCACTTTGTGCAGATCAGCGACTCGCACATCGGTTTCAATAAGGAGGCCAACCCGGAACCGTCGAAGACCTTGCAGGTGGCCATCGACAAGGTCATCGCATTGCCGAAACGGCCGTCGTTGATCCTGCATACCGGCGATATCACCCACCTGTCGAAGCCGGAAGAATTCGATACTGCCGCGCAACTGCTCAAGGGCCTTCCGTCCACCGTGCACTACGTGCCGGGCGAGCACGACACCCTCGACGAGGGCGGCGGCAAACTCTATCTGGAGCGTTATGGCAAGGGCACCAAAGGCAATGGCTGGTACAGCTTCGATGACCACGGTGTGCATTTCATCGGGCTGGTGAATGTCTTCAACTTCCAGGCTGGCCATGAAGCGACGCTTGGCGCCGATCAACTGGCATGGCTGGACGATGACTTGCGCGCCGTGACGAGCAGCACGCCAATCGTTGTGTTTACCCATATTCCGTTGTGGACGATTTATCAGCCGTGGGGTTGGGGCACCGAGGATGGCGATCAGGCGATTGCCATGCTGCGCAAGTACGGTTCGGTGACGGTGTTGAACGGGCATATCCATCAGGTCATCCAGAAGGTTGAAGGCAATATCACCTTCCACACCGCCCGCGGCACGGCTTATCCACAACCTGCACCGGGTGCGGCGCCGGCACCGGGGCCGATGACGGTGGCGGCTGATCAATTGCGCAATTATCTAGGGGTCACTGACGTGCGAGCGACGCAGGGCGAGCATCCGCTGGCGCTGATCGATTCGACACTGGTTTAGCGGAGGAACGGGGATGAAAACGCGACTGTTGGCCGTTGTCTGCCTGATGTTGTCGATGCCGGCGTGGGCTCAGGAGGTGAAAATCAATATCAAGGAGTTCATGTTCGGGCCCAAGGATTTGAACGTGGCCGTGGGCACCAAAGTGACGTGGGTGAACGACGACCAGGTTCCGCACACGGTGGCGGAAACCCACAAGGTGTTTCGCTCGGGGGCGCTGGATACCAATGACAGCTTTTCCTGGGTGTTCAACACGCCGGGGGAGTTTGAGTATTTTTGTGCGCTGCATCCGCAGATGATCGGGAAGATTGTGGTCAGCCAGTGATGTCGCAAGAAACTTGCGATAGATCGAGCTGAAGAAACCCTAAACCCCCTGTGGGAGCGAGCTGGCTTGCTCCCACATGGGTTCAGTGTCGCGGTTGAGCAAACTCGGCGACACCGGTCGGCGGAAATACAGGTAAGTCTGCATTGATCAGCTAGTCTCTGATGCGCGAACGCTCCCATGAGCGTATGATTCGCGACCCTTCGGCGATCCCTTTGCCCAAGTACCCAGTTTTACATTGCTTCAGGCCACGCCTGAACAGACCACACCGGGAGGTGCCCAGATGAGTATCAACGACCAGAAAGACGACCAGGAAATCGGCCCAGCAGGCGAAAAACTGCAGAAAGTCCTCGCCCGTATCGGCGTCGGCTCGCGCCGTGACGTAGAAGCCTGGATCAGCCACGGCCGCATCAAGGTCAATGGCAAAGACGCCACCCTCGGGCAGCGCGTCGACATGCACGACGCCATCACCATTGATGGCAAGGTGATCAAGCGCGAAGAAGCCGCCGAGTCGGTACGCCGCGTGATCATGTACAACAAGCCGGACGGCGAAATCTGCACCCGCCTTGATCCGGAAGGCCGTCCGACCGTTTTCGACAAGATGCCGCGCCCGAAAGAAGGTCGCTGGATCAACATCGGTCGTCTGGACATCAACACCACCGGTCTGCTGATGTTCACCACCGACGGTGAGCTGGCCAACCGTCTGATGCACCCTTCCTACGAAATGGACCGTGAATACGCGGTACGTGTGCGTGGCGAAGTCGATGACGAGATGATCGAGCGTCTGAAAGCAGGCGTCGTCCTCGAAGACGGCCCGGCCAAGTTCACCGACATCAAGCAGGCGCCAGGTGGCGAAGGTTTCAACCACTGGTACCACTGCGTGGTGATGGAAGGTCGCAACCGCGAAGTTCGTCGTCTGTGGGAATCCCAGGGCCTGGTGGTCAGCCGTCTGAAACGCGTGCGTTTCGGTCCGGTGTTCCTCAACTCCGACCTGCCGATGGGCCGCTGGCGCGAAATGAGCCAGTACGAAGTCGACATTCTGAGTGCTGAAGTTGGCCTGACGCCTGTGGCCATGCCGCAGATGAATGCCAAGAGCAAAGACAAGCTCGACCGCATGCAGCGTAAATCGTCGCGTCCAATGGGCAAGACCGAGCGCGTGCGTTCGTTGCGTCCAGCGATCGGTAACCAGACAGCGGCTACTCCACGTGATACTCGTGAGCCGCATATCGAAGGCGAGCGTCCAGCCCGCAAACCGGCAGCACCTCGTGCTGACGGCGAGCGCGGTCCACGCACGCCACGTCCGGCCAATGGTCGCACCGAGCGCGGCGAAGGCCGTGGTGCACCAAGCGGTGGTCGTAGCGATCGCGGTGCTCCAGCCGGTCGTGGCGAGTCTCGTGGTGAGTCGGGTCGCGGTACGCCGGTGGCAGACCGTCCTTCCGACACCAAGCGCCCGGCCAAGGCCCCGGCGAAGAAGCGTCCAGGCATCGTCCTGGTCGACAAGGACGCACCATCGGGCAAACGCCGCGGTGCGCCAGCCGGTTCGGGCCAGCGTCCGGGCTTCGGTCGTCGCAAGCCTGAGTAATTGGTAAGCGGCACATGAAAAACGCCAACCTTCGGGTTGGCGTTTTTTTTGGTTTGGCTTTAAGTAAGGTGGTGACTGTTCGGGCCTCATCGCGAGCTTGCTCGCGATGAGGCCAGTAGCAGCACCGCCTGCTTTGTGGCTAAAACACAAACCGCCCATCAAACACCGGATCATCATCCAGCGCCAACACGCCGCTGGAGAAGATCAGGTCCAGATGATGGCTACCCTTCGCGCCACCCCCCAATCCCAGATGCAGCCCGCAATGACGCTCCTCGAACCCGGCATTGCGCGCATACAACGCTTTAACGCCTTCATTGGTGCCAATCCCCAACTCCTCAATCCGCCGATTGGATGGATTGGCCTCCAGGTACTTGTTGAAGTCATGTTCCAGCCCCGGCACCTCGGTGGCGATTTTGCTGATGGTCGAGTTCTCGATCCACAACTCTAGCGGCGACTCCAGCACCCCGTATTTGCGGGCAAATGGAATGGTGCTGAGAAAAGTCCCCATGAACTTGACCCGGCCGTTAATGGCCTCGCTGTGCGTGGCAATTTCACCAGGCGCCAGATCGAAGTTGCCGACGCCGTTGATGTCGGTCCACTTCTTGATACTGCTCAACGGTGTTTCGAACCACGAACCGTGATCATCTTTGAAACTTAACGTGGTGGCATGGGACATGCGCTGGATCAAGTGGCTGTTCAGCCCGGCAATGCGCTGCGGTGTGACACTGAACGTGTCGTAGAAGTAATCGCCGTAATCCTTGAACAGCAGCGACTTCTTCCAGTTCTCGGCCATGACGCCTTGCAGCGCGCGGACAAATTCCGGGCCGTCGGGGCGTGGGTTGGGCAGGGTGGAAGAGTCGTAGAAGAAAATGTACAGATCACTGTCGGCAATCGCTTGGGCCAGCAATTCCGTAGGTTCCAGGTCCAGTCGCATTGCGCTGAAGCTGAACCGTGGGCTGTCACTGGCCTGTTCGGCGATGGCGTTTGTCAGTGCCTGGTAATCAGCCGTGTGGCCGAGCAAGACCTTCGCCGGGTTGATGCCGGCAAGGGCAGGATGATGTTCGAGGTAGTAAAAGAAATGCGAAATGGCGCGTTGCTTATCCATGTAGTCCTCCCTGACAAACCGAGAAAAAGTGGCAGGCACCACCGGCCGGATCGTGCCTGCCGGGATGTCTTACAGAGGCCACATCGCTGTGCCGAACGGAACAACCGCATCGGCTTGCATCATTTCAACGGCGGCTTCATGGGTCGGTGCTGCAAACCAATCGTCCAGTTGCAGTTCAGTTTCCAAGTCTTTTTCAAGTGCTTGCATTGTGAATCTCCTAGATGACTTTTTCGGTAAGTGCTGCGGCGCGTTTTCAGTCATTGAACAACTCGCCAACTTGCTGATTGATGCGTCTCGGCAAGTCGCTGAAAACCTAGTTCAGAGGTTTTTAAATTGCAAAAAAATAATCAAATAAGATTTATTTGAACTTTTTATTCTGTTTTTAATTAGGCAATTTGTTAATAAAAAACAAAAAACTAACTCGACCTTCTCCTAAGGAAACGTCCTACCGTCAATTTGCAGTCAGCCTACAGTCAGATCTGATTCGGCAAATTTACGTTACGGCATGTAAAGAAATACTGACGAAATCAGGCCTCAAAGCGCTTGATTTGACGCTTGCGCAAGGGATGTAAGGAAAACCTTCCGCCCAACAGCTAATTAACCCATCTGCAGGGCTCTGGCCCGCTTGTTTCAGGCGCGGTTGAAGGGTGAGATGCGCCCATGCCTGTCGTGCAGGTGCATAACAAGAAGGAGGCGCAATGTACGCCGTGACTCATCTCCATCTCCCCCCGTGGAGCGATTTTTCCGTCGCTCCCGTCGATGACCTGCAAAGGTCTGACTCTATTTTTGCAGCCGCTCGAGACCCTCGAGGCGGACACAGGCAATCCCGGCAAATGACACGCTGATCCAGTGGTGTCTGGCAGCAGGGGGTTACAGGTGTACAATGCGCCGCGTTTTAACTGTGACCTCCTGCGCATCTGCGCAAACCTCAAGGCTATCCGCCTTGTTCACTCCGCCGCGCCACAAGCGTGTCGGGTTCGATTTCGTCACAGATAAAAACAAACAGGTGACGCATGACCGTTGTAAAAACGCTGAACTCCTTTTGCCTTCGCTGGGGTTTGATCGGCGCTGCTTGAAATCGCAACCGAGCAGCAACGTCTAACGAACATCATCAAACCTTGCGTGAGACCCTTTTCATGAGTGGACAAAACTCGCATTCAGGCGAGCTGAAACGCGGCCTGAAAAATCGCCATATTCAACTGATCGCCCTCGGTGGCGCGATCGGTACCGGGCTGTTCCTCGGCTCGGCCGGCGTCCTGAAATCCGCCGGCCCGTCGATGATCCTCGGCTACGCCATCTGCGGCTTCATTGCTTTCATGATCATGCGCCAGCTCGGCGAAATGATCGTCGAAGAGCCAGTCGCCGGTTCCTTCAGCCACTTCGCCCATAAATACTGGGGCGGTTTCGCCGGCTTCCTGTCGGGCTGGAACTGCTGGATTCTGTACATTCTGGTGGGTATGTCGGAGCTGACCGCAGTCGGTAAATACATCCACTACTGGGCGCCACACATCCCGACCTGGGTCTCGGCAGCCGGTTTCTTCGTCTTGATCAACCTGATCAACCTGGCAAACGTCAAAGTCTTTGGTGAGGCCGAGTTCTGGTTCGCGATCATCAAGGTCGTGGCCATCGTCGGCATGATTGCGCTCGGCAGCTACCTGCTGGTCAGCGGCGACGGCGGCCCGCAAGCGTCGGTGACCAATCTGTGGGTCCACGGCGGTTTCTTCCCTAATGGTGTCAGCGGCCTGGTGATGGCCATGGCGATCATCATGTTCTCCTTCGGTGGCCTGGAAATGCTCGGTTTCACCGCAGCTGAAGCCGACAAGCCGAAAACCGTGATCCCGAAAGCCATCAACCAGGTGATCTACCGGATCCTGATTTTCTACATCGGTGCGTTGGTTATCCTGCTTTCGCTGACGCCATGGGACAGCCTGCTGGCGACCCTGAACGCGTCGGGTGATTCCTACAGCGGCAGCCCGTTCGTTCAAGTGTTCTCGATGCTTGGCAGTGACACCGCTGCGCACATCCTCAACTTCGTGGTCCTGACCGCGGCATTGTCCGTGTACAACAGCGGCACCTACTGCAACAGCCGCATGCTGCTGGGCATGGCCGAGCAGGGCGATGCGCCGAAAGCCTTGTCGAAGATCGACAAGCGCGGCGTGCCAGTGCGTTCGATCCTTGCTTCGGCGGCGGTGACATTGATTGCCGTATTGCTGAACTACCTGATCCCGCAAAACGCGCTGGAACTGTTGATGTCGCTGGTGGTTGCCACCCTGGTGATCAACTGGGCGATGATCAGCTTCTCGCACTTCAAGTTCCGCCAGCACATGAACAAGACCAAACAGACGCCGCTGTTCAAGGCCCTGTGGTATCCGTACGGCAACTATGTTTGCCTGGCGTTCGTGGTGTTCATCCTTGGCGTGATGCTGCTGATTCCGGGCATCCAGATCTCGGTGTATGCGATTCCGGTGTGGGTCGCGTTCATGTGGATCTGCTACGGCATCAAGAACAAGCGTCGTGATCGGCATGCGTTGCAGGCTGCGGGTTCCGCTGCCAAGTAAGTACAAAGCGCAGAAACAACAAACCCGGCCATGTGCCGGGTTTGTAGTTTTCGGGATTTACACAAATCCCCTGTGGGAGCGAGCAAGCCCGCTCCCACAGGGGATCTTCGACGTGCTGAGTATCTGATTCGCGGTATCCTGAGCGCCCTGAATCCGGACGCTTTTCCATGCTGGTGATTTCCAACAACGTGCATCTGCCGGATGCCGAGATCGAGTTGACCGCCATCCGTGCCCAGGGCGCCGGAGGGCAGAACGTCAACAAGGTCTCCAGCGCGGTGCACCTGCGTTTCGACATTCCGGCCTCGTCCTTGCCCGAGTTCTACAAGGAGCGGCTGCTGGCGCTGCGCGACAGTCGCATCACCAGCGAAGGGGTGTTGATCATCAAGGCCCAGCAATACCGCACGCAGGAGGCCAATCGCGCGGATGCGCTGGAGCGGCTGACCGAGTTGATTCTCAGTGCCACCAAGGTCGAAAAGAAACGTCGTCCGACCAAACCAACCCTCGGTTCGAAGAAGCGTCGGCTCGAGTCCAAGACCAAACGCGGCAGCATCAAGGCTGGGCGTGGCAAGGTCGATTTTTAGCGCGCTGCTCGTTCTTCCCGGTACTTTTCATTGAGATGCTTCGGCGCCTGCCGGTAAAGGTAAACGCTCAGTGCCAGACCGCTCAACGCGGCAATCGCGGCGAACAGGAAAATCGAGGCAAAGCCGAAACCGGCGGCAATCGCACCCGCGAGTGGCCCGGTAATCCCCAGCGACAAATCGATGAACAGCGAATAAGCCCCGACTGCCGCGCCACGACTGGAGGCCGGCACCAGGTTGACCGCTTCTACGCCCAGTGCGGGAAACACCAGCGAGAAACCGAACCCGCTCAGCGCCGCACCGGCCAGTGCCCAATGAGCGTCCGGCGCCAGCCATAGCAGCAACAGCCCCAGTGTTTCCACCGACAGGCAGGCAATCGCCACACGAAAGCCGCCGAGGCGGTTGATCAGGTTGCCGAACAGCAGCCGCGCACCGATGAAACTGGCGCCGAACAGGCTCAGGCACAGCACGGCGTTGTCCCAATGCTGCGTGGCGTAATACAACGTGATGAACGTCGCGATAGTGCCGAAACCGATGGAGCCCAGCGCCAGACCGCAACCATGTGGCAGCACGCGCCCCAGCACATGCATGAATGGCAAACGTTCACCGACCACAATCGGCGCGGCGGTCTT
This sequence comes from Pseudomonas sp. Root329, assembly GCF_001424925.1. Taxonomy (NCBI): domain Bacteria; kingdom Pseudomonadati; phylum Pseudomonadota; class Gammaproteobacteria; order Pseudomonadales; family Pseudomonadaceae; genus Pseudomonas; species Pseudomonas sp. Root329. Next base: position 110,847 of record NZ_LMCV01000016.1, on the reverse strand, counting down.
CGGCCAGGCCAGCACCAGACCGAGGGCGGCCAGCAACACGATGCTCACGCCCATGCTCCACAAGCCCAGCTGATTCACCAGCAGCACGCCCAGCGGTGCGCCGACCGCCAATGCGCCATAACTGGCGATGCCGTTCCAGGAAATGACCTTGGCGGTATTCGCCGCACCGACCCGGCCGATGCCCCAGCCGATCGAACCGGAACCCACCAGGCTTTCCGCGCTGCCAAGCACCAGACGGCCGATCAACAGGCTGATCAGGCTCAAGGTCGGCAGGCTCTGGGTCCAGGCCGAAATCAGCATGAACACGCCGCTCAAACCGCAGCCGGCGAGGCCGTACATCACGGCGAGTTTGCTGCCCTTGTTGTCGATGATTTTCCCGGCATAAGGACGGCTGAGCAGGGTGGCCAGGTATTGCACGCTGATCACCAGGCCGGCGATGACCGCGCCGAAGCCCAGATCGCTGTGGACGTAGCCCGGCAACACGGCCAAGGGAATGCCGATATTCAGGTAGCCGATGAAGGTGAACAGGACGATGGAAACGACTTGCAGCGTGACCGCCAGGGGGCGCTGGTTTTCAGACATGGGTAAAGATCCACGGGAAAGCAGGATAGATAGGCTGCTTATGATAGCGGCGCGAGCGGCTGCGGGTCGTGGAAAAAGTAAAACTATTTGCCGGACGGGGATGAATCAGGGTTTGGCAGGAGCGACCAGGTGCGTGGTGACCAGGGCGGCCAGGGCGTTTTCTTCGCTGCCGAAGCGGGCGAGCAGCGCGGCGCGTTTCTCGGGGGAAAGGCGATTCCAGATCTCGATCATCTTCTCGGTGGTACCGATCAAGACGCTGGCCTGCAGCTCTTCATCAAAAGGAGGGGTGAAGTCGTCGGTCATGGTGGGGCTCAAGGGTTCAGGCGGTGTGGAAAGCGCATGTTAGCGCTTTCCACACGGTCTGGCATTGCAGGTGAATCAGTCTTCGCTGTCGGCCTTGCGGCGTTCAGTGGCTTCTTTTGGCTCGGGCTGTTGGGCACCGGCTTGTTGCGTGGGCGTCTGCTCAGTTTCGTGCAGGCTTGGGAAGGGGAGATTAGGGATCTCGTGCATATCGCGCTCCTCGCAAAGTCTGTTGATAGATCTGGTAGATCCGCGCTTTTAAAAAGCTTGGGGAGGATACAGCAGAAGAAATGACAAAAAGACTTTTATATCCAATTGTTGCGACGGATGGGATTGTCTAGACAGGTCTGCAAGAGGGAGCGACACCCATTCAAATGTGGGAGCGGGCTTGCTCGCGAAAGCGGTGTGTCAGGCAACGATGATGTCGACTGACACTCCGCATTCGCGAGCAAGCTCGTTCCCACAGGGGACTTGCAGTGCTTGATGGTTATTTGCAGACTTCGGCGATTGCCTCAGCCAGCAGATCCAGACGCGTTGCATCGATCCCGGCAACGTTCGCACGGCCAGTGCCCACCATGTAAACACTGTGATGATCACGCAGCTGTTTGACCTGGTCCGGCGTCAAACCGGTGTAGGAAAACATCCCGCGCTGCACGCCGATGTGCGCAAAGCGCTCGCGCAAACCATGAGGCTCAAGCGCTTCAACCAAACCGCTGCGTAGTTGGGCGATACGCAAACGCATGGCTTCCACTTCGTCGGCCCAGAGGCTTTTCAGCTCTGGATCACCGAGGATGGTTGCTACCACAGCAGCGCCATGATCCGGGGGTGTCGACCACAGGTTGCGGGCGATGTTAGCCAGTTGGCTGCGGATATCCACCAGCTTTTCAGCGGTTTTCGCGCAGACAATCAGCGCACCGGTGCGGTCGCGGTACAGGCCGAAGTTCTTCGAGCAGGAACTGGTGATCAGCACTTCCGGCAACGCGGCAGCGAACAACCGCGTCGACCAGGCATCCTGTTCCAGGCCATCGCCGAAGCCCTGGTAGGCGAAGTCGATCAGTGGCACCAAATCGCGACTGCGCACCACGTCCAGCACCCGGCGCCAATCGTCATGGGACAAATCGAAACCGGTCGGGTTATGGCAGCAGGCGTGCAGCAGCACTACATCGCCCTTCGGCGCTTCATTGAGTACCGCGAGCATCGCCTCGACGTCGAGGCGGTTATCGCTGCCGACGTACGGGTAATGACTGACCTTGACTCCGGCCGCCGCGAAAATGGTTTCGTGGATTGGCCAGGTCGGATTGCTCAGCCACACGCCACGGCCCGGAAGGCACTGAGCGATGAAGTCGGCACTCAAGCGCAGCGCGCCGGTGCCGCCCGGCGTTTGTGTCGCGCCGACCCGTTGTTCGGCGATCAGCGGGGAATCGGCACCCAGCACCAATTCAACGATGGCCTTGCCGAACGCCGGTTCGCCATGGCCACCGATGTAGGTTTTGGTGGTCTGGCGATCCACCAGACGTTGCTCGGCGAGCTTCACGGACTGGGGAATCGGTGTCAGGCCCTGGGCATCTTTATAGACGCCCACGCCGAGGTCGAATTTGCGCGGATTGGGGTCCTGCGCATAAGCCTCCATCAGGCCGAGAATCGGGTCGCCGGGTACTCGTCCGATGGCGTCGAAATGCATTATTTGCGGCCCTCGGCGTCCTTGGCCACTTCGTCAGTGCGCGCGGCCATGATGAAGTCGTTGCGATGCAGGCCCTTGATGGAGTGGCTCCACCAGGTCACGGTGACTTTGCCCCACTCGGTCAGCAGGCCCGGGTGGTGACCTTCAGCCTCGGAGATTTCACCGACGGCGTTGGTGAACGCCAGCGCGTGCTTGAAGTTCTTGAACAGGAAAACTTTTTCCAGCTGCATCACGCTGTCGCGCACTTCAATGTTCCAGTCAGGAATCTGCTTGATCAGTACCGGCAGTTCTTCGTCGCTGACCTGAGGGGCATCGGCGCGGCAGGCTTCGCAATGGGCTTGGTTCAATGTGGACATGATGGGTTCCTGAAATCGAATTATTGGAATTCGGCCGTCAATTCACCACGCTAAACCAAAGCGTCGGTTCCTGACAGGCTCACTTGATTCTAAAAGCTGCGGATCACGCAGCCTTTGGCGGAAATTTTGGGGTGCGCAAGCCTAGCTGCATGCCTTGCTTGACCATGCCCATGATGTCTTCGTGGGCGAGGTCGAACAGGCGCTTGAGGTTCGGCAGGACAAAGTACAGCGGTTGCAGGATGTCGATGCGATACGGCGTGCGCATGCATTCCAGCGGATCGAAGGCCTGATGCTCAGGTTCGTCCGACAGGCAGTAAACGGTTTCTTTCGGCGAGGAGAGAATGCCGCCGCCGTAGATGCGCAGGCCTTTTGGTGTGTCGACCATGCCAAACTCGATGGTCATCCAGTACAAACGCGCCAGGTACACGCGTTCTTCCTTGGTAGCCTGTAGGCCGAGTTTGCCGTAGGTGTGGGTGAATTCGGCGAACCAAGGGTTGGTCAGCAGCGGGCAGTGGCCAAAGATCTCGTGGAAAATGTCCGGCTCTTGCAGGTAATCCAGCTCTTCGCGGGTACGAATAAATGTCGCCACCGGAAACTGCTTGTTGGCGAGCAATTCAAAAAAGGTCTGGAAGGGGATCAGTGCGGGTACCCGGGCAACTTGCCAGCCGGTGGTTTCACCGAGGACTTTGTTGATTTCACCGAGTTGCGGAATGCGGTCGTGGGGCAGACCGAGTTTTTCGATACCGTCCAGGTATTCCTGGCACGCACGGCCCTCGATCACTTTCAGTTGGCGAGTAATCAGCGTGTTCCACACCGCGTGTTCTTCGGCGGGGTAGTCGATAAAACCTTGCGCATCGGGCTTGCGAGCCACGTATTGCGTCTGCTTCATGCTGCTCTCCTGCTAGGGGATTTCGTTCTTGTTATGTCCTGCTATGGACCTAGAAATACCTCAAGAAATGCAGTGTTGCAGCACGCGAGTCGCGTCGTGCGTAGGAAAATTCATCGATTTTCGTAAAGTTTTCGTTACGGATCAGCCGCTATGGCGCAGGGATTGCGATTTCCGGGTTTGAAATGGTGTGCAGGTGTCACATAATCTTGACGACTAAGTTGGCGCCTGCGCAGAAAATTCCTGGCTCAGGCCCTCGATCACCTCTGTTTCGGGCCTTTATATGCGTATCAAAGTCCACTGCCAAAACCGCATCGGTATTCTGCGCGACATTCTCAACCTGCTGGTCGAGTACGGGATCAACGTCGCTCGCGGCGAGGTCGGCGGTGAGCATGGCAACGCGATCTACCTGCATTGCCCGAACCTGATCAACATTCAGTTTCAGGCATTGCGTCCGAAATTCGAAGCGATTGCCGGGGTGTTCGGCGTCAAGCGTGTAGGGCTGATGCCCAGCGAGCGTCGGCACATGGAGCTCAATGCGTTGCTCGGCGCATTGGAATTTCCGGTGCTGTCGATCGACATGGGCGGTTCGATCGTCGCGGCCAACCGTGCGGCGGCGCAGTTGCTAGGCGTGCGGGTAGATGAGGTGCCGGGGATTCCGCTGTCGCGTTACGCCGAGGATTTCGATTTGCCGGAATTGGTGCGCGCCAACAAGTCGCGGATCAACGGGTTGCGGGTGAAGGTGAAGGGCGACGTGTTTCTCGCCGACATCGCGCCACTGCAATCGGAGCATGACGACAGCGAAGCCATGGCCGGCGCGGTACTCACGCTGCACCGCGCCGACCGGGTCGGTGAGCGCATCTATAACGTGCGCAAACAGGAACTGCGCGGGTTCGACAGCATTTTCCAAAGCTCGAAGGTGATGGCCGCGGTGGTGCGCGAAGCCCGACGCATGGCGCCGCTGGATGCGCCGCTATTGATAGAAGGCGAAACCGGCACCGGTAAAGAGTTGCTGGCGCGAGCCTGCCACTTGGCGAGTCCGCGGGGGCAGTCACCGTTGATGGCGCTCAACTGCGCCGGTCTGCCGGAGTCGATGGCCGAGACCGAGTTGTTTGGCTACGGCCCCGGCGCTTTCGAAGGGGCGCGGGCAGAAGGCAAGCTCGGGCTGCTGGAACTGACGGCGGGCGGTACGCTGTTTCTCGATGGCGTCGGGGAAATGAGCCCACGTTTGCAGGTGAAATTGCTGCGTTTCCTGCAGGACGGTTGCTTCCGTCGTGTGGGCAGCGATGAAGAGGTTTATCTGGATGTGCGGGTGATCTGCGCGACTCAGGTCGACCTGTCAGAGTTGTGTGCACGCGGCGAGTTTCGCCAGGATTTGTATCACCGCTTGAACGTGCTTTCGCTGCACATTCCGCCATTGCGTGAATGCCTCGATGGCTTGACGCCGCTGGTGGAGCACTTCCTCGATCAGGCCAGTCGGCAGATCGGTTGCCCGCTGCCGAAACTGGTGCCAGCGGCGATGGAACGGCTCAGTCACTACCACTGGCCGGGCAATGTTCGGCAGTTGGAAAACGTGTTGTTCCAGGCGGTTTCCTTGTGCGAGGGCGGGACCGTCAAGGCCGAACATATTCGCTTGCCGGACTACGGCGTGCGTCAGCCACTTGGCGACTTTTCACTCGAGGGCGGGCTGGACGAGATTGTCGGGCGCTTTGAAAAAGCGGTGCTGGAGCGTTTGTATTCCGAGCACCCGAGCAGTCGGCAACTGGGCAAGCGGTTGGGGGTTTCGCACACCACCATTGCCAACAAGTTGCGTGAGTACGAGGTCGGTAAAGACAACACCTGACTGATCGTTCCCACGCTCTGCGTGGGAATGCAGCCCGGGACGCTCTGCGTCCCGCCATTGTCGACGATGAAGTCGTCGAGTAGCACCAGCGCCTGGGCCATCTGCATGGACTCGGCTGACCAGGAACGCATGTCCCGGTGCACATGACGCACGTAGGTGTCGGTGCTGTTCAGGTTGTTCAGACCGCCAAACGAATTGAGGGCCAGGCAACGGCGTGCGGGTAAGAATTTTGCCCTTTGCGCAGCTCCAGTTCGAAATAACCGGCGATGGCTTCAGGCACGGACAATCTCTCCACGTTTTGCCCACGCCCCCACGGTCTGCGCGTCGTTGTACATCAAAGCGTCGAGAATCGACAGGCCGGGCACGAAGGGTTGTTCACTCGATCCCTGTCGGTAGTCGGGTAAGTTGGCCTTGAGCAACTCAAGGGTGATACCGACCTGTTGGAATGCTTCGGCCTGGTAGAGATGACCGCCATTGAAGGGATTGAGGTAGTGGGTGCCAGCGCTGGCCTGAACCACTTCGAGTATCCGGTCCTGGGCTTTGCTGTCAGCGGAAATCGGTAGAGCGCTGGAACGGATGATCGGCGTTTGCAGCCCGATCAGGCAGCAGCAGGCCCGTAGTATCCGCTCGTTGAGTTCGGCAATGCCCTGAGCAGGCTCGACCAGCAGCGCTTCCAGCCACGCCAGCATGCGCGGAGCGTGGGGCGCGCGGCGATAGGCGAAGCTCAGCTTGTTGAGGATATCGTCAGGGGCGAATGTCTCGGCAATACGCTTTTCCATGATCTGCTGAGTCTGACTGCCTTTGGTCAGCGGCACCCCGAACCACTTCGGCTCCTGTCCCAGCAAATAGCGGTTGCGTTCGATCCAGCCCCTCTTGATGAACTGCACATTGTCAAAGATGACAAAACAGTCGACTGCGGCGATCAGCTGGAAATAACCCAGATAAGGCAGGAAGTAAGGTTGCATGATTGCAATCCGGTATTGCTGGTCAGCTGCCGGGGCGCAGACATTCGAGGTGCGGGCCAGGCTCATACCGCCCGGGCCTTGATCAGCACCTCGATGATCTGCGCCTGGGTCTTCGTATCGAGATCCGGATAGATCGGCAGGCACAGTATCTGGCGGGACACCTCATAGGCATTCCCCAGCTGAGAGAGATCCGAACTGGGAAGGCCGCGGTACATCGGAAATTCGCATATCAGCGGGTAGAAGTACCGGCGCACGTGGATGTTTTCTGCGCGGTAGCGGTCGTACAGCTCGTCCCGGCTCACCCCGAAGCGCTCACTGTCGACCAGGATCGGACAATAGGCATAGTTCCAGTCCAGCCCCTGCGGTTGCTCCAGGAGGCTGATACCCTCTATGCCTTCCAGAGCGCTCTGATAATACTCAAACACCTTTTGCCGGCGCCTGAGGGCCTCGTCAATGTGGCGCAACTGCAGTACGCCGAATGCTGCCTGCAGCTCGTTCATCTTCCCGTTGATACCGGCAGCCATGACCGTGACTTCATCGGCAAAACCGAAATTCTTCAAGTAATCGATGCGCCGTTTGATCTTTTCGTCAGGGCAGATGATGGCGCCGCCTTCGAAGGTATTGAATACCTTGGTGGCGTGGAAGCTGAGAATCGACAGGTCGCCGTTGTTGAGAATGCTCTCGCCGTTGTGTCGGACACCGAAGGCATGTGCGGCGTCATAGATAACTTTAAGTCCATAGGTGTCGGCGACGGCCTGGATGCCTTCGACATCACAGGGAATGCCATAGCAATGAACTGGAAGGATCGCCGTAGTAGCCGGGGTGATGGCTTCGGCGATACGTCGTGGATCGAGGTTCTTGGTGACCGGATCGATGTCCACGAACACCGGCTTGAGATTGTTCCACAGCAGCGAGTGAGAGGTGGCCACGAACGAGTAGGGCGTAGTGATGACTTCGCCAGTAATGCGCAGCGCCTGGAGTGCTGTCACCAATGCCAGGGTACCGTTGGAAAACAGCGAAATATGCTGGACGCCGAGGTATTCGGCCAGCTCCTTTTCCAGTTGTTCGTGGAAGGGGCCGCCATTGGTCAGGCGCTTACTGTCCCAGATGCGCTGCAGGTAAGGCGTGAACTCTTCCAGAGGAGGCATTAGCGGGCTGGTAACGGTAATGGGATTGGCCATGGGTACACTGCTCGGGGTGACTGAAAAATGGCACACGGCTCGGGAGTACCTGTGACGTGGCGTTGCATTGCGGTCAATATCGGCGGGCTGCAGTGCCATGAATCCGACAGCTGGCTCTTGATGTGTGGGTACTCCAGCAAAAAATCGGCCAACTCCCTCCGTGCCAATAGGTTGGTGTTGTGTTTGTGTGCGGTAGCCCTTGACGAACAATGTTTGTGCGTTAGTGACTGGGTAGTCGAAACGCGCATGTCCAGTCTAATGAATCGCAGAGCGTGGGAGCGATCAAAGGCTGACACTTGCCACTTACCGGCATAACACCGCCGGTTTTTCGTCTTCGATACAATCCTCCAATCCCTCCTGATCCCCTCAAGTCCTTTGTTTGCCGGGCCCTGCACCGCCAGAAAAAAGTTGGTCTGCAAATTGCTTATGGCTCAGCAGTACAGCGGTGGGCGGCAAACGTCCGGCATGCAGAGGAAAGAGTGTGGACAAGTACCTTTATGTGGCAATGACCGGCGCCAGCCAGAATGCACTGGCGCAGAAGGCTCATGCGAACAACCTGGCGAACATCTCCACCAACGGTTTCCAGAAAGACCTGGAGCAGGCGCGTTCGATGCCGGTGTTCGGTGACAGCTTTCCGGCGCGTGCGTTTGCCCTGTCCGAACGTCCGGCCACCGATTTTTCCCCTGGCGCATTGGTGGAAACCGGTCGAGACCTCGATGTCGCGGTGCAAGGCAATGGCTGGATTGCCGTGCAGAACCCGGACGGCGGCGAAAGCTACGTGCGCACCGGCAGCCTGAACGTCGACGCCCTGGGCGTGCTGCGGGCCGGCAACGGTATGCCGGTGATGGGCAATGGCGGGCCGATTGCCGTGCCGCCCGAGCAGCAAATCGAAGTGGGTGAGGACGGCACTATCAGCATTCGTGCGATGGGCGAAGGTCCTCGCGTGATGGCGGAAGTCGACCGCATCAAGCTGGTCAACCCAGACTTCAAGAACATGACCAAAGGCCTGGACGGTTCGATCCACACCAAGGACGGCAAGCCGGCGCAAGCCGATGCCGACGTCAAACTGGTGTCCGGTTTCCTTGAGTCGAGCAACGTCAACGCCGTGGAAGAGATGACCTCGGTACTGGCCCTGGCCAAGCAGTTCGAACTGCACATCAAGATGATGAACACCGCCAAAGAAGACGACCAGGCCATGGCTCGGGTCTTGCAGATCAGCTAATTATCAGAACGTCGCGCCGTAAAACAGGCGCACGAGGAGAATCGAATGCTTCCGGCTCTATGGGTTGCCAAAACAGGTCTGTCCGCCCAGGACACCAACCTGACGACCATTTCCAACAACCTGGCCAACGTGTCGACCACGGGTTTCAAACGTGACCGCGCCGAGTTCCAGGACTTGCTCTACCAGATTAAACGCCAGCCAGGCGCCCAGTCGACTCAGGACAGTGAGCTGCCGTCGGGTCTGCAACTGGGTACCGGTGTGCGCATTGTCGGCACCCAGAAAAACTTCACCGCCGGCAGCCTGCAAACCACCGAGCAGCCGTTGGACATGGCCATCGACGGTCGCGGTTTCTTCCAGATTCTGCAGCCGGACGGCACGACTTCCTACACCCGTGACGGTACGTTCCACCTGGACTCCAACGGTCAGATCGTGAACGCCAGCGGCTTCGCCCTGGAACCGGCCATTGTCATCCCGAACGATGCCCAGACCTTTACGGTCGGTCGTGACGGCACCGTGTCCATCACCGTTGCCGGCAACCCGGCCTCCCAGGTGATCGGCAACCTGCAAACCGCCGACTTCATCAACCCGGCCGGTCTGCAGGCTGTGGGCAACAACCTGTTCCTGGAAACCGCGGCCAGCGGCGCGCCGCAAGTCGGCACCCCGGGCCTGGCCGGTTTCGGCACCACGCTGCAGAACACCCTGGAAACCTCGAACGTCAGCACCGTTGAAGAGATGGTCAACATGATCACCACTCAGCGCGCTTACGAGATGAACTCCAAGGTGATCTCCACCGCCGACCAGATGCTCTCGTTCGTAACGCAGAATCTGTAATCAAGTCTATGAGGCGGCCATGAGGTCGCCTGCAACACCGTGAGGTAGGGTCATGAATCGCTATGTATCTGTTCTGGCACTGAGTGGGATCGCCGCGCTTTCGGGCTGCGTCGGTCCGACGCCCAAGCCCAATGACCCTTACTACGCCCCGGTGTTACCGCGCACGCCGCTGCCGGCGGCGGCCAATAACGGCTCGATCTACCAGGCCGGTTTCGAACAGAATCTGTACAGCGACCGCAAGGCGTTCCGGGTCGGCGACATCATCACCATTACCTTGAACGAGAAGACCCAGGCCAGCAAAAACGCCAATTCCCAGGTCGGCAAGAACAGCAAGACCAGCATTGGCCTGTCCTCATTGTTCGGCAGTACGCCCAACACGAATAACCCGCTCGGCAGCGGCGACCTGAGTCTGGATGCCAGCTACAGCGGCGACCGCGCGACCAAGGGTGACAGCAAGGCCGGGCAGGGCAACAGCCTCACCGGCTCGATCACCGTGACCGTCGCCGACGTGTTGCCCAACGGCATCATCGCTGTGCGCGGCGAGAAGTGGATGACCCTCAATACCGGTGATGAACTGGTGCGGATTGCAGGGCTTGTTCGCGCCGATGACATCGCGACTGACAACACCGTTTCGTCGACCCGTATCGCCGATGCACGCATCACCTATTCGGGCACCGGTTCGTTTGCCGATGCGAGTCAGCCAGGCTGGTTCGATCGTTTCTTCCTCAGCCCGCTGTTCCCTTTCTAGGTGGCTACGTTGAATCTTAAACACCTGATGGTGGCCGCCCTGATGCTGTCCGCAGCGTTCAACGCGCAAGCCGAGCGGCTGAAGGACATCGCCAGTATTTCCGGCGTGCGTTCCAACCAATTGATCGGCTACGGCCTGGTGGTCGGGCTAAACGGTACCGGCGACCAGACGACGCAAACCCCGTTCACCCTGCAGACCTTCAACAACATGCTCTCGCAGTTTGGCATCAAGGTTCCGCCGGGTTCGGGCAATGTCCAGTTGAAGAACGTTGCGGCGGTGTCGATCAGTGCTGATTTGCCGGCGTTCGCCAAGCCGGGTCAGCAGGTCGACATCACCGTATCGTCCATCGGTAACTCCAAGAGCCTGCGCGGCGGCACCTTGCTGCTGACGCCGCTCAAGGGTATCGACGGCAACGTCTATGCGATCGCTCAGGGCAACCTGGTGGTCGGCGGTTTTGATGCCGAAGGTCGTGACGGTTCGAAGATCACTGTCAACGTTCCGTCGGCCGGTCGTATCCCGGGCGGTGCGTCGGTTGAGCGTTCGGTGCCGAGCGGTTTCAACCAGGGCAACAGCCTGACGCTGAACCTCAATCGTTCGGACTTCACCACGGCCAAGCGCATCGTCGACAAGATCAACAATATGCTCGGCCCTGGCGTTGCCCAGGCCATCGACGGCGGTTCGATTCGCGTCAGTGCGCCACTCGATCCGAGTCAGCGCGTCGACTATTTGTCGATCATCGAGAACCTTGAAGTCGATCCGGGTCAGGCGGTGGCGAAAGTCATCATCAACTCGCGGACCGGCACCATCGTGATCGGTCAGAACGTCAAGGTTTCCCCGGCCGCCGTGACCCACGGCAGCCTGACCGTGACCATCACCGAAGACCCGATCGTCAGCCAGCCCGGCCCTCTGTCCAATGGGCAGACGGCGGTCGTGCCGCGCTCGCGGGTCAACGCCCAGCAGGAAGCCAAGCCGATGTTCAAGTTCGGTCCGGGCACCACCCTCGACGAAATCGTGCGTGCGGTGAACCAGGTCGGCGCGGCACCGGGTGACTTGATGGCCATCCTCGAAGCACTGAAACAGGCCGGCGCGTTGCAAGCCGACCTGATCGTGATCTGAGGACGGCGACCATGGATATGCGCAAGGGCGGATTGGGGGTCAGCAGCAACGATTCGGGTTCCTATTCGGACCTCAATCGACTGAACCAGCTCAAGGTCGGCGACAAGGACAGTGACGCGAACATGCGCAAGGTGGCGCAGGAGTTCGAGTCGCTGTTCCTCGGTGAAATGCTCAAGTCCATGCGCTCGGCCACTGAAACGCTGGGCCAGGACAATCCGCTCAACACGCCGGCAGCCAAGCAATACCAGGAAATGTACGACCAGCAGTTGGCCGTTTCCATGTCCCGTGAGGGTGGCGGTATTGGTCTGGCTGACGTGCTGATGCGTCAGATGTCGAAGAACAAACCGCTGGCCCCGGGCGAGGCCGCTGCCGCGTCAGCCGCCAAGCAAGCTGCCGCGAAAGCCGCCGTGGAAACCCCGATTGCCGCCGGCACGGTCGCCACCAACGGGCCGCTGTCGCGCCTCAATGGCGAGCGTCCGTTGTGGGCTTCGCGCTCGGTGAAGTCGCCAGCCAACGCGGGCGAGGGCGCTCATCGCAATGACATGGCGCTGATCAATCAGCGACGCCTGGCGCTGCCGCCGAAACTGGCCGACCGCTTGCTCGCAGGGCTGGTGCCGTCGGCATCGACCACTGCCACGACCGCCGCGACGGCGCAGAACAACATCCAAATGCCGCAGAACACCAAGACCGGTGCCGGTCCCCTGTACAACGGCGATTGGCTGGCTTCGCAAACGGATGCGACATCCAGCGGGCGCCTGCAGGTTTATGGTCGTGCCATGGCGCAAATACCGCTGGCACCGGCGAAGAAAGCGTTCAGCTCCGCCGACGAATTCGTCAACACCATGCTGCCGATGGCCAAAGAGGCCGCCGAGCGCATTGGTGTCGATCCGCGTTACCTGGTGGCGCAGGCTGCCCTGGAAACCGGTTGGGGCAAATCGGTCATGCGCGCCCAGGATGGCAGCAGCAGCCATAACCTGTTCGGCATCAAGGCCGGCAGCAGTTGGAAAGGCGATTCGGCGCGCGCGATCACCAGCGAATTCAGGAATGGCGAGATGGTCAAGGAAACGGCTCAGTTCCGTTCCTATGACTCTTACAAGGACAGCTTCCATGACCTTGTGACGCTGCTGCAAACCAACAATCGCTATCAAGATGTTGTGAAGTCGGCCGATAACCCAGAACAGTTTGTGCGCGAGTTGCAAAAGGCCGGTTACGCAACCGACCCGGACTACGCAAGCAAGATTTCGCAGATAGCCAAGCAGATGACGAGTTACCAGAACTACGCTGCGGCGGGCGCTACCACCACGCCTCTATAGGCATAAGCTATAAGGTCTGAACCATGAGTTTGCTCAACATCGGGATGTCGGGGCTGTCAGCCAGCCAATCGTCGTTGATGACGACGGGTAACAACATCGCCAACGTCGATACCGCGGGTTACTCGCGTCAGCAGACCGTGCAGGGCACCAAAGCCTCGCAGCAGTTCGGCAATGTCTACATCGGCACTGGTACGACGCTGGCCGATGTACGTCGGGTGTACAACAGCTACCTTGACGCCCAACTGCAGACCGCCACGTCGCTCAACAGTGATTCGGCCGCCTACCTGGCGCAGGTTTCGCCGGTAGATAAACTCCTGTCCGACAGCAGCACCGGCATCAGTAGCGCGCTGACCAAGTTTTTCAGTTCCATGCAGAACGTCTCTTCGGCTCCGACCGATGACGCGGCACGGCAGCTGCTGCTCAGCGATGCCAAGGCCCTGAGCAATCGCTTCAATTCGATTTCAAGTCAGCTGAACCAGCAGAATGCCAACATCAATGGCAACCTCACGGACATGGCTTCGCAAGTCAACAAACTGGCGGCCACCGTTGCACAGCTGAACCAGAAAATTTCCGAATCCTCCGGCAGCACGGGTCAGCCCAATGACCTGCTGGATCAGCGCAACGAGACGGTCCGGCAGCTGTCCGAGCTGGTCGGTGCACAAGTCACGCAGAGCGGCTCCAACTACGATATTTACCTGGGCAGCGGTCAGCCGCTGGTCATAGGCAATACCTCCACCACCCTGGAAGTGGTGCCTGGCAAGAATGATCCGAGCCGTTCCACTATTCAGATGAACCGTGGTTCAAGCACCATCGACATCTCCTCGGTGATCTCGGGTGGTGAAATGGGTGGCCTGCTGCGCTATCGCAGCGAAGTGCTCGACCCTGCGATGAATGAACTGGGGCGAGTAGCCCTGGTGGTCGCCGACCAGATTAACAGCCAGCTTGCCCAGGGCATCGACAAGAACGGTGAGTTCGGTGCGGCCCTGTTCGGCAATATCAACAGTGCCACCCTGATCAGTCAGCGCAGTATTGCCGCCGCGGGCAACAACCCTGCGTCGGGTAATCTGAACGTGACCATCAAGGACACGGGCAAGCTGACCACCAACGATTATCAGGTCACGTTCACCAGCGCCACGGACTACAGCGTCCTTCGCTCGGACGGCACCGATATGGGTTCGTTCAACATCAGCACCACCCCGGCACCGGTGATCGATGGCTTCGCGCTGTCTCTGGGCGGGGCGGGCATGAGCACGGGCGACAGCTTCAAGGTTACGCCCACCCGTGGCGGCGCCAGCGAGATCCAGACGGTGCTCACCGACCCTAAACGTCTTGCGGTCGCGGCCCCTCTGACCGGCGTCAACGGCTCGGGCAATACCGGGACCGGCAGCATTCTGAAGCAGCCTGACCTCAAGTCGTCGCTCAATATCTACAACCCTGCCGACAGCGCAATCATCCAGTCGGGGATCAAAAACTCGACACCGGTCAAGATCATCTTCGGCCCTGCCGGTGGTGCTTCGCAGACCTATTCGGTCAAGGATGCCAAGGGCACCCAAATCGCTACTGGCAGTATTGTTCCGGGGCAAAGCAACACCCTGAGCGTGGCGGTGAAAATGGTCGATGCCAGCGGCAACCCGATCATGGACAGCAGCGTCCCGCCGGTGCAGCGCACCTTTACGTTTGAAATGACCATGGACGGTTCGCCGAAAGACCTGGACAGTTTCACCGTGTCGCTGACCGGTGCCAGTTCCAAGGACAACCGTAATGGTCTGGCCGTCATCGACCTGCAGACTCGCAAGACCGTGGAAACCGGTGGTACCAGCAACGGTATCAGCCTTTCGGACGCGTACGGCAAGCTGGTGGAAAACGTCGGTGCCAAGGCCGCCCAGGGCAAAAACGATTCCGATGCGACAACCGCGATCCTGACGCAGGCCAAGGGCGCCCGTGACTCGTTATCCGGTGTCGACCTGGATGAGGAAACCGGCAATCTGGTCAAGTACCAGCAGTACTACACAGCTTCTTCGCAGATCATCAAGGCTGCGCAGGAAATCTTCAGCACTCTGATCAACAGCCTTTAAGGAGTCGTAGATCATGCGTATTTCTACCCCCCAGTTCTACGAGCGCAGCGCTGCGAACTACCAGAAGAACTTCAACAACGTCGTCAATACCAGTCAGGAAGCCAGCGACAACCTTCGCGTGCGTACGGCCGCCGATGATCCGGTTGGCGCTTCGCGGTTGCTGCAACTGGGTCAGCAGAGTGCAATGCTCGACCAGTTTTCGACCAACATCACGACGATCAAGAATACGCTGGGTCAGTCCGAGACCGTTCTCAACAGCATCAACAACGTGCTGCAGCGTGCCAACGAACTGGCCCTGGGTGCGGGCAACGCCGGCTATACCGATTCCGAGCGCAAGGCCAACGCCTCCGAATTGGGGCAGCTCGAATCGCAGTTACTGAGCCTGATGAACAGCCGCGATGAAAACGGCCAGTATCTGTTTGGCGGGTCCAACAGCGGTACTGCGCCGTACTCGCGCAATGCCGATGGCACTTACAGCTATCACGGCGACCAGACCACCTTGAACCTTCAGGTGGGTGATGCGTTGACCATGCCCAGCAATGACACCGGCTTCAGCATTTTCGAGCAGGCCCTCAACACCAGTCGCACCCAGACCACGCTGACGGCACCGGCGGTGAATGACGGACGGGTCGACCTGTCCAACGGTCAGGTGTCGGGTAGCGTGACTTACAACGACAAGTTCCGCAGTGGCGAGCCCTATGCGATCGAGTTCCTGAGCAGCACTCAGTTCAAGGTCACGGATTCCGGCGGCAACGATGTAACGGCTGAAGCTTCCAACAACGGTGTCTTCGATCCCAAGACGGCCGGTGGCACACAGGTATCTTTCCGCGGTGTCGATCTGCGTCTGAACATCAATCTGAAACCAGGCGATACCACCCCGGATACTGTGATTGCCGGGCATATCTTCAATCTGGGCGCCAAGCCAGACACCTTCAGTGCCACCCGCAGCGCCGGCAATCCATCGACCGCCGTCGTGACGGGCGCCACTGTCAGCAACGCAGCCAACTACAACGCGGCATTCCCCAATGGCGGGGCGATTCTCAAGTTCACCAGCGCCACGAACTATGAGTTGTATGCCTCACCGTTGACCGCTAACAGCAAGCCGGTGTCTACCGGGACCATGGCGGGTTCGACAGCGACGGCCGCGGGTGTGGATTTCACCTTCGGTGGTACGCCGGCGGCGGGTGACCAGTATGTGGTTCAACCCAACACCCACCAGACCCAGAACATCCTCGACACCATCAGCAAGCTGCGCACCGCACTTGAGGCGCCGATCGATGGTTCTGCCGCCGCCGAACAGAGCTTTCGCGCCTCGCTGGATTCGGCGATTGCCAACATCGGCAGCGGTAGCAACCAGGTACTCGGTTCGCTGACGTCGATCGGTGCTCGTGGTCAGGCACTGGACATCCAGAGCTCGACCAACGAAAGCCTGACGATGGCCAACAAGACCACCACGTCGTCGATCCAGGACTCCGATCCGGCCGAAGTGCTCAGCCGCCTGACCCTGCAACAAACCATGTTGCAGGCTTCACAGCTGGCCTTCAGCAAAATCAGTCAATTGGGGCTGTTCAACAAAATCTGAGTTTGACCGCTAACCACTCGACGGACGAGAAGACCCCTCGGCCGTCGGGTGCAAGCATTTTCTTCCAACCGGGTCAGCATGCCCGGCCCCAGGGCTGGAGCACTCTGCGGTCGAGAGTTTTCCTGTGAGTTCAGCTCCCCTTGTCAGTGTCGCCATCCCAGCCTTCAATCCGCGTTTTTTCCATGCGGCATTGCAAAGTGTCCTGAGTCAGAGCTACGAATCCCTCGAAATCATCATCTGCGACGACAGTCCTGGCGACGAGATTGCGAGCATCGTCGAAGGGATTTCGGCCCCGACCCGTTTCCCGCTGCGCTATCTGAAAAACCCTCAGCCCCTGGGCTTTGCGGGCAACCTGCTGCGGTGCCTGGAGGAAAGTCGCGGGGAGTACATCAAATTCCTTTGTGATGATGATCGATTGTTCTCTGGCTGCATCGCGACTCAGGCCGCACTGCTGAGCGAGTACGAAGATGTCAGCCTGGTCGGTGCCCAGCGTTATTTGTGTGATGCCGATGATCACATCCTGCCGCACCGTCTGGAAAACACCGCGATGGCCGGTGGCAATGCGTTGTTCAAGGGGGGCGATCTGCTGGACTTCTTTGAGGTCCGTCCGCTGAACTTCATCGGTGGCTTGAGCAACGTGCTGATGCGCACTGCCGATGTCCGCGAATTGCTGCCGGCGTTGCTGCAACCGGAGGTGGGTTTTGCCGGTTTGCTGGATCTGGTCCTGTTCGTTTGCCTATTGCGGCGCGGCAACCTGGCAGTGGCCAGTCAGGTGCAGAGTGTCGAGCGCCTGCACCCGGACAGCTTCAAATGCCAGGCGGCCGTGCAGCAGCAAATGCTGGTCGAAGGTCAATGGCTGACGCAAATGCTCAACGAGCGCGGCGATAAAGGGACAGCGTTTTCCGGCTGGATCCGTTACTGCGCCGCGCTGCCGGGTGTCGATGCGAAAAAACGCGTGTGGGAGGAGTTTTCCCTCGGCCATTTGCTCGTCGCTCGCCAGGCCGTCCAAGAGTCCAGAGTCGGCAGCGACAGCCGCAGCTTCGGGCAGCTGTATGCGCAGTGGCTGGAGTGTCGGCGCGAGCCTGCGATCCTTGGGCAGCTGTTGGCGCAGACGCACGCGTGGCCACGCCGCCCGACAATCGTTCCGATCGTGATCGACGGCGCCGGCGACCGGCAGGCCCTGGAACTGACGCTGGAAAGCATCAACGCGCAATGTTACGGCGCTCAAGCGGTGGTGGTGCTGTCCAGTGCGGGCGCTCAAGCGGGGCTGGACGGGCGGGTGCTGAACCTGGTGCTGGAGGCGGATTGGGCGCAGCAGCTCAATGGTGTCTTGCCGCAACTGGAGGGGGCCGATTGGTTCTACCTGTTGCGTGCCGGCGATCGCTTGACCGAGGCCGCGCTGCTCTTGATGGCCGAGCGCATCGTCGAGCGTCAACATATGTTGTGCTGCTACGCGGATGAAGGCGCGCTGGTGGACGGCATCTCCCGTGAGCCGGTGTTCAAACCGGATTTCAATCTCGACCTGATGCGCAGCTACCCTTACACCGGGCGTGCGTTGGCGTTTGAGCGCAACGGTTTTCTGGCTCGGGGCGGTTTCAGTGCCGACTTTCAGGAACTGGCGCCTCAAGACTTGCTCTGGCGGATGGTCGAAAGCGCCGGCCCCCACACCATCGAACACATTGGCGAAGTGTTGGTGGAGTCGTCCTTCAGCTACGCCTCGTGGTTGTCTTCGACCGCCGTGGCCGCTGAAAACCCGCGACTGCTGGAGGCGCACCTGCAACGGCTGGGTGTGGCATTCGACTGGCGGGCCGGCAGTGAAGCGCTGATCAATCAGGTGGATTATCGCCACGCCCGGCAACCGCTGGTGTCCATCATCATTTCCACCAAGGACCAGCTGACGGCGCTTGAGCGCTGCCTGGCGAGCCTGCTGGAAAAAACCGCTTACCCGAACTACGAAGTGTTGATCGTCGACAACGCCAGTCTCACCAGCGAGGCTCGCGCCTGGCTGGATGGCATGGCGCAGTTGGGCAGCGACAAGCTGAGAGTGCTGCGTTACCCCCATGCGGCCAACTTTGCGGCGATTCACAACTTCGCCGCCGCCCAGGCTCGTGGCGACTACTTGTTGATGCTCACGCCGAACAGCGTGATCACTGATGCCGACTGGCTGGACGCACTGATGAGTCAGGCCCAGCGCCCCGAAGTCGGGATCGTCGGAGCGAAAATGGTCTGCGCCCAAGGCACCCTCCAGCATGCCGGACTGGTGCTCGGGTTGCGCGGACCGGTGGGTGCGCCGTTTATCGGCGAATCAATGCAGTCCGGTGGTTACATGCAGCGTCTGCAGGTAGTGCAGAACTACAGTGCGGTCAGCGATGACTGCCTGCTGGTGCGCAAGCAGGTGTTCGAGGAGTTGGGCGGGCTGGACGAGCGTTCGTTCAGCCTGGCATTCAACGATGTGGACCTGGGCTTGCGAGTGGCCAAGGCCGGTTATCTGGTGGTCTGGACGCCTCATGCCCGCTTGATGCTGGTGGAGCCGGCGGTTTCGTTGCAACAGGGGGGCGAACAGGCGCGCCAGGAGCAGCTCGGTCGCGAGCAGCAGACGATCTACCGCAAGTGGTTGCCCGACATGGCCCGGGATCCAGCCTACAACCCCAACTTGAGTCTTACCGGTTCGAGTTTCTGCCTGGAACCTGGCATGCGCCTGGGCTGGAGTCCGTTCGGCAGCCGCAGCTTGCCGCGGGTTCTGGCCTTGCCGGTGAACCAATCGGCGGTCGGGCATTACCGCGTGGTGCAGCCGTTTCTGGAGCTGGAGGCGGCGGGCCTGGTCACGGGTGTTCAAGCTTTCGAAATGCCGTCGATCATCGAGTTGGAGCGTCAATCGCCGGATACGGTGGTGATGCAGGGGCGCTACAACGATGCGCTGGTGAACGAAATCGAGCGGGTCAAAACGTATTCCCGAGCCTTGCGCATTTTTGAACTCGACGACTACATCATCGACGTGCCGGAAAAAAACGGCCACCTGAAACATCGGCCCAAGGATTTCGAAAAAGCCATGCGTCGTGGCATCAGCCTGTGTGATCGAGTGGTGGTGTCGACCCAGGCGCTGGCTGATGCGTTGAACGGCATGCATCACGATATTCGCGTGGTGCCGAACACCTTGGCCACGCACTTGTGGAGCAATCGCGTTTCCCTGCGCCGCACCGGTGCCAAGCCGCGCGTCGGCTGGGGCGGCGGCACCAGCCATGCCGGTGACCTGGAGATCATTGCCGACGTGGTCCGTGAATTGGCCGATGTCGTCGACTGGGTGTTCTTCGGCATGTGCCCGCAAGCGCTGCTCCCTTACGTGCGTGAGTTCCACCCCTCGGTGGGCCTGCAGGAGTATCCGGCCAAGCTGGCCAGCCTTAACCTCGACCTGGCGCTGGCGCCGTTGGAATACCACATCTTCAACGACTGCAAGAGCAACTTGCGACTGCTGGAATACGGCGCCTGCGGCTATCCGGTGATCTGCACCGACACCGAAGCCTATCGCGGCTATTTGCCGTGCACACGGGTCGTCAGCAACAGCACCGAGGAGTGGCTGCAAGCAATTCGCATGCACTTGGCCGATCCCGAGGCCAGCTATCGTATGGGCGACGAGCTGCGCGAAGCGGTGATGCGTGACTACATGCTGCGCGGCGATAACTTGCAGCTGTGGTACGACGGATGGATCGCGAGCTGATCAATCGTTTAAATCGAAAGGCCGGGCAGTGATGTCCTAATGTTGTTCACTTAAGCTTGGTGTTTCCAGGCACACACACACATGGGTCGCGAGCGGGCGGTGGATCAAGAGCGAGGCGGCCGACCTGTCTTTTCTTTTTTGTGTACATATCCGTTTCTGCGGTCACGGCGGCTATTGGTTTCGCTTTTACAGCGAGTCACTCGCTGTGGCTCGGCATGCCCTCGCTCCGGTCCTGCTCCGTGGGCCCGCCGCCATCGGCCATCCATGGCCGGGGGCGGCTACCGCGGCATCCTTGCCGGGTTGCCCACTGCGCAGAACCTCCACTCGGCCTCTCGAGGGTGCGGGCACCGCAAAAGCCAAAGCGAGGCGGCCTACCGGCCGGCCTGTCTCTTCAAAGCGTACGCATTTCCCCTGTGGGAGCGAGCCTGCTCGCGATGAGGCCCTGTCAGTCGACATCAATGTTGAATGTAAGTCCGCCTTCGCGAGCAGGCTCGCTCCCACAGTTGGATTTTTGGCGGGCATGACATAGGTGTCCACCGCCGATGACCTTGACAGACATCAGGTCGGCTATCAGGCCGCCTCGCTTGGCTTTTGATTTTGATCTGTCTGCCCCTTTCCCAGAGGCCGAACGCAGGTATTGCGCAGGGGGCACCGCGGCAAGGATGCCGCGGTAGCCGCCCCCGGCCATGGATGGCCGATGGCGGCGGGCCCCCGGAGCAATGCCGGAGTGAGGGTATGCCGAGCCTAGGCGAGGCACCGAATGGTGGGGCAGGAGCCCTTGGTTACTTGGGGCTTTTCCAAGTGACTCGCTGTAAAAGCGAAACCGTAATCAGCCATCACCGCAGAAACGGATATGTACTCCAATCTTAAGTGAACAGCATTAGGCAGTGATGTCCGGCCTTTTTTTATGCGAAAAGTGCTGCCCGATGGACGCGTGGAGCTGGCGCGTTTCCTGCAAGTCCCCCTTGCATCGCCATAAAACGAGCACTCCCGGCCTGTCCGGAGGCGCTATGAACGGCAAAAAGGTTTTAGCCAGAAGGCCCGCAAAAGCTTGATACAGCTTGGCTGAGCCCTGTGAAGAACAAGAGGGGAGACGATGAAGGCAGTTATTTTGGCGGGTGGCCTGGGCACGCGCATCAGCGAGGAGTCGCACCTCAAGCCAAAGCCGATGATCGAAATCGGCGGCAAGCCAATTCTCTGGCACATCATGAAGCAGTACTCCGCCCACGGTATCCACGACTTCGTGATTTGCCTGGGCTACAAGGGGTATGCGATCAAGGACTTCTTCGCCAACTACTTTCTGCACACCTCTGATGTCACCTTCGACATGTGCAACAACCGCATGGACGTTCACCAGAACTACAGCGAGCCGTGGCGCGTCACGCTGATCGACACCGGCGACGACACCATGACCGGTGGCCGCCTGCGCCGCGCCGCGCGTTATGTGGAAGGTGAACAGGCCTTCTGCTTTACCTACGGCGACGGTGTCTCGGACCTCAACATCGGAGCCCTGGTGGATTTCCATTTGGCCCACGGCAAGCTCGCCACCGTGACCGCCGTGCAACCCCCGGGACGTTACGGCGCACTGGAGCGTGACGGCGACAAAGTGTTGGGTTTCACCGAGAAACCGCGCGGCGACGGTGGCTGGATCAACGGCGGTTTCTTCGTGCTGTCGCCCAAAGTGCTGCCGTATATCGCTGACGATCAAACCTCCTGGGAAGCCGAACCTCTGGCCGCATTGGCCACCGAGGAGCAGTTGCAGGCCTTTCAGCACGACGGCTTCTGGCACCCGATGGACACCCTGCGCGACAAGAATCACCTTGAGGCGTTGTGGCAGAGCGGGGAGGCCCCATGGAAACTATGGGACTGAGCCCGGAATTCTGGCGCGGCAAGCGGGTTCTGTTGACCGGCCATACCGGTTTCAAAGGCAGCTGGCTGACATTGTGGCTGCAAAGCCTCGGTGCCGACGTCAGCGGATTTTCGCTTGATCCGTCGACCGAGCCGAGTTTGTTCGAGCTGGCGCGGGTGGCCGAAGGCATCAACGATCAACGCGGTGATCTGCGTGATCTGGGCGCCTTGCTGGAACTGATTGCCGAGGTGCAACCGGAAATCGTCCTGCACCTGGCAGCTCAGCCTCTGGTGCGTGAAGGTTATCGCGACCCGCTGGGGACTTACTCCAGCAACGTCATGGGCACGCTCAATCTGCTTGAAGCGATCCGCCAGGTCGGTGGTGTGCGCGCGTGTGTGCTGGTGACCACCGACAAGGTTTACGCGAACAAAGAATGGCTGTGGCCATACCGCGAAGACGAAGCCCTCGGCGGACATGATCCCTATAGCAGCAGCAAGGCTTGCTGCGAGTTGCTGGCCCAGTCTTACGCGGCGTCGTTCTTCCCGGCAGAGCGCTATGCCGAACACGGTCTTGCGCTGGCCACGGCCCGGGCCGGCAACGTGCTGGGCGGTGGTGACTTCGCGCCGGAGCGCTTGATCCCCGACGTGCTCAAGGCCTGGTCGGCGGATGAGCCGGTGACTCTGCGCTACCCGCAAGCCGTGCGCCCCTGGCAGCACGCGCTGGAGCCGTTGGCCGGTTACCTGCAACTGGCTGCCGGCCTTTACGAGCAAGGTCCCGAGTTCGCTGGCGCCTGGAACTTCGGCCCGAGCGAAGCGGACATGTGCAGCGTCGGCGAAGTGGTCGAAATGCTCGCCAACCGCTGGCCGCAAGCACGCGGATTGCGTATTGAACCGAGTGATCTGCATGAGGCCGGTCTGCTGCGTCTGGACAGCAGTCGCGCCCGTCAACGGCTGGCCTGGAAGCCGCGCTGGTCGTTGCAGCAATGCCTGACCCATACCCTCGATTGGCACCTGGCGTGGCAAAACGGCGACGACATGCGCGCCATCACGTTGGGTCAGCTGAACCTGTACCGAGGCGCGCTGTGAGCGAGTTTCTGTTGAAACCATTGCCGCTGGCCGGGCTGTTCAGCGTGCAACACAAACGCTTCGAAGATGAGCGCGGGCACTTCGCGCGGCTGTTCTGCGAAGGCAGCCTGAGCGCCTTCGGCCAGCCGTTTCATATCCGCCAGATCAACCATTCCTGCACCCGCGAACGCGGCAGTGTGCGCGGTCTGCATTATCAGAACGCCAGCGCACCGGAAGCCAAGCTGATCACCTGCCTGCGTGGTGAAGTCTGGGACGTGGCGGTGGATTTGCGCCCGGACTCCGAGACCTTCCTGCACTGGCACGCCGAACACCTGCGGGCCGGCGACGGTCGTAGCCTGTTGATCCCGGCCGGTTTTGCTCACGGTTTCCAAACCCTCACCGATGACGCCGAATTGCTTTACTTGCACAGCGCTGATTACGCGCCTGCGCACGAGGGTGGTTTATCGGTGAACGATTCACGGCTGGCGATTGCCTGGCCGTTGCCTGTCAATAATCTGTCGGCCAGGGATTCCAGCCACCCCTTGCTCGATGAACACTTCGCTGGAGTGCGTGTATGAATTGCCGTGGTTGCGCTACTCCGCTGGCTTTGCCGCTGATTGACCTCGGCACTTCGCCGCCGTCCAACGCCTACGTGCGCGCTGATCAGCTGGAACAAGCCGAGCAATGGGTGCCGCTGAAGGTTGCGGTGTGTCAGCAGTGCTGGCTGGTGCAGACCGAGGATTACACCCGCGCCGACAGCCTGTTCGACGCCGAGTACGCCTATTTCAGTTCGTTCTCCAGCACCTGGCTGGCCCATGCCGAGCGCTATGTGGGCGAGATGGTCGAGCGCTTTGGCCTGACCGCCGACAGTCGCGTGGTGGAAATCGCCGCCAACGACGGTTACTTGTTGCAGTACGTGGCCGGGCGCGGCATCCCTTGTCTGGGCGTCGAGCCGACCCGCAGCACCGCGCAAGCGGCACGGGAAAAAGGTCTGGAGATTCATGAGCTGTTCTTCGGCCGCGACACCGCTTCGCAGCTGAGCGCCGAAGGCTGGGCCGCTGACCTGATGGCCGCCAACAACGTGCTGGCCCACGTACCGGACATCAATGATTTCCTCGGTGGTTTCGCGGTCTTGCTCAAGCCGACCGGCGTGGCGACGTTCGAGTTTCCGCAGCTGCTGACGCTGATGGCCGGGCAGCAATTCGACACGCTGTATCACGAGCACTATTCCTACCTGTCACTGACCGCCGTACAGACGTTGTGCGCGCGCAACGGTCTGGAAGTGTTCGATGTCAGTCAGCTGTCGACCCACGGCGGTTCGCTGCGTGTCTTCGTCCAGCGTGCTGATGGCGTTCGCCGCGACGTGCTACCAGCGGTTCAGCAACAGTTGCAGGCCGAACTCGCCGCCGGTGTGAAAACCCCCGAGTACTACACGACCCTCGCGCCGGCCGCCGAACGCATCAAACACGAACTGCTGCGTTTCCTGTTGCAGGCGAAAGCCGACGGCAAGCGTGTGGTCGGATACGGCGCCGCCGCCAAGGGCAACACCTTGCTCAACTACGCCGGGGTCAAGCCGGACCTGCTGGCCTGGGTCGCCGATGCCAACCCGCACAAGCAGGGCAAGTACTTGCCGGGCAGTCGTATCCCGATCGTTTCGCCGGCGCAGATCGACATCGAGAAGCCGGACTACGTCCTGGTCCTGCCGTGGAACCTGCTGCACGAAGTCAGTCAGCAACTGGCTCAGGTTCGCGAGTGGGATGGCCGATTCGTCATCGCCGTGCCTGAGTTGACCGTGCTGTGAAGGTCCTGGTCACCGGTGCCACCGGGTTCGTCGGCCGGCATCTGGTCGCTGCCTTGCTCGCCCGTGGCTGTCAGGTCCGGGCCGTGGCGCGCAACGTCGAAATCGCCGCGAGCATGTCGTGGATCAATGCCGTGGAGTTCATCGCAGCGGATATTCACGCCGCCGACCTGGACATCGCTGCGCTGACCGATGGCGTCGATGCCTTGGCGCACCTGGCCTGGCCAGGGTTGCCGAACTATCAGGCGCTGTTTCACTTCGAGCACAACCTGATGGCCGATTACCGGTTCATCAAGGGCGCGGTCGAGGCGGGCGTGTCGCAGGTGCTGGTCACCGGGACCTGTTTCGAATACGGCATGCAGAGTGGGCCGCTCAGTGAGCAGAGTGCGCCGCAGCCGAGCAATCCTTACGGGCTGGCAAAAAACTCCCTGCGCGTGTTCCTCGAAAATTTGCAGCGGGTTCAACCGTTCACCTTGCAATGGGCGCGGCTGTTTTACCTGCACGGCACCGGACAGAACCCCAACAGTTTGCTGGCGGCGCTGGACCGGGCGATCGATGCCGGGGAAGAACGTTTCAACATGTCGGCCGGTGAACAATTGCGCGATTACCTGGCGATCGATACGGCCGCCGGTTACCTCGCGGCGATCCTGCAACAGCGGGACTTCAATGGCGTGATCAATTGTTCCAGCGGCCAGCCGGTTTCGGTCCGGGCGCTGGTCGAGCAACGGCTGCGTGAGCGTGGCGCATCGATCCATTTGAACCTCGGTCACTATCCCTATCCGACCCATGAACCGATGGCGTTCTGGGGCGTGGCGGACCGCTTGCAACAGTTACTGGGAGCAGAGCATGACGCATGAGTTGTATCGGGTCGCCGACCTGCCCGTGTTGCAGAATCGCACCTTTGCCGACCCGCAATCGGCCAGGGCTTCGGCCTCTGCCGACATGGTGTTGGTCCAGGATGAGCAGAGCGGGTTGATCTTCAACCAGGCCTTCGATGCCGACAAGCTCAGCTACGACGCCGATTACCAGAACGAGCAGGCGCATTCCGGTCAGTTCCAGAAGCACCTGAGCGATGTCGAAGGGATCATTGCCCGGCACTTCAAGGGCCGGGAACTGATCGAAGTCGGCTGCGGCAAAGGTTATTTTCTAGAACTCCTCAAAGGTCTGGGCTATGCCATCACCGGCATCGACCCGGCCTACGAAGGCGACAATGTCGACGTGATCAAGGCCCCGTTCACGCGCGGGCTGGGTCTGGCGGCGGACGCCATCGTGCTGCGTCATGTGCTGGAACACATTCAGGATCCGGTGAGCTTCCTCGCCGAGATGGCCGACGCCAATCAGGGCGGACAGATCTACATCGAAGTGCCGTGCTTCGACTGGATCATCGATCACCGCGCCTGGTTCGACCTGTTCTACGAGCACGTCAACTACTTCCGCCTCGATGACCTGCGCCGGATGTTCGGCACCGTGCATGAGGCTGGTCACCTGTTCGGTGGCCAATACCTGTACATCGTGGCCGACCTTTCGACCTTGCGCCTGACCCCGGAGCAAACGGTGCCGCGCCTGGACCTGCCCGAAGGTTTCACCGGCAGTCTTGAGCGCGCGGTGCAGATTATTCAGGCCGCACCCGAACAAGGTTCGGCGATCTGGGGCGCGTCGTCCAAAGGCGTGATCTATTCGCTGTTCCTGCAACGGGCCGGTGTGGCGGTGGATCGTGTGGTGGATATCAATCCGGCCAAGCAGGGCCGTTATCTGCCTCTGAGCGGCGTGCGGGTGTCCTCGCCGCAAGAGGCCATGGATGCCCTGCCCGAAGGCGCCCATCTGTTTGTGATGAACTCCAACTACCTCGAAGAAATCAAGCGGATGACCGGTGGACGCTACGTCTATCACGCCGTCGACAGCGCTTCGTTCCAGTGACTATTGAGAATTTTCAGATGACCGACAACACCATCAATAAAGCCTTCGAAGCCGAATGCCAGGCAGAAATCGCGCGTCAGGGCGATGACCAGACACTCACCGGTCTGGCCCAGGATTTCTTCAACCAGTCGGCCAAACACAAGTACAGCTACCACTTCTCGTGGATGGGCCGTCCGATCATTCAGCTGCCGCAAGACATGATGGCGATGCAGGAAATCATCTGGCAGGTCAAACCCGACCTGGTGATCGAGTGCGGTATCGCCCACGGCGGTTCGATCATCTACTACGCATCGCTGCTGGAGCTGCAAGGTCACGGTGAAGTGTTGGGCATCGACCTCGACATTCGTCCGCACAACCGCGAAGCCATCGAAAGCCATCCGATGAGCAAGCGCATCAAGATGATCGAAGGTTCGAGCATTGATCCGGCCATCGCCGAACAAGTGCGCGCCGCTGCCGAAGGCAAGAAAGTCATTCTGGTACTCGACTCCAACCACACCCACGATCACGTGCTGGAAGAACTGCGCCTGTACGCGCCACTGGTGTCGGTGGACAGCTACTGCGTGGTCATGGACACCGTGGTTGAAGACATGCCGGCCGACTTTTTCCCGGATCGTCCGTGGGGCCCGGGCGACAACCCGAAGACTGCCGTGTGGAAATACCTGGAAGAAAACCGCGACTTCGAGATCGACCGTCAGCTGCAGAACAAGCTGCTGATCACCGTCGCTCCGGACGGCTACCTGCGTCGGGTTCGTTAAGCAACGTCATGTCATTGAGTTCATCGGGCGCGTCGCCGGCTGCGGGGAAAGGTATGCAAGGTCATTTCGGTTCTGAACAAGTTGCACCACTGGGCGAGCGTTTCACGCTGCTGCTGGCCACCCACAACCGGCCAGCGTTTTTGCGCCGTACGCTGCAGTACTACAGCAATTATCCGTGCACGATCATTGTGCTGGACTCCTCCAGTGCGCCGGACACAGGGGTCGCCGAGGCCTATCCGCACGTTCAGTACCAGCACTTGCCGCAATTTTCCTACCTGGGTTTCCAGGCCAAGCTCAAGCACGGCATTGGCCTGGTCACCACACCGTACATGGCCTTTGCCGCCGACGACGATTTCCTGCTGCACGGTGCGTTGACCGAGTCGGTGGAATTTCTGGAGGCGAACCCGGACTACGGCATGTGTCATGGCTACTGCATGATGTACCTGACCGACGCGACCCGAGTGACCTACTACCGTCGCGACAAGAAAGTTCAGGAAGACTACGCCAGCGAGCGCGCCGAAGATCGGGTGCTCGATTACATGGGCCAGTTCATTCCGCCGTTCTTCGCCGTCACGCGCACGGCGCTGCTGCGTCAGTGGTACGACCTGATGCCTGAAGAGCTGAGCTTCGAATGGCAGGAAATCGGCCATGTGTATTACTTGCTGGCGTCGGCCAAGGCCCGGATTCTGCCGATCCCTTACGTGGTGCGCGAAGCCAACTATGGCGCTTCGGAACACAACACCGAGGTGGTGTTTGTGCTCAGTTTCACCGATGCCAAATCCGTGGCCGAGCGGGAGAAGTTTGCCGACTTTCTGTCCACCGTGCCGACCGCGATTGCCGGTCGCGATCAGGCGCAGACCCGCGCATTCGCGCTGGACAGTTTTGCGGCCATGTCGCAGTGCTTGTTGCAGCGACGTTCACTGACCACCGAGCCGATTTTTCATTCGACCTGGAGTGATCCGTTCAAGGGCCCGGTCCGCGAATTCGGCCCGACTCAGTTCGTCGAAATGCCGTTCTACAACCAGCCCTTTTTCGATCGCCTGACCGAGTTCGAATTCCTCTTGCACGCCATGCCCGCGGGCAAGCTGCAGCTTGAACGCCTCGAAGCGGTGCTGCTGGAGCAGGAACAACTGCTGCGCACCCATGGCAACGACACCGAGCGAACAATCAAGGCTCGCCTGTGGAAGGCGCTGTCGTGCAATGCGTTCAACCGCAAGGTCGTCAAGCGCCTGGCGCTGGCGCTGCGTAACGATGGCGAGAGCGATGAGGCCGACGTGCTCTCGGCCTGGGCTGGACGTCTGGATGCGGTATCGACCCAGGACAGCCGAGTGTTGCTGGACAAAATGCCTACCGGGCAATTGCTGAACTGGCTGGAGGCGCGAGGACCTGATAAAGAGCAGGCCGCGTCTATTGCCCGTCATCTGGCCGCGAAGGGGGGGAGTCCGCGGTTCTGCATTTTGTTGCTGGACCTGAACAACGATGCCGACAAATTACAGACGACTTTCGACAGTCTGTTGGACAGCCATTTCCGCGCGTTCCAGATCGTGGTGTTCACCACAGGCGAAATCACCTCGGCCACCCGCGTTGAAAATACCCTGCATTTCGTCAAGGTCAGTGCTGACAACTACATCGAAAAGATCAATCAGGTGGTGCCGAACACCCGTTGCGACTGGCTGTTACTGGCTGAGGCGGGCGATGAGTTTACCTCCAGCGGTCTGATTCAGGCCAGCGTCGAATTGCTCGCCGCGCCTGAGTGTCGGGCCGTCTGCGCCGATGAAGTCCATCGTCAGGCCAGCGGGACCCTGACACCGGTTTTCCGCCCGGACTTCAACCTGGACCTGCTGCAAAGCGTTCCTTCGTTGATGGCGCGACATTGGTTGATTCGGCGCGACGTGTGGGTCGAAGCCGGTGGCTACAGCCGCGAATTCAGTCAGGCTGCGGAGTTCGATCTGCTGTTGCGCCTGATCGAGAGCGGTGGCCTGGCAGGCCTCGCCCACCTCTCTGAACCCTTGCTGATCTGTCAGGCACCCGCGCTGGCAGCCAACGAGCATGAGCGTCAGACCCTGGTTCGCCATCTTGCTACCCGTGGCTATCAGGCTCAGGTCAGCAGCGAATCATCTGGCGTGTACCGCGTGGATTACCGTCACAGTGACCGCCCTCGTGTGTCGATCATCATTGCCGCCCAAGACAACGTGGCTGATTTGCAGCGGTGCGTCGTCAGCGTGTTGCAACGTACGCGTTACCAGAATCATGAGTTGCTGATCGCCGACAACCACAGTCAGTCCCCTGAGTTGCTCGCGTGGCTCGACAATCTGGAACAAAACGGTCGCGGCCGGATTCGGGTCATCCGGGCCGAGCAACGGTTGAGCGTGTCTGCCTTGCACAATCTCGCCAGTCGCCAAGCGCAGGGAGCGTTCCTGGTGCTGCTGGCGGCCGACGCGCAGGTGGTCAATGCCAACTGGGTCGAATCGCTGCTCAATCAGGCACAGCGTCCGGAAGTCGGCGTGGTGGGTGGCAAACTGGTGGACGATGAAGGCAAGGTGACAGGCGCCGGGATGATCCTGGGGTTGAATGGCTACGTGGGTTCTGCGTTCATGGGTGAAAAGAAAGAGGCCACCGGTTATATGCAGCGCCTTGTGGTCGAGCAGAATTACTCGGCAGTTTCCGGGGCCTGCCTGATGGTTCGCAAAGATCTCTATGAAACCGTTGGCGGTCTGGATGAAGAGCATTTCGACGAGACACTGGGCGATATCGATCTGTGCCTGAAAGTCGCCGATGCCGGGTTCCTGACGGTCTGGACACCGCAAGTGCAGATTCTCCATCCGGGTACCCTGGCGCAGGCGCCACAGGTCAGTGCGGCGCTGCGCGACAAGTGGCAGTCACGCTTCGCGCAAGACCCGGCCTATAACATCAACCTGGCCTTGACCGGCAAGGGCTTTACCCTCGGCGACGCCTGCAGTGTGAACTGGGCGCAGTTGCTCGCATAAGCCTGGCTGACAGGTAAAAGGACTCAAGGCATGTTCAACGGTAAATCGATTTTCATCTCTGGCGGCACCGGCTCGTTCGGGCGCAAATTCATTCGTCGGTTGCTGGAGCAATATCAGCCGAAGCGGGTGGTGGTGTTCTCGCGCGATGAACTCAAGCAGTACGAGATGCAGCAGACGTTCAACGCACCGTGCATGCGCTATTTTCTGGGCGACGTGCGCGATGCCGAGCGTTTGCGTCAGGCCATGCGCGGCATTGATTACGTGGTACACGCCGCGGCGCTGAAACACGTGCCGGCGGCGGAATACAACCCCACCGAATGCATTCGCACCAACGTCAACGGCGCGGAAAACATCATCGCGGCGGCCATCGATAATGGCGTGAAGAAAGTCGTAGCGCTCTCCACCGACAAAGCCGCCAGCCCGATCAACCTGTACGGTGCGACCAAGCTGCTGTCGGACAAATTGTTCGTGGCCGCCAACAATATTGCCGGCGAACAGCAAACCCGTTTTTCCGTGGTTCGCTACGGTAATGTGGCCGGCTCGCGCGGTTCGGTAGTGCCGTTTTTCAGAAAGCTGATGGCCGAGGGCGCGACAGAGTTGCCGATCACCGATGAACGCATGACGCGCTTCTGGATCACCCTCGATCACGGCGTGCAGTTCGTACTCGACAGCTTCGCCCGCATGCACGGCGGCGAAGTTTTTGTGCCCAAGATCCCGTCGATTCGCATCGTCGATCTGGCGCTGGGCATGGCCGAGCATTTGCCGCACAAGAACGTCGGGATTCGTCCGGGCGAAAAACTCCATGAGCTGATGGTGCCGCTGGACGACGCACGCATGACCCTGGAGTTCGCCGATCACTACACGATTCAACCGTCGATCCGTTTCACCAGCGTCGACGTGGATTTCGCCGTGGACAAATTGGGCGAGCAGGGCAAGCCGGTGAGCGAAGATTTCGAATACCGCTCCGACACTAATCCGCACTTCTTGTCGATCGGCCAGATCGCAGACCTGCACGCGGAGCTGTCGGTATGATTCCCTATGGTCGGCAAAGCCTCGATCAGACAGACATCGATGCGGTAGTTGCCGTGTTGCAGTCCGACTGGCTGACACAAGGGCCGACCATTGAACGCTTCGAACAGGCCATGGCCGAGCGTTGTCAGGCCGATTTCGCGGTGGCGGTGTGCAACGCGACCGCCGCGCTGCACATTGCTTGCCTGGCAGCCGGACTTGGGCCGGGTGACCGCTTGTGGACCACGCCGAACACCTTTCTGGCCTCGGCCAACTGCGGTCGCTATTGCGGCGCCGACGTGGACTTCGTCGACATCGATCCGCTGACCTGGAACCTTGATGCCTTTACCCTGGCGGCGAAGCTCGAAGCTGCCGAGCGCGACGGCACGCTGCCGAAGGTTCTGGTGGCCGTGGCGTTTTCCGGTCAGAGCTGTGACATGCGCATGATCGCCGAGCTGGCCGAGCGCTATGGCTTTACGGTGATTGAGGATGCGTCCCATGCGGTCGGCGCATCCTATGCCGGGCGTCCGGTGGGTTGCGGTGAATTCGCGGCGATGACCGTGTTCAGTTTCCACCCGGTGAAAATCATCACCAGCGCCGAGGGCGGCATGGTCCTGACCAATCGCCCGGAGCTGGCCGAGCGTTTACAGCGCCTGCGCAGCCACGGCATGACCCGCGATCCGGCGCAGATGACCGAACCCAGCCATGGTCCCTGGTACTACCAGCAAGTGGAATTGGGCTTTAACTACCGGATCACCGATTTGCAGGCAGCCCTCGGTCTGTCACAGCTGAACAAGCTTGATGGCTTCATCGAGCGTCGGCGTGAACTGGCGGCCCGTTATGACCGATTGCTGGCGTACTTGCCGCTGACCTTGCCCAGCCCTCAACCAGAGGCGGAATCGGCGTGGCATCTGTACGTGGTGCGGTTGCAGACGGATCGTATCAACCTCAGCCATCGACAAATATTCGAAGGCTTGCGAGCGGCCGGTGTCGGTGTAAACCTGCACTATATTCCGCTGCATTTGCAGCCCTACTATCGTGAACTGGGTTTTGTCGAGGGGGATTTTCCTCAGGCCGAACGCTATTACGCCGAGGCGATCAGCCTGCCGCTGTTTCCTCTGCTGAGCGATGAACAACAGGACTATATCGTCGAGCAACTGCGGCGGCTGGTCCTTGAGGAGTAGTGTCCTGAGCAGTGTTGCGATTATTCCTGCCCGTGGTGGCAGCAAGCGAATTCCGCGCAAGAACCTCAAGCCGTTCGACGGCGTGCCGATGATTGTCCGCTCGATCCGCACGGCGCTGGATTCGAACCTGTTCGACGAGGTAATCGTCAGTACCGACGATGAAGAAATCGCTGACGTCGCGCGGGCCAACGGCGCTCAGGTACCGTTCATGCGTCCTGCTTCATTGGCGGATGATTTCACCGGGACCTCAGCGGTCATCGTTCATGCCTTGAATGAATTGCAAGCGTTCGACTATGCCTGCTGCATCTACGCCACCGCCCCCTTGTTGCAGGCGCGTTATTTGCGTCACGGTCGTGAGTTGCTGGAGCAGCATCCGGACAAGTCTTTCGCGTTTTCTGTCAGCAGTTTCGGCTTTGCGGTGCAGCGTGCCTTGGTCCTCGATGCGCAGGGCGCATTGACCTCGCTCTACCCGGAATTTCGCAACACCCGCTCCCAGGATTTGGCCGAAGCCTTTCAGGACGCCGGCCAGTTCTACTGGGGCCGCAGCGAAGCCTGGTTGCGCGGCGATGTCATGTTCTCCCCGGCGAGCCTGCCGGTGATTCTGCCACGGCATCTGGTGCAGGACATCGATACCCCGCAAGACTGGAAACGTGCCGAATACCTCTACGCCGCGTTGAGGGCCGGGGGGGAGCTGCAATGAGAGTGTTGATCCGCGCCGACGCGTCGCCGACCATTGGCAGCGGCCATATCGCCCGGTGCCTGACCCTGGCCAGAGCGCTGCGCAAGCAGGGCGCGCACGTTGCTTTCGCGTGTCGCCTGCTGCCTGGGCATCGGCTGGACAGTCTCGCCGCCGAGGGCTTCGAGACCTTCGCGCTACCGGATCGCTATCCCGATGAAGACCCGCAACAGGCGATCGAATCCATGCTGCCATGGCAGGCGGACATTGCTGCGTTAGGGCAAGCATTGGAAAGCCATCCAGCCTTCGACTGGATTGTCGTCGATCACTACGGCCTCGATCATCACTGGCAAACCGCAGCCCGCCGCTGGGCGCCACGGATTGCCGCGGTGGACGACCTCGCCACTCGCACGTACAGCGTTGACTTGCTGCTCAATCAGAATCTTTCGGGTACACCGCAGGCCTATGCTTCGCGGGTGGCGCCCAATTGCCAGACGTTGCTGGGGCCACGTTTCGCGATGTTGCGCGACGAGTTTTGTTGCCCGGCGATCCCGATCAAACCTCAGGCCAAACGGGTGCTGGTGAACTTTGGCGGCTTCGATGCGGCGATGCAGACCCACCACGCGATGCTGGCGCTGGCGGATTTGCATGATCTGGAAGTCGATTTCGTCGCCGGTGTCGACAACCCGGCCTGGACGCAGATGCAGGCACTTGCAGCCAGTCGTCCAAACTGGCGATTACACCGTTTTGTCAGCGACTTTTATCGTTTGATGACCGAGGCTGACCTGTTTGTCGGTGCCGGTGGCGGCACCAGTTGGGAGCGGGCGGCCATGGGGTTGCCGACGATCTGCATTGCGGTCTCGAACAATCAGCAAGCCAACGGTGAAATCATGGCGGCCTTGGGTTCCCATGTGTATCTAGGCAACCGCGAGCACGTCAGTGTCGAGCAGTTGCGTCAGGCCATCGCTTTTCTCGCGGGCAATCAGGGGTTACGCCAGAGTCTGGCCGAACACTCGCGGCAGCTGGTCGATGGGCGTGGTGCGCAGCGGGTTGCGGCAGCGCTCGCCGGTGCGGTACTGCAGGTTCGCAAGGCGTCCCTGGACGATGCCTGACGGCTGTTCGGGGCCGGTTTCACTCAGAGTAATTGCGCGTTCACGCGCGTTTCAAAGGATCACCGCAATGACTAACTTCAAGATTGGCCATCGCACCATCGGTGCCGATGCGCCACCGTTCATCATTGCCGAGATGAGTGGCAATCATAACCAGTCCCTTGACGTGGCGCTGCAGATCGTCGAGGCCGCAGCCAAGGCCGGGGCACATGCCTTGAAGCTGCAAACCTACACCGCCGAGACCATGACCCTGGACCTGTCCGAAGGTGAGTTCTTCATCAAGGACCCGAACAGCCTCTGGGCCGGTTCTTCGCTGTACGCGTTGTACGAGAAGGCTCATACACCCTGGGAATGGCACGCGCCAATATTTGCCCGCGCAAAGGAGCTGGGCATTCTCGCCTTCTCGACTCCCTTTGATGACACGGCGGTGGACTTCCTCGAAAGCCTCGACGTACCGGCCTACAAGATCGCCAGTTTCGAAAACACCGACCTGCCACTGATTCGGCGGGTCGCCGCCACCGGCAAGCCTTTGATCATTTCGACCGGCATGGCCAGCATCGCTGAACTCGACGAAACCGTGCGTGCCGCTCGTGAGGCCGGCTGCCGGGATCTGGTGTTGCTCAAGTGCACCAGCACTTACCCAGCGACACCCGCCAACAGCAACGTGCGGACGATTCCTCACCTGCGCGAATTGTTTGGCTGTGAAGTTGGCCTGTCCGATCACTCCATGGGAGTCGGAGTGTCTGTCGCCGCGGTGGCACTGGGGGCGACGGTGGTGGAAAAACATTTCACCCTTGATCGTGCGGCGGGTGGTGTGGATGCCAGTTTCTCTCTGGAGCCTGCGGAGCTGGCCAGTCTGGTGATCGAAACCGAACGCGCCTGGCAGGCCATGGGCCATGTGCATTACGGCGTGACGGAAGCCGAGCGCAAGTCGGTGGTGTATCGCCGTTCGCTGTATGTGACTCAGGACATGGCGGCCGGCGAGCCCTTCACCGCCGCCAATCTGCGGGCCATTCGTCCTGGTCAGGGGTTAGCCCCCAAACACACTGAAAGCCTTCTGGGCCGCCGCGCCCGCCAGGCCATCAAGCGCGGAACGCCGCTGGATTGGTCGTTGGTCGAATAACGCCTTATCGGCCAGATTCGGCAAAATAGCGTGACCTGCGAGTCATAACGCGCATCTTCACTGTATTGTATTAATTGGGGAGGTGGCGCCTGGTGTCTTTTTGACCCAGTGATAGCCTTTTATTCTTCCCGTCTGTCGCTCCTTCGGGGCGACATTTTTCTCTGTTTGTCGGCGCCCCTCGATTCGTTGCGAGCGGTGGTATTGGGCTGTTTATTATTGGGAAGCCGTAATGATTGGCATAAAAAGCATTGCGAGCTACGTTCCTGTAGCCGGCGTGGACAATTACGCGCAAGGTGCAAAATTCGAAAAGGATGAAGAATTCATCCTGGGCAAAATCGGTTCGGCCTTTCTGCCGCGCAAAGACGCCGGGCAGGAAACTTCGGACCTGTGTGTCGAAGCAGTCAACGCGCTGTTCGCCAACAATCCCGATTTGAAACGTGAATCCATCGACGTACTGATCGTCGTCACTCAGAACGGCGACGAAGAAGGCCTGCCGCACACGGCTGCCATCGTTCAGGACAAACTCGGACTGCCGACCACCGTCGCCGCGTTCGATATTTCCCTGGGCTGCTCCGGCTATGTCTACGGCATCTATGCGATCAAGGGGTTCATGGAAGCCGCCGGCCTCAAGAATGGCCTGTTGGTGACTGCCGATCCGTACTCGAAAATCGTCGATCCGGAAGACCGCAACACCACCATGCTCTTCGGTGATGCGGCTACCGCCACCTGGATGGGCGAAGACGCGCCATGGCAGTTGGGCAAGGCCAAGTTCGGCACCGACGGTTCCGGCGCACCGCACCTGAAGGTGACCGATGGCGTGTTCTTCATGAACGGCCGTCAGGTGTTCAATTTTGCGCTGCTTAAAGTCCCGGCGCATTTGCATGAGCTGCTGGGCGACTCGGGCCTGACGGCCGACGATATCGACGCATTCTGCATTCACCAGGGCAGTGCCGCGATTGTCGACGCGGTGGCACGACGCTTTGAAGGTGAACCGGAGAAGTTCATCAAGGACATGGTCGAGACCGGCAACACGGTGTCATCGAGCATTCCGTTGCTGTTGGAAAAACATGTCCTGGACTCTGACTGGAAGCGCGTCGCGTTGAGCGGTTTCGGCGTTGGATTGTCCTGGGGCTCGGCGATCATCTATCGCCCTTGATTCCAGGCTCTTTAATCAAAGAAAGCCAGGCACAAAAAAAGCGTTCAAGGTGTAACCTTGAGCGCTATTTTTTTGCCTGAACGAAAAGCGAGGCTCCATGAGTGAGTTCTTTGAGCGCAACGTCGAAGTCATACAGCATCGCTGGCCAATGCTGTCTGCGCGCTTGCAGGTTGAGAACACAAGCCTGTTGCAGGCTGAGCTGGTGGAAGGCCTGGGCTCGACGCTGAGTATCAATGGCATTCAGCTGACCAGTCGCCATGACCGCACCCGTGAGGCCAGGCTTCAGGCCGACAGCCTGCCCGCCGACAGTCCGGTGGTGCATGTCTACGGCACCGGGCTTGGCGATCTGCAAATGGAGCTGCTGGCGCGCGCCGGGCTTGAGCGTTTGTACGTGCACATCCTCAACGGCGCGGTGTTTGCGCTGGTGCTGCAATTGCTTGATCAACAGCCGTGGCTTGGCGATCCGAGAGTTGAGTTGCTGTATGCCGGCGATCTGGCGGAAATCCAGTTACCGTTTTTCGCCTTGCCGTCGGAGTTGGTGCTGGCCGATGATTTCAACGCAAAAATTCGCGATCGCCTGATCAGCGAAATACACCTGAGCTTTAACAATCGTGACTTCAAGGCCGACGATCCGCAGATCGTCGAACGCTTGCAAGTCAGTCTCCCGTTGCTACGCACGGATAGCGATGTCGCCGAGCTGTTTGATACACGGGTGGGTGAGGAAATCTACGTCATCGCGACGGGGCCGAGCCTGGAGCAGCATTTCCAGCGCCTGCGGGAAATCCGCGGGCAAGCCGATCGCCCGTTGTTCATCTGCGTCGACACGGCCTATCGGCCTTTGCTGGAGCGGGGCATCAAGCCCGATGTGGTGGTCACCATCGATGTGAAAATCAGCGCCTACCATTTACCTGCCCAGGACTCGGCCGGCACCCGGCTGGTGTACTTGCCGATGACCGATACTTCAGTGCTGGAAGCCTGGCAGGGCAAGCGTTATGTGGGTTACTCCGCCAGTCCGATCTATAACCAGATACGCCAGCAGATCCTGCGAGCCGAGTTGTTTGTCGGTGGCAGCGTGATTCATCCGGCCATCGATCTGGCGGTCAAGATGGGCGGCTCGCGCATTACCCTGTTCGGTGCCGACTTCGCCTTTCCGATGAACAAGACCCACGCTGGCTGGAGCGACGGCCAACTGGGGCCGCAGCTGGGTGTTGCCAAGAATTGGGTACTGGACGGCAATGGGCAGCGAATAAAGACACAGCTCAACTTCCGGAGTTACCTGTGTGAGGTGGAGCGTTACATCGGCGGGCATCCTCAGGTGCGTTTCTTCAATAGCAGTCGGGCGGGCGCAATGATCGCCGGTACGACGTTCAATCCAGAGTTCGTGCAATGAGTCAGGTCGTCGAGTTCAGTACAAGCGCCGGTCAGTGCGCTTCATTGTTTCGGCTGGGGCGCGATGTCGAGGCCGCTGTGGCGATGGTTGATCTGTTTGCCCAATGCATGTCGACCTTCGATGGGGCGACGGCCTCAGTGCAACAACAGTGGGCGCAGACACTCATGAGCATGCTCGACTGTCAGGAGCGTCAGGATTGGTTGAGCCTGGCCGACTTTCTGGAATATGAAGTGGTCGAGCTGTTGAGAATGGTTGAAGGGCGCTAAACCCGAACTGTCGATTCTGCTTTTTCCCCGCTCTCTACACCGCGACTGTGAGCCAGTTCACAGTCTGCGGTGCTTTTCTGGCGTCACTTTTCCATTCCTTGCGCCCGCTAACCCCTTGTTTACTGAGGGGTGGCAGTGTGATGGCAAATATTTTCAAAAATCCCCTCAAGCAACACCCAAACCCGACGATAACTATTACGAAGGTTCTCTAGGCCACACCCGGCGGTTGCCAGGGCCGGAAGCCGCAGTACCCAACCAACGAGGATTTCGTCATGGCTTTAACCGTAAACACCAACACTACTTGAAGAACCTGAACCGCTCTYCCGATGCACTCAGCACTTCGATGACTCGCCTGTCTTCCGGCCTGCGTATCAACAGCGCTAAAGACGACGCTGCTGGCCTGCAAATCGCTACCAAACTGCAAACCATGATCACCGGTTCTGCCGTAGCGATCAAAAACGCCAACGACGGTGTTTCGATCACCCAGACCGCTGAAGGCGCACTGGCTGAATCGACCAACATCCTGCAGCGTATGCGTGAACTGGCTCTGCAAGCCACGAACGACTCGAACAGCACCTCTGAACGTGCTGCGCTGAACAAGGAATTCTCTGCGAAGTCCGACGAACTGACTCGTATCGCTACTTCCACCACTTTCGGCACCAACAAGCACCTGCTGGACGGCTCCGCCGGTACCATGCAGTTCCAGGTTGGCGCAATGACCGGTGCAGACCAGCAGATCAGCGTTGTAATGAGCAGCAGCTTCGCCGCCAGTGCTCTGGGTGTGGGTACCGGTACCATCGCTATCTCCGGCACCAGCGACGCAGCTGCTCACACTGCTGCTCTGGCCGCCATCGACAAAATCGATACCGCCCTGCAGACAATCAACAACACTCGTGCTGACCTGGGTGCTGTACAAAACCGCTTCCAGAGCACCACCAACAACCTGCAGAACATGTCTGAGAACTCCGTTGCCGCTCAAGGTCGTATCCAGGATACCGACTTCGCAGC
This sequence comes from Pseudomonas sp. Root329, assembly GCF_001424925.1. Taxonomy (NCBI): domain Bacteria; kingdom Pseudomonadati; phylum Pseudomonadota; class Gammaproteobacteria; order Pseudomonadales; family Pseudomonadaceae; genus Pseudomonas; species Pseudomonas sp. Root329. The sequence goes on along the minus strand of NZ_LMCV01000016.1, from coordinate 71,161 downwards.
AGAAACCGCTCAGCTGACCAAGCAGCAAACTCTGCAACAAGCTTCCACCGCAGTTCTGGCCCAGGCCAACCAACTGCCATCCGCTGTACTGAAACTGCTTCAGTAATAGCTGGGTGAGTTTTGGCGGGGGAGTGCGCTGGTCGTGCTCTCTCGCTTTTTTACTTTAAGAGGTGATGGACATGGATATGAGCGTGAAGCTGAACTTGTCTTATCCGGCGGTGAAGCCAGCGACGACTGTTGCTGATACTCCAGCGCAGAAGCCTCGAGCCGATGCTGCTGTCGTGGCACCGGTCAAGGATGAAAAGAAGGACGCGGTAACCGAACGGGACCAACTGAAAATGGCCGTCCAGGAAATTGAAAAATTTGTTCAGTCGGTCAAGCGCAATCTGGAATTCTCGATTGACGAGCCTTCTGGAAAAGTAGTGGTCAAAGTGATTGCCAGTGACTCCGGTGAAGTGGTTCGTCAGATCCCCAACGAAGAAGTCCTTAGGCTGGCCAATAGTTTGAATGATGCGAGCAGTCTGTTGTTCAGCACTAAAGCCTGACAACTGGCATGAAACTTGTTGCTACGTTCTTTTGGGCTTTGTAGTGGTCAAAAGACCGGCGACAAACTGAAAGGGAGAAGCACATGGCAAGTCCAATTCTACCGGGTCTGGGTCTGGGCTCCGGTATTGATACGGCAGCGATCGTCAAGGCGCTGGTGGCTGCAGATAAAGAGCCAAAGCAGAACCAGATCACCAAACAGGTGACCGCCAACACGGCTTCGATTTCCGCAGTGGGTCAGTTGAAGTCTGCGCTGCAGGCCTATCAGACCGCAATGAATAACCTCAACAGCAAAACTACCCCGGCGTTTCTGGGTTTTGCTGCGACCTCGTCCGATACCAAATTTGTCACGGCTGTTTCGGACAACAGTGCCGTCACCGGCAACTATGCTATTGACGTCACCAAGCTGGCCACCAGTTCCAAAGTCGCCACGGCTACCTTCGCCGGTGGCGCTAGCAGTGCAATTGCGGTGGGTACGTTGACCATCAATCAGAATGGCACTGACTACACCGTTGACGTACCTGCGAACTCCACGCTGCAGACCGTCCGGGATGCCATCAACAGCAAGCTGCAAGCCAATGGTATCAGTGCCAACATCGTCAACGATGGCAGTGGTTCGCGCATGGTTATCGGCTCGACCACCACCGGCAAGGGCTCGGACATTGTCGTCAGCGGGATTGCCTCGCTGGCTGCCGATGGCAAGCTGCCGATGACTGCCGGCAGCGGCGGATATGTTTCCGCGCTGGCGGATGATGCGGCCTTCACGGTCGATGGCATGAGCATGACCAGCAAGTCCAACACCGTTGGCCAGGCTGTCAGTGGTTTGAGTTTCTCGCTGGTGGGTGTCGGCAAGTCCACAGTGTCGGTGGCAACCAATACGGATGGCCTCAAGGCCTCGTTGCAGACGTTTGTCGATTCTTACAACAATCTGGTCAAAACCGTTAACTCGCTGACCAAGACCACCAAGGATGCCGATGGCAACCTGACCGTGACGGCGCCGTTGACCGGCGATGCCACGGCGCGTGCTTTGCTGTCGGCGGTGCGCAACGAATTGGTGACGGTGCCGGCGGGCTCCAGCAGCAAATTGTCGGTACTTTCGCAGTTGGGCATCAATACCCTGCAGGCCGACGGAACCCTGGAGTTCAGCGCCACCAAGTTCTCCGCTGCCATGAATGACAAGAAGCTGGGCGGGGAAATTCAGTCACTGTTTAACGGGGACACGGGTCTGCTGGCGCGCATGAACGCCGCGGTTGATCCTTACGTCACCACGGACGGTTTGCTGGACAAGCGCACGAAAAGCCTCAACAACGTGACGAGTAACCTGTCCAACCAGCAAATTGCCCTGGACTCGCGCATCGCCTCGCTGACTGAGGCATTGAGCAAAAAGTACAACGCGATGGATACCCTGGTTGGCAAGCTCAAGGCGACTGCGGACAACATCAAGTCGATGTTTGAAGCCATGAACGCGCAAAAAAGCGGTTAATAAACGTCAAAGCGACAAAAGCCCGGCAGCTTTTTCAAGCGTGCCGGGCTTTTTTGCTTTGGCCTAAAGTTTTTTGACGCGACGTCGATACACTGGTTATACAAACTTTTGAGTTGTGACGAGGTACAGCATGAACCCGATGTTAGCCCTTCGGCAGTATCAGAAGATCGGTGCCCAGGCTCAGACTTCCGAAGCCAGCCCTCATCGTCTGGTGCAGATGTTGATGGAAGGTGGCCTGGATCGTATCGCTCAGGCCAAAGGCGCGATGGAGCGCAAGGAAATCGCCAACAAAGGTCTGGCCATCGGCAAGGCTATTGGAATTGTTGGTGGTCTGCGCGAAGGTCTGGATCGTGAGAACGCTGCCGATTCGATCGGCAGCCTGGACAATTTGTATGTCTACATGATCAAGCGCCTGACAGACGCCAATATCCGGAATGACTCAACGATTCTGGATGAGGTCGCCGATTTGCTTCGCACGGTCAAAGAAGGCTGGGATGCTATCGCCGAGCCGGGTCCGCAGTTTTAAGGAGATCACCATGAGTCTTGTATTGCAGCGAATCGAACAAACCCGTGAAGGCCTGGTCGGTGCTTTGGCCGAGCGTAACTGGGAAGCCATTGGTGAATTGGACCTGGCTTGCCGTTCCTGCATGGAAGACGTCTTGAGTGAAGCTTCGGTGGACGAGGCCGCGTTGCGCGACAATCTTGAGGAGTTGTTGGGGGTGTATAAACAGCTTCTTGAGGCGGCGACAGGGGAGCGGCAAGCGATAGTTGACGAGATGTCGCAGATCCACCAAGCACAGAACGCGGCAAAGGTTTACCATCTGTTTGGTTAATTAATCCTCGGTTAATCCAAACATAGTGCGCCATAAATTTGACTGTGCACGGTTTTTTGACTTAACTAGTGGCTGGTTCCAGATTTCAGGCGTCTACAGGCACAACGTGTCTGCAAGCGTCTAGCTTGCCCCATCATTTTGGGCATTGAGTTGACTAGGGAAGTTGCTATTGCATGTGGCGTGAAACCAAAATTCTGCTGATTGATGACGATAGCGTCCGCCGCCGCGACTTGGCGGTGATTTTAAATTTTCTTGGCGAAGAAAATTTACCCTGCGGTAGCCATGACTGGCAGCAGGCTGTCGGCTCATTGTCATCAAGTCGTGAAGTAATCTGTGTCCTCATCGGGACGGTCAATGCTCCTGGTGCACTCGTGGGCTTGTTAAAGACACTCTCAACCTGGGATGAGTTCCTTCCGGTTTTGTTAATGGGCGATAATTCTTCCGTTGACTTGCCTGAAGACCAGCGTCGCCGAGTGCTTTCGACCCTCGAAATGCCACCCAGCTACAGCAAACTGCTCGACTCCCTGCACCGTGCCCAGGTCTATCGCGAGATGTACGACCAGGCGCGCGAGCGCGGCCGTCACCGTGAACCCAATCTTTTCCGCAGTCTTGTCGGTACCAGCCGGGCGATTCAACACGTCCGTCAGATGATGCAGCAAGTCGCCGACACCGACGCCAGTGTGCTGATCCTCGGTGAGTCCGGGACCGGCAAGGAAGTGGTCGCGCGCAACCTGCACTATCACTCCAAGCGTCGTGACGCGCCGTTCGTACCGGTCAACTGCGGGGCGATCCCGGCCGAGTTGCTGGAAAGCGAACTGTTTGGCCACGAGAAGGGCGCCTTCACCGGGGCAATCACCAGCCGCGCCGGGCGTTTCGAACTGGCCAATGGCGGCACGCTGTTCCTCGATGAAATCGGTGACATGCCGTTGCCAATGCAGGTCAAGCTGCTGCGCGTATTGCAGGAGCGCACCTTCGAGCGCGTGGGCAGCAACAAGACCCAGAGCGTCGATGTGCGGATCATTGCCGCGACCCACAAGAATCTCGAAAGCATGATCGAGGTCGGTACCTTTCGCGAAGACTTGTACTACCGCCTGAACGTGTTCCCGATCGAGATGGCGCCACTGCGCGAACGTGTCGAAGACATTCCACTGCTGATGAACGAGTTGATCTCGCGCATGGAGCACGAGAAGCGTGGGTCGATCCGTTTCAACTCCGCGGCGATCATGTCGCTGTGCCGTCATGGCTGGCCGGGCAACGTCCGCGAGCTCGCCAACCTGGTGGAACGCATGGCGATCATGCATCCATACGGGGTGATCGGCGTGGTCGAGCTGCCGAAGAAATTCCGTTACGTCGACGATGAAGACGAGCAGTTGGTCGACAGCCTGCGTAGCGATCTAGAAGAGCGCGTGGCCATCAACGGTCATGCTCCTGACTTCTCTGCCGGCGCCATGCTGCCGCCGGAAGGTCTGGACCTGAAGGACTACCTCGGTGGTCTGGAACAAGGGCTGATTCAGCAGGCGCTGGATGATGCCAATGGCATCGTTGCGCGTGCCGCCGAACGCCTGCGCATTCGTCGCACCACGCTGGTGGAAAAGATGCGCAAGTACGGGATGAGCCGTCGTGACGGTGATGAACAGGCGGATGATTGACGCCTGTTTTTCAAGTCCTTCATTTGTAGGCGGTTTTTTTTAGGCACGGGTATTGCTACATCCCTCGCAACGTTCCGTTTAACTGACGGTCAGCCAAGCGAGAGAGCACGATGCCCCAAGCCGCCCAGATGTCTCCTGTCCCTGACGCTTCGGGACAACCGTCGTCCGTAGAGCAGGCGAGCCGGCTTGGCCTTGAGCAGGCGTTTGCACTGTTCAACCAGATGTCGAGCCAATTGACCGATTCCTACAGCATGCTCGAAGCCCGGGTCACCGAGCTCAAGGGTGAGCTGGCGGTGGTCAGCGCTCAGCGCATGCAGGAACTGGCGGAAAAAGAACGCCTGGCCAACCGGCTGCAAAACCTCCTCGATCTGTTGCCCGGCGGCGTCATCGTCATCGACGCCCAAGGCATCGTGCGCGAAGCCAACCCCGCTGCCTGCGAACTGCTCGGTCTGCCCCTCGAAGGCGAGCTGTGGCGTCATGTCATTGCCCGCTGCTTTGCGCCCCGTGAAGACGACGGTCACGAAATCTCGCTCAAGGACGGTCGGCGATTGTCGATCTCCACTCGCTCACTGGATGCCGAGCCCGGCCAGTTGGTGTTGCTCAACGACCTGACTGAAACCCGCCATCTGCAAGATCAGTTGGCCCGCCATGAACGGCTCTCGTCTCTCGGCCGAATGGTCGCTTCGCTGGCCCATCAGATTCGTACGCCCTTGTCCGCTGCCTTGCTCTACGCCAGTCATTTGACCGAGCAAGCGTTGCCGGTCGAGACCCAGCAGCGTTTTGCCGGGCGCCTGAAAGAGCGTCTGCATGAGTTGGAGCATCAGGTTCGCGACATGCTGGTGTTTGCGCGCGGCGAGCTGCCGCTGACCGATCGCGTCACGCCCAAAATGCTGATGCAGTCGCTGCAGGCGGCAGCATTGACCCATGTGCAGGACCTGCCGATTCGCTGGCAGTGCGACAGTCACGCAGGTGAATTGCTGTGCAATCGTGACACCCTGGTCGGGGCGATCCTGAACCTGATTGAGAACGCCATCCAGGCCAGTGCCGGTGACGTCCGCTTGAAGGTTCACCTCTATACCCGTGACGACAATTTGCGCGTCTCTGTCAGTGACAGCGGTAGTGGCATCGACACGAAAGTGCTGGCACGACTCGGCGAGCCGTTTTTTACCACTAAAACCACCGGGACCGGCCTTGGCCTGACCGTGGTCAAGGCAGTGGCCCGTGCCCATCAGGGAGAATTGCAGCTGCGCTCGCGGCTGGGTCGCGGCACTTGCGCGCAGGTCATACTGCCGCTTTTTTCCGGTGAAAAGCCCCACGCTCAGAGAGCGGAGTGAAGGACATGGCAATCAAGGTTTTACTGGTCGAGGATGACCGCGCGCTACGCGAAGCACTGGCGGATACGCTGCTGCTCGCGGGGCACGACTACACGGCGGTAGGCTCGGCAGAAGAAGCGCTGGCGGCGGTTGGTAATGAGGCGTTCAACCTGGTGCTGAGTGACGTCAACATGCCGGGCATGGACGGCCATCAACTGCTCGGATTGCTGCGCACTCGTCAGCCGCAGTTGCCGGTGTTGCTGATGACAGCTCACGGTGCCGTGGAGCGGGCGGTCGATGCGATGCGCCAGGGCGCGGCGGATTACCTGGTCAAACCGTTCGAGCCCAAGGCATTGCTCGATCTGGTGGCGCGTCATGCGCTGGGCAGTCTCGGTGCGGCCGAGGGTGAGGGCCCTGTAGCGTTCGAGCCGGCCAGTGCGCAATTGCTGGAATTGGCCGCTCGGGTGGCGCGCAGTGATTCCACGGTGTTGATCTCCGGTGAGTCCGGGACCGGTAAAGAAGTGCTGGCGCGTTACATCCATCAGCACTCTCACCGCGCCAGTCAGCCGTTCATTGCGATCAACTGCGCAGCCATCCCCGACAACATGCTCGAAGCCACGTTGTTTGGTCATGAAAAGGGCTCGTTCACCGGCGCCATCGCGGCGCAGGCCGGCAAGTTTGAACAGGCTGATGGCGGGACCATCCTGCTCGATGAAATTTCCGAAATACCCCTCGGGCTCCAGGCCAAGTTGCTGCGAGTATTGCAGGAGCGCGAAGTTGAGCGAGTCGGCGCCCGCAAGCCGATCACGCTGGATATTCGGGTCGTGGCAACCACCAACCGTGACTTGGCCGGTGAAGTGGCAGCGGGGCGTTTTCGCGAAGACCTTTACTATCGCCTGTCGGTGTTTCCGTTGGCCTGGCGTCCGCTACGCGAACGTACCGCCGACATCCTGCCATTGGCCGAGCGTCTTCTGGCCAAGTACGTCAATAAAATGAAGCATGCCGCGGCAAGGCTGTCGCCTGAGGCTCAGGCGTGCCTGATCGGTTATCCGTGGCCGGGTAATGTGCGTGAACTGGATAACGCGATTCAGAGGGCGCTGATCCTGCAGCAGGGCGGATTGATACAGCCTGAGGATTTCTGTCTGGCCGGGCCGGTCGCCTGTGCGCCGTTGCCAGCCTTGGTGCCTGCGTCCGTGCGAACCGTGGAGGTCGAGTCCGAGTCAGGCGGGGCGCTGGGTGATGACCTGCGTCGCCGTGAGTTCCAGATGATCATCGACACCTTGCGCTCCGAACGCGGCCGTCGCAAAGAAGCCGCCGAGCGCTTGGGCATCAGTCCGCGCACCCTGCGTTACAAGCTGGCGCAGATGCGCGACGCCGGCATGGACGTGGAAGCGTACCTGTTCGCCACCTGAAAGTTGACGCAAGTAACGCCGATCTAAATGTGGGAGCGAGCCTGCTCGCGAAGGCGGCGTATCAGGCACATAAATGTCGACTGACACACCCTCATCGCGAGCAGGCTCGCTCCCACAATGGTTTTGTGGTGAATCATGGACCGATAGGCTTTTGTTTGGAGCGGCCACGGAGCTGGCACCCTTGTTGCTAACACCTCACTACCCGCCGAGTGAGTGTCAAAAAATTGCGGGTCGCCAGAGAGAGTAGACCATGAGCCAAGGTATTGAATTCAATCGATTGATGTTGGACATGCGTTCCATGCAAATGGATGCCATGTCTGCGTCGAAATCGACTGCCGCTGTTCCTGAAATGGGTGGCAGCAGCTTTTCCGACATGCTCGGTCAGGCCGTCAATAAAGTGAGCGAGACGCAGCAGGCGTCCAGTCAGTTGGCCAGTGCCTTCGAGATCGGCAAGAGCGGTGTCGACCTGACGGACGTGATGATTTCCTCGCAGAAGGCCAGCGTGTCTTTTCAAGCGTTGACCCAAGTACGCAACAAGCTGGTTCAGGCATACCAAGACATCATGCAGATGCCGGTTTAAGGACGATTTGAGTCATGGCAGAAGCAGTCGCCGATAATGTTCCGGCCAAGGCCACTCCAATAGACGGCAAGCCGCCGCTGTTCGGGTTGTCTTTCCTGGAAAACCTCTCCGAGATGACCATGTTGCGTCAGGTGGGCCTGTTGGTCGGCCTGGCTGCGAGCGTGGCGATTGGCTTTGCCGTGGTGTTGTGGTCCCAGCAGCCGGACTACCGGCCTCTGTACGGCAGCCTTGCCGGTATGGACGCCAAACAGGTCATGGATACCCTGGCCGCAGCCGACATTCCCTATACCGTTGAACCGAACTCCGGTGCCTTGCTGGTCAAGGCCGATGACCTTTCCCGTGCGCGAATCAAACTCGCGGGCGCTGGTGTCACTCCCAGCGACGGCAACATCGGTTTTGAAATTCTCGACAAGGACCAGGGCCTGGGCACCAGCCAGTTCATGGAAGCGACCCGTTATCGTCGTGGTCTCGAAGGCGAACTGGCCCGCACCATTTCCAGCCTGAACAACGTCAAGGGTGCCCGCGTGCACCTGGCGATTCCGAAAAGTTCGGTGTTCGTGCGCGACGAGCGCAAGCCGAGCGCTTCGATTCTGGTGGAACTGTACTCCGGTCGCTCGCTGGAGCCTGGCCAGGTACTGGCGATCATCAACCTGGTGGCCACCAGCGTTCCCGAACTCAGCAAATCCCAGATCACTGTCGTCGACCAGAAGGGCAACCTGCTGTCGGATCAGGCGGAAAATTCCGAACTGACCATGGCCGGCAAGCAATTCGATTACAGCCGTCGCATGGAAAGCATGCTGACTCAGCGCGTGCACAACATTCTGCAACCGGTGCTGGGCAACGATCGCTATAAAGCCGAAGTCTCGGCCGATGTGGATTTCAGTGCCGTCGAGTCGACCTCCGAGCAATTCAACCCGGACCAACCGGCGTTGCGCAGCGAGCAGTCGGTCAACGAACAACGTACCGCCAGCAATGGCCCGCAAGGTGTGCCGGGAGCCCTGAGCAACCAGCCGCCGTCGCCTGCCTCCGCTCCGCAAACCACCGGTGGCGCTACCGCGTCGGCCGGCATGGTGCAGCCGGGCCAGCCACTGCTGGATGCCAACGGTCAGCAAATCATGGACCCGGCCACCGGCCAGCCTATGCTTGCACCGTACCCGGCGGACAAGCGTCAACAATCCACCAAGAACTTCGAGCTTGACCGTTCCATCAGCCACACCAAACAGCAGCAGGGCCGCTTGAATCGCCTGTCGGTGTCGGTGGTGGTGGATGACCAGGTCAAGATCAACGCGGCCAACGGTGAAACCACTCGTGCGCCGTGGACCGCCGATGAATTGGCGCGCTTCACTCGCCTGGTACAGGATGCCGTCGGCTTCGACGCCAGCCGTGGCGACAGCGTCAGCGTGATCAACATGCCGTTCTCCGCCGAGCGCGGTGAAGTGATTGCCGAAATTCCGTTCTACTCCCAGCCGTGGTTCTGGGACATCGTCAAGCAAGTGCTGGGTGTCTTGTTCATCCTGGTGCTGGTGTTCGGTGTGCTGCGTCCGGTGCTCAACAACATCACCGGTGGTGGCAAAGGCAAGCAGTTTGCAGGCTTGGGCAGTGACGTCGAGCTGGGTGGCATGGGCGGCCTGGACGGCGAACTGGCCAACGACCGCGTCAGTCTCGGTGGCCCGACCAGCATTCTGCTGCCGAGCCCGAGCGAAGGCTATGACGCACAGTTGAACGCAATCAAGAGTCTGGTGGCAGAAGATCCGGGTCGCGTGGCCCAGGTCGTGAAAGAGTGGATTAACGCAGATGAGTGATAACCGAGCCGTTGCCGCCAAACTGTCCAAGGTCGACAAAGCCGCGATTCTGCTGCTGTCCCTGGGTTCTACCGACGCCGCCCAAGTGCTGCGCCACATGGGGCCTAAGGAGGTCCAGCGTGTGGGTGTGGCCATGGCCCAAATGGGTAACGTGCACCGCGAGCAGGTCGAGCAGGTGATGAGCGAGTTCGTCGACATCGTCGGCGACCAGACCAGCCTCGGCGTCGGCTCCGACGACTACGTGCGCAAAATGCTCACCCAGGCCCTGGGCGAAGACAAGGCCAACGGCCTGATCGACCGCATCCTGCTGGGCGGCAACACCAGTGGCCTCGACAGCCTGAAGTGGATGGAGCCGCGCGCCGTCGCCGACGTGATCCGTTACGAGCACCCGCAGATCCAGGCGATCGTGGTGGCGTATCTCGATCCGGACCAGGCGGGCGAAGTGCTGGGTAACTTCGACCACAAGGTGCGTCTGGACATCATTCTGCGGGTTTCCTCGCTGAATACCGTGCAGCCTGCGGCCCTGAAAGAACTCAACCAGATTCTCGAGAAGCAGTTCTCCGGCAACTCGAATGCCTCGCGCACCACCTTGGGTGGCATCAAGCGCGCGGCGGATATCATGAACTTCCTCGACAGCTCGATCGAAGGTCAGCTGATGGACTCGATTCGCGAAGTCGACGAAGACCTGTCCGGTCAGATCGAAGACCTCATGTTCGTGTTCAACAACCTGTCCGATGTCGACGATCGCGGTATTCAGGCGCTGCTGCGCGAAGTGTCCTCCGACGTGTTGGTGCTGGCCCTCAAGGGTTCGGACGAAGGCGTCAAAGAGAAGATCTTCAAGAACATGTCCAAACGGGCGGCCGAACTGTTGCGCGACGACCTCGAGGCCAAAGGCCCGGTGCGCGTCAGCGACGTGGAAACCGCGCAGAAAGAAATCCTCACCATTGCCCGCCGTATGGCCGAAGCCGGAGAAATCGTTCTCGGCGGGAAGGGCGGCGAAGAGATGATCTAAGGTCACTATGTCGTCCAAACATGATGAGTCCAACACCGACCTGATCCGCGGCAAGGACGTCGCTGGTTTCGACGTCTGGTCGTTGCCCAGTTTCGATCCGTTCGTGCCGGAACCCGAGCCGGAACCTGAGCCCGAGCCGCCGGAAATGGAAGAAGTGCCACTGGATGAAGTCCAGCCACTGACCCTCGAAGAACTCGAAAGCATTCGCCAGGAGGCCTACAACGAAGGCTTCGCCACGGGCGAAAAGGAAGGTTTCCACAGCGCCACGCTCAAGGTCCGTCAGGAAGCCGAGGTGGCCCTGGCCGCCAAGATTGCTGCTCTGGAGCAGTTGATGGGGCATTTGTTCGAGCCTATCGCCGAGCAGGACACCTTGATCGAAAAGTCCTTGGTCGACCTGGTGCAGCACATCACCAAACAGGTGATTCAGCGCGAACTTGCCATCGACTCGACGCAGATCGAACACGTCATGCGTGAAGCCCTCAAGCTCTTGCCGCTGGGCGTGGGCAATGTGCGGCTGTACATCAATCCGCAAGATTTCGAACAGGTCAAAGCCCTGCGCGAACGCCATGAAGAAACCTGGCGCATCGTCGAGGATGAGGCGTTGTTGCCCGGCGGTTGCCGGGTCGAGACTGAACACAGCCGTATCGACGCCACGGTCGAAACCCGTGTTGCGCGGGTTATGGACAAGCTGTTCGATCAATTGCACGAACAGGCTTTGCACCCGGCCGAGCCGGATCTGAGCCTGGAACTGCCGATCAGCGACAAGCCAGCGGTCGCGCCGGTCGAACCAGATCTGGACGTTCCCGATGCGCCTTGATCGCACCAGCTTCGCCAAGCGCCTCGGCAGCTACGCCGAGGCCACGGCGCTGGAAGGCGCGCCGATCCTTGAAGGCCGCTTGCTGCGCATGGTCGGCCTGACCCTCGAGGCCGAGGGCTTGCGCGCCGCCATGGGCAGCCGCTGCATGGTCATCAACGACGACAGTTATCATCCGGTGCAGGTCGAAGCCGAAGTCATGGGCTTCTCCGGCAGCAAGGTGTTTCTGATGCCGGTCGGCAGCGTTGCCGGCATCGCGCCCGGTGCCCGTGTGGTTCCTCTGGCTGATACCGGTCGTCTGCCGATGGGCATGAGCATGCTCGGGCGGGTGCTCGATGGCGCCGGTCGCGCGCTGGACGGCAAGGGCGGGATGAAGGCCGAAGATTGGGTGCCGATGGACGGCCCGACCATCAACCCGCTCAAGCGTGAACCGATCAGCGAGCCGCTGGACGTGGGCATTCGCAGCATCAACGGTTTGTTGACGGTCGGTCGCGGTCAGCGTCTTGGCCTGTTCGCCGGTACGGGCGTGGGCAAGAGTGTGTTGCTGGGCATGATGACCCGCTTCACCGAGGCCGACATCATCGTCGTCGGGCTGATCGGTGAACGAGGTCGTGAAGTTAAAGAATTCATCGAGCACATCCTCGGTGAAGAAGGCCTCAAGCGTTCGGTGGTGGTGGCGTCCCCGGCGGACGATGCGCCGCTGATGCGTCTGCGCGCGGCGATGTATTGCACGCGAATCGCCGAGTATTTCCGCGACAAGGGCAAGAACGTCCTGTTGCTCATGGACTCCCTGACCCGTTTCGCCCAGGCCCAGCGGGAAATCGCCCTGGCCATCGGCGAGCCGCCAGCGACCAAGGGTTATCCGCCATCGGTGTTCGCCAAACTGCCGAAACTGGTGGAGCGGGCCGGTAACGCGGAGAAGGGCGGCGGTTCGATCACCGCGTTCTACACCGTACTGTCCGAAGGCGATGACCAGCAGGACCCGATTGCCGACGCCGCGCGAGGCGTGCTCGACGGGCACATCGTGCTGTCCCGGCGCCTGGCCGAGGAAGGTCATTACCCGGCCATCGATATCGAAGCGTCCATCAGCCGGGTCATGCCGTCGGTGGTTACGCCGGAACACATGATGCGCGCCCAGTATTTCAAGCAACTGTGGTCGCGTTATCAGCAGAGTCGTGACTTGATCAGCGTCGGCGCCTATGTGGCCGGTGGTGATCGGGAAACCGACCTGGCGATCTCCCTGCAACCGCAGTTGGTGAAATACCTGCGCCAGGGCCTGAACGACAGCATCAGCCTGGGCGAAAGCGAAGCCTATCTCGGCACGATTTTCGCTCCCGCGGCCGGCGGCTAACCGGCCATGGCCCAGAGCCGAGCCTCGCGCCTGGCCCCCGTGGTCGAAATGGCCGAAAAGGCCGAGAAAACCGCGGTCCTGCGTCTGGGGCACTTTCAGGGGCAAGTCCGTCTGGCCGAAAGCAAACTCGCCGACCTCGAAGCCTTTCGTCTCGACTATCAAGAGCAGTGGATCGTGCGCGGCAGCAGTGGCGTGTCTGGCCAATGGCTGCTGGGTTATCAAGGCTTCCTGGCGCAACTGGGTACCGCCATCGACCAGCAGCGACAAAGCCTGGTATGGCATCAAAACAACCTGAACAAGGCGCGGGAATCCTGGCAGCAGGCGTTTGCCCGGGTCGAAGGCTTGCGCAAACTGGTGTTGCGCTACAGGGATGAGGCGCGGCGGCTGGAAGACCGGCGCGAGCAAAAGCTGCTGGATGAGTTGTCCCAGCGGTTGCCGCGTCAGGATCCTTATTGATCAGGCAGGGTTCAACCGTTTTCCCGCCTTGCTCCTGCCCTCGCCAAGTGCTAAACCTTGTACACGTACGTTCACCAATGACAAGGAAGCCGTTAAATGCCAGTTGTTACAGAAGTCTCCCAAGATGGTCAAAAGCTGACGATATCGGTCAAGGGACGATTCGATTTCGCCAAGCATCAGGAATTTCGTGAGTCCTATGAGGACAAGAAGCTCTCCGCAGTTGTCGTCGACTTGAAAGAAGCGACCTACCTCGACAGTTCGGCGCTGGGCATGTTGCTCTTGCTGCGTGATCACGCTGGTGGCGACAATTCCGATATTCGTGTCGTCAACAGCAGCACCGACGTGAAGAAGATCCTCGCCATTTCCAATTTCGACAAACTGTTCGACATCAGTTGAACGGCATGCAGTCGCCGTTCGAACCGCTGACGATCCTGATCGCCGAAGACAGCGCGGCCGATCGCATGCTGCTGTCGACCATCGTCCGTCGTCAGGGGCATGAGGTGCTGACGGCCGCCAACGGTGCCGAAGCCGTTGAAGCGTTTCGCCAGCAACGGCCGCAACTGGTGCTTATGGACGCGATGATGCCCGTGATGGACGGTTTCGAGGCGGCGCGGCAGATCAAGGTATTGGCAGGGGAAACCCTGGTGCCGATCATCTTCCTAACGTCGCTGACCGAAAGCGAAGCGCTGGCCCGCTGTCTGGAGGCTGGGGGCGACGACTTTCTGGCCAAGCCCTACAACCAGGTGATCCTCGCCGCCAAGATCAAGGCGATGGATCGCTTACGGCGGTTGCAGGCCACGGTGTTGCAACAGCGCGACCAGATCGCCAGGCACCACGACTACCTGCTCAACGAGCAGCGGGTGGCCAAAGCCGTGTTCGACAAGGTGGCCCACTCCGGCTGCCTGAATGCACCCAATATCCGCTACCTGCAATCGCCTTATGCGTTGTTCAACGGCGATCTGCTGTTGGCCGCGTTCACCCCGGCCGGCGACATGCACGTGCTGCTCGGCGATTTTACCGGTCACGGTTTGCCGGCCGCGGTCGGTGCCATGCCCTTGGCCGAAGTTTTCTATGGCATGACCGCCAAGGGTTACGGCCTGTCCGAAACCCTGCGCGAGATGAATGCCAAGCTCAAGCGCATCCTGCCGGTGGACATGTTCTGTTGTGCAGCGCTGCTGTGCCTGAGTTTTCAGCGACGCTCGGTGGAGGTCTGGAACGGCGGAATGCCGGACGGATATCTGCACAGCATCGCCAGCGGTGAGCGCACGCCCCTGACGGCTCGGCATTTGCCGCTCGGCGTGCTGAGCCCGCAATCCTTTGATGACCGCACCGAGGTGTTTCCGATGGCGGTCGGGGATCGGATCTTCCTGTTGTCCGACGGGGTGATCGATACCTGCGATGCCAACGAACAGTTGTTTGGTGTGGAGCGATTGCAGCAGGTGTTTGTGGCCAATCGTCAGCCTGATGAGTTGTTCGAAGAGATCGAGCAGGCGTTGCGGGACTTTCGCGGCGAGGCCCGTGATGACGTGAGCATGGTCGAGGTCAGTCTGCTGGAGGCCGCACAACTGAGCCCGCCGGCGCTGGTGTATTCCGACAGTGGTCAGTCCTGCCCGCTGGACTGGTCAGTGAGTTTCGAATTTCGCGCCGCCACGCTCAAACGCTTCAATCCGCTGCCGTATCTTCTGCAATTGCTGCTTGAGGTCCACGGTCTGCGGGCTCAGAGTGGGGCGCTTTACAGTGTGTTGGCCGAACTGTATTCCAATGCCCTGGAGCATGGAGTGCTGGGGCTGGATTCGGCGCTCAAGAGCGATGCCTCGGGTTTTACCCGCTATTATCAACAACGCAATACACGCCTGGACGAGTTGCAGGACGGCTTCGTGCGGGTGCATTTGCAGGTGACACCCAAGGGCGAGGGCGGGTGCCTGATTGTTCGGGTTGAAGACAGCGGCAAGGGTTTCGATGTTGCGCGGGTGATGGAGCGGCCCGTCGATGGTGTCCGTCTGTCGGGACGTGGCGTCAGTCTGATCCGTCAGCTGGGCCACAATGCGAGTTGGTCCGACGATGGTCGAAGTGCCCGCGTGGAATTTTTCTGGGAGGCTCTGGCATAATCCACGCATTCTTGATCAAGGAGTGAGCAAGTGGCTGACACACACCTGGACCGCGACGTGCTGAGCGCGTTGCAAGAGGTCATGGAGGATGAGTATCCGACGTTGCTGGATACCTTTCTCGCCGATTCCGAAGAGCGTTTGCGCGTCTTGCGAAAAGCTGAAGATGCTGCGCAGCTCATGAATGCTGCCCATAGCTTCAAGGGCAGCAGCAGCAACATGGGCGCCATTCGCCTGGCTGAGTTGTGCCATGAGCTGGAGCAACGCGCCAAGCAAAAAAGTCTCGCCGGCATTGAAAAACTGGTGGGCGAAATTGATGACGAATTTGCGATTGTCCGGCCGCTCTATGAGGCCGAGCGTCAGCGTTCTCTCTCTGCCAATGAGACCGTCCGGCGCTTTTAGCGCCTGTCACTCAAATCTGGCGTGACCTTTGCAGTAATCTCCGTCAACTGTACCTACGATCCCAGTGCAGCGGAGACCGTTCCATGCCCGTTACCCCCAATATGCTTCTTCAGGCCGCCGCGCAGGCCAAGACTCAAGCCGCTTCCGCCAATACACCGGCGCTGGCCGCTGAGCCTGGGGACAAGGCATCCAGCTTCGCTCAGGTCTACGCCAATCAAGCCCGGAACAAACCCTCTGTGGTGGGTGATGGATCGGCCAAGCCGCTACGCGATAAAACGCCGGACAGTCCCGATAAAAAGGACGTCAGCAACGACAAGTCTGCCGCCCCGGAACCTGCGGTTGCCGATAGCGGCAAATCCTTGCCCGCCGATAAGCCGGCGCAGGCTGACGACGAGGCCGCCAGCGATGACGGGTCGGATACTGCGCAGGCGCCGGTTGCCGATGCCGCACCCGTTGACCCGACGCTGGATCCTGCGTTGATGCAGGCAGTACAACCTGCGGTGCCAGCGCCGGTGCCGGCAGCTCCGTCCGTTGCAGTCACCCCACAACCGCAGGTCGAGGTGGCTGTGACGGCGGCAACGACTCCGGTTGTTGCAAGCACTGACACCGATTTCGATCCCGAAGCGGATCCTCTCGATGCGTTGCCGGCCGTGCGCATGGCCATGGAGCAGGGCGGCCATATTTCGGCTGCGAGTCAGGCTCAGCCCAAAGCGGCACCGACCTCGGCCCAGGCCCAGGCTGACGGCGAGTCAACCTCGGCGCAGACCTTCGCCGCAGGCATGGCGAGCATGCTCGATGTGCAAGCCGACAAGGACAGCACGGGCCAGGGCGGCGACAAGGCCTTCGGTGGTCTTATCGATGACGGTCTCAAGGACCTGAAGTCCGCGAGTAGCGATACCCGGGTCGACGATTTCGCCAACCGTCTGGCGGCACTGACCCAGGCGGCCACGCCGAAAACCGCCAACGCATTGCCGGTGAATCAACCGATCGCCATGCATCAGAGCGGCTGGACCGAAGAAGTAGTGAACCGGGTCATGTACCTGTCCAGTGCCAATCTCAAGGCGGCGGACATCCAGTTGCAACCGGCTGAGCTGGGGCGCCTGGACATTCGGGTGAACATGGTTCCGGATCAGCAGACCCAGGTGACGTTCATGAGCGCCCATCCAAGTGTTCGCGAAGCGCTGGACGGGCAGATGCATCGCTTGCGTGACATGTTTGCGCAGCAGGGCATGGGCCAGGTTGACGTCAATGTGTCCGACCAGTCCCGTGGCTGGCAAGGTCAGGGGCAGGAACAGGCTCAACAAGGTCAAGGCCAGGGCGGGCGCACTAACGCCAGCGGTGGTCGTCTCGATTCCATGGACGAAGAGCTTGCGCCAACAGCTGCCGAAGTAGCGGCCAGCACCACCAGCGTCATTGGCTCCAGCGCCGTCGACTACTACGCCTGATAATTCGCGGCGCCCTCTAAAAGATCGCAGCCTTCGGCAGCTCCTACAGGATGTACACATTCCAATGTAGGAGCTGCCGGAGGCTGCGATCTTTTGATTTTCGGTTTCAACCAGCCGCAGCCCATTGTCCCTCAGACACTTCTGGCATAACACTTGCTCTTGCCTTGCCGTGCGACTGTGAAAACCCGAATAGTGACGGATTATTGGCATGGCGAAGAGCGAAGCAGCAGTAAAAGACCCCGCAACCAAAGGCAAACTCAAGCTGATCATTGTGATCGTGGTGGCCCTGCTGCTGGCGATCGGCTTGTCCGTGGGAGCGACCTGGTTCTTCATGCACAGCGCCCAGAGCAAGCCTGCCGCCGCGGCTGAAACCGCCCCGGTCGGCAAGCAGCCAGCGATTTTCGAGCCCATGGCTCCGGCCTTCGTGGCCAACTACAACCAGAACGGTCGTCAGCGCTACATGCAGGTGAGCATCACCATGCAGGGTCGCAATCAAGCCGATCTGGAAGCGCTCAAAGTTCACATGCCGGTCATCCGCAATAACCTGGTCATGCTGTTCTCCGGGCAAGACTTCGCCACCCTGGCGTCGCCGGTTGGCCAGGAAATGTTGCGTCAGAAAGCCACGGCCAGCGTGCAGGAAGTGGCGCAGAAAGAACTCGGCAAAGTGGTCATCGAGCAGTTGCTTTTCACTAATTTCGTACTGCAGTAGGAACACGACATGGCCGTGCAGGACCTGCTGTCCCAGGATGAGATCGATGCGCTGTTGCATGGCGTCGACGATGGTCTGGTACAGACCGATACCGCTGCTGAACCCGGCAGTGTCAAAAGCTACGACCTGACCAGCCAGGATCGCATCGTCCGTGGACGCATGCCGACCCTGGAGATGATCAACGAGCGTTTCGCCCGTTACACCCGCATCAGCATGTTCAACATGCTGCGCCGCTCGGCGGACGTTGCCGTCGGTGGCGTGCAGGTGATGAAGTTCGGCGAATACGTGCACTCGCTGTACGTGCCGACCAGCCTCAACCTGGTCAAGATCAAACCGTTGCGCGGCACCGCACTGTTCATCCTCGACGCCAAACTGGTGTTCAAACTGGTGGACAACTTCTTCGGCGGCGACGGACGTCACGCGAAGATCGAAGGGCGTGAATTCACCCCCACCGAACTGCGTGTGGTGCGCATGGTGCTGGAGCAGGCGTTCGTCGATTTGAAGGAAGCCTGGCAGGCGATCATGGAAGTGAACTTCGAGTACATCAACTCGGAAGTGAACCCGGCCATGGCCAACATCGTCGGCCCGAGCGAAGCGATTGTGGTGTCGACGTTCCACATCGAACTCGATGGCGGTGGCGGTGACCTGCACGTGACCATGCCGTACTCGATGATTGAGCCGGTGCGCGAAATGCTCGACGCCGGCTTCCAGTCGGACCTCGACGATCAGGACGAGCGCTGGGTCAACGCCTTGCGCCAGGACGTGCTGGACGTTGACGTACCGATCGGTGCCACGGTTGCCCGTCGCCAGTTGCGCTTGCGGGACATTCTGCACATGCAGCCGGGGGACATTATCCCGGTCGAGATGCCGGAAGAGATGATCATGCGCGCCAACGGCGTGCCTGCGTTCAAGGTCAAGATGGGGTCGCACAAAGGCAACCTCGCGTTGCAAGTGATCGAGCCGATCGAGCGCCGCTGACCGGCGCTCCAAACCCCCTGTGCTTTTAACTGACGGCTCCTGATTGAATGGATGCCCGCCGAGGACAAATTGATGGCTAACGATATGAACACCCAGGACGACCAGGCGCTGGCCGATGAATGGGCTGCGGCCCTGGAAGAAACCGGCGACGCCGGGCAGGACGACATTGACGCCTTGCTGGCTGCCGCAGCGTGCCGAAGAACAACGATCCGGTCACCCTCGACGGTCCTAACCTGGACGTGATCCTCGACATTCCGGTGTCGATTTCCATGGAAGTCGGCAGCACTGACATCAACATCCGCAACCTGCTGCAGCTTAACCAGGGGTCGGTGATCGAGCTCGATCGTCTGGCCGGTGAACCGCTGGACGTGCTGGTCAACGGTACGCTCATCGCTCACGGTGAAGTGGTGGTGGTCAACGAGAAGTTCGGCATCCGCCTGACCGACGTGATCAGCCCAAGCGAACGCATCAAGAAGTTGCGCTGAGTGAAAAAGGTTCTGGGGTTTGTACTGGCGTTGCCATTCAGCGTTCTGGCTGCCGAGCCGGTGGCGACGGTTGCCACCGCCGCTGCCCCCGCGGTCAGCAGCGGTGTGGCCGGGCAATTGACGCAGTTGGTGTTTGGTTTGCTGCTGGTGCTGGGGTTGATCTTCTTCCTCGCCTGGTTGCTGCGCCGGGTCCAACAGGCCGGGCCGGCCGGCAAAGGGCAGGTGATCGAGCTGATTGGTTCTCGCTCGCTGGGCCCGCGTGACCGTCTGATGCTGGTGCAGGTCGGCAGCGAGCAGATTCTGCTTGGCTTGAGCCCCGGCACCATCACCGCGTTGCACGTGCTCAAGGAGCCGGTGCAAGTGCCCAGCGGGACTGAAAAAGCGACCCCCGAGTTTGCCCAGCGCCTGATGGAGCTGATGGGCAAGGATCATAAGGATAAGAAGTAATGGGTGCGCTACGCATCATCTTGACGCTGGCCCTGATGCTGGTCGCGCCACTGGCGTTCGCCGCCGATCCGTTGTCGATCCCGGCGATTACCCTGGGCACGAATGCCAACGGCGCTCAGGAGTATTCGGTCAGCCTGCAAATCCTGCTGATCATGACGGCGCTGAGTTTTATCCCGGCGTTCGTCATGCTGATGACCAGTTTCACCCGGATCATCATCGTCTTCTCGATCCTGCGTCAGGCCCTCGGCTTGCAACAAACGCCGTCGAACCAGATCCTCACGGGCATGGCGCTGTTCCTGACCCTGTTCATCATGGCGCCAGTATTCGACCGCGTTAATCAGGATGCCTTGCAGCCCTATCTGGCGGAGAAACTCACTGCTCAAGACGCCGTGGCCAAGGCTCAGGTGCCGATCAAGGACTTCATGCTGGCCCAGACTCGCACTAGCGATCTGGAGTTATTCATGCGCTTGTCCAAACGCACTGATATCGCGTCGCCGGATCAGGCGCCGCTGACGATTCTGGTTCCGGCGTTCGTTACCTCCGAGCTGAAAACCGCGTTCCAGATTGGCTTCATGATCTTCATTCCGTTCCTGATCATCGACCTGGTCGTGGCCAGTGTACTGATGGCCATGGGCATGATGATGCTCTCGCCGCTGATCATTTCCCTGCCGTTCAAGATCATGCTGTTCGTGCTGGTGGATGGCTGGGCGTTGATCATCGGCACGCTGGCGAGCAGCTTCGGCGGTGTATCGCCATGACGCCAGAAGTTGCGGTAGACATCTTCCGGGAAGCACTGTGGCTAACCACCATGATGGTTGCCGTGCTGGTGATTCCGAGTTTGCTCGTGGGCCTGTTGGTGGCGATGTTCCAGGCCGCTACGCAGATCAACGAACAGACCCTGAGCTTCCTGCCGCGCCTGCTGGTGATGCTGGTGACGCTGATCGTCGCCGGTCCGTGGTTGGTGCAGACTTTCATGGAATACATCCTGCAGTTGTACGGCAGTATTCCTCAGGTCATCGGCTAAACCATGTCGCTACTCCAGCTGACCGATACCCAGATCAGTACCTGGGTGGCGGCGTTCATGCTGCCGCTGTTTCGCGTCGGTTCGTTGTTGATGGTCATGCCGGTTTTCGGTACGACCCTGGTGCCCAGGCGGGTCCGTCTATTTTTCGCAGTGGCCATTACCGTGGTCATCGCCCCTGGCCTGCCGCCGATGCCGCCGGTCAATGCGCTGGACTTGAGCGGGCTGCTGCTGATTGCCGAGCAGATCCTCGTCGGTGCGGTGCTGGGTTTCTCCTTGCAGCTGTTCTTCCAGGCCTTCGTGGTCGCCGGGCAAATTGTCGCCGTTCAGATGGGTATGGGCTTCGCGTCGATGGTCGATCCTACCAACGGCGTGTCGGTAGCGGTGATCGGGCAGTTCTTCACCATGCTGGTGACGTTGTTGTTCCTGTCGATGAACGGCCATCTGGTGGTGTTCGAAGTCCTCACCGAAAGCTTCACCACGCTGCCGGTCGGTAGCGGGTTTATGGTCAATCATTACTGGGAGCTGGCCGGCAAACTCGGTTGGGTCCTCGGGGCTGCTTTAATGCTGGTGTTGCCAGCGATCACCGCGCTGCTGGTGGTCAACATTGCGTTTGGCATCATGACCCGGGCGGCGCCGCAGCTGAACATTTTCTCCATCGGCTTCCCGCTGACCCTGGTGCTCGGGATGTACATCCTCTGGGTGGGGCTCGCGGACATTCTCAATCAGTATCAACCGCTGGCCTCCGAGGCCTTGCAGTTTTTACGCGAACTGGCACAGGCGCGCTGAGTCATGGCTGAGAGCGAAAGCGGTCAGGACAAAACAGAAGACCCCACGGAGAAGCGTAAAACTGATTCCCGTGAGAAGGGTGAGATTGCGCGCTCCAAGGAACTCAATACGCTGGCGATCATGTTGGCCGGTTCCGGTGCGCTGCTGATTTTCGGCGGGGCGCTGGCGCAGGATCTGATGGATGTGATGCGGATGAATTTTTCCCTGCCGCGTGAAGTCATCCTCGATCAGCGCTCCATGAGTACCTACCTGATGAACTCAGGGCTGATTGCTTTGCTGGGGATTCAGCCGATCATGATTACCCTGGTGTTGGCTGCATTGATTGGGCCTGTCTCCCTGGGTGGATGGCTTTTTTCGGCTGGCTCCATGGCGCCGAAGTTCAGTCGGATGAATCCTGCCGCCGGCCTCAAGCGGATGTTTTCGACGAAGGCGCTGGTGGACCTGCTCCAGGCGTTTGCGAAGTTTTTAATCATCCTGACGGTGGCCCTGAAGGTGTTGTTGTCGGACATCGACGACCTGTTGCGCATTGGGCACGAGCCGTTGGAGCTTGCGATCATCCACTGTCTGCAAATAGTGGGCTGGAGCGCTTTGTGGATGGCCTGCGGGCTGATCATCATTGCAGCGGTGGACGTGCCGGTGCAGCTTTGGGAAAGCCACAAGAAACTGCTGATGACCAAGCAGGAAGTGCGTGACGAGCATAAGGATCAGGAAGGGAAGCCAGAGGTTAAACAACGGATTCGCCAGCTGCAGCGCGACATGTCGCAGCGCCGGATGATGGCGGCGATTCCCGACGCCGATGTGGTCATCACTAACCCGACCCACTACGCCGTAGCGCTCAAGTACGATCCAGACAAGGGTGGGGCGCCGATGCTGATCGCCAAGGGCAGCGACTTCCTGGCCTTGAAGATCCGTGAAATCGCTGTGGCCAACGAAGTGCTGCTGCTTGAGTCGCCGGCACTGGCGCGTTCGATCTACTACTCCACCGAACTTGATCAGGAAATCCCTGGCGGGCTCTACCTTGCCGTCGCCCAGGTACTCGCTTACGTCTACCAGATCCGCCAGCACCGCGCCGGCAAGGGCAAACGCCCGGATCCGCTCAAGGGCGATTTGCCGATTCCGCCGGATTTGCGGCGCGATTCGTAGTTACTGCGGTGATAGTCCCGGGTCCCTGTTGGAGCGAGCTTGCTCGCTCCAACGAAGAACGATGTCGCGGTGCAGCAGATACACCGCAGCGGGCAAGCACGCTGGAGAAGATTTTTCAGACTTGGTAAAAGCTTGACCGTGAACAGAGTATCTACAGAGACCCTATACCCCCCACCGGCTTCACCGGATTTTCCTTATCCACCACCTTTTCGATCAGCAGCAACCCCAGTTCCAGCATTTGATGGATCGCCAGTGTGAGGTTGTGTGTTAACTGACCGGCATTGGGGCTTGCCCGCGATATCTGACGAAACCTCACCTTGGCCAGAAATCGATACCGATCAGACTCTTTGAACGGAGCCCGGGCATTGAGCGACTAACCCATCGACGGTCAACAAGGTAATGCCTTCTACTGTGGCTTGTGCGACCAGAATCCGGTCGAAAGGGCGCAAAGCGTCCATTTATTTCAAAGGCTGATGCGCTCACGAAACCAGGCAAGGTCGAGAAGTGGTTTGCATACCATCCGTCGGAATCCACACCCGGCCTGGTATTTCTGACAGTAGCCAGCTCTCCCGCTTTGGCATTGAATAACTCCGTCAAACCTATCCCCGACAGGAGTCCCACATGACCAGCCAAACCCCCATTATCCCGGACAGCAGCGTGCCGAAGGCGCCGATCGCCAAGGGCGCCCAGCAAGACGCCATCGACCCGGTGCCGACCTTCACCAACGAGCCCTACACCATCGCCCCGGCTGGTCGGCTCAAGAACGTTGAGTTGCTTCTCAGCACCCGCAGTAACAACCCCGTCCCCGGGGGCAAGCTCAGTCTGGCTCTCCCGGCCAACTTCAGGTACGCCGATGGCGACAGCGGCCAGCGCGATTTCATCACCGACGCTGTCGGCAAGCTCAGCGTCAGCGGCGTCAAAGGCGCTCTCATCCCCGGCTCTTACAGTCTGAGCGCCACCAGTGGTGCTCAGGTCGCCAACGCAACCGTAACCGTTACGGGGCTAGGGCCGCTCGGTAGCATCCCGGTCGGGACCAATCCGATCAGGATCGCTGTCAGCCCGGACGGTACCCGCGCTTATGTCTGCAGCTCTAGCACAACGGTCTCGGTGATTGATACGGCGACGAATCGAGTCCTGACGAACATCCCGGTCGGGAGAGGTTCGATGGGGGTTGCCATCAGCCCGGACGGTACCCGCGCTTATGTCTGCAACTCTGATGGCGCAACGGTCTCGGTGATTGATACGGCGACGAATCAAGTCCTGACGAACATCCAGGTCGGGGACCAGCCGGTGGGGGTTGCCGTCAGCCCGGACGGTACCCGCGCTTATGTCAGCAACAGGGCTAGCTTCACGATCTCGGTGATTGATACTGCGACGGATCGAGTCCTGACGAACATCCCGTTCGGGGACTTTCCGGGGGGGATTGCCGTCAGCCCGGACGGTACCCGCGCTTATGTCTGCGCCTCTCTCGATACGGTCTGGGTGATTGATACGGCGACGGATCGAGTCCTGACGGACATCCCGGTCGGGAAGCGTCCGTACGAGGTTGCCTTCAGCCCGGACGGTACCCGCGCTTATGTCAGCAACACAGGAGACGCAACGGTCTCGGTGATTGATACGGCGACGGATCGAGTTCTGACGGACATCCCGGTCGGGGCCGATCCGATGGAGATTGCCGTCAGCCCGGACGGTACCCGCGTTTATGTCAGCCACTTTTTTGACCGCACGGTCTCGGTGATTGATACGGCGACGGATCGAGTCCTGACGAACATCCCGCTCGGGAACGGTCCGGCGGGGGTTGCCGTCAGCCCGGACGGTACCTGCGTTTACGTCTGCAACCTTGATAGCACAACAGTCTCGGTGATTGGGGGGCAAATCAGGGACACCCATTAGCCGGTATCGAGTCAAGGCTAAATGTCCACTTACCCTGCAGTTCTAAACTGCAGGGTGTTTCCC
The DNA here is from genome assembly GCF_001424925.1 of Pseudomonas sp. Root329. Lineage (NCBI taxonomy): Bacteria > Pseudomonadati > Pseudomonadota > Gammaproteobacteria > Pseudomonadales > Pseudomonadaceae > Pseudomonas > Pseudomonas sp. Root329. The sequence goes on along the minus strand of NZ_LMCV01000016.1, from coordinate 46,433 downwards.
TCGCCAAACCCGATCGGTTAAACCCGTCTCCAAAGCCCTATTCATCGCTACTGCAGATCTGACTGTGGCGACGAACGGTTGAGTGGTAGACGGAGGTTGCTCCATCATCCAAAAAACGCAGTTGCACTGCGCCGTCTGTCGAAATACCTGCTCCACCTGGTAGTTCTGACAGTAGACACACTTCCTCTTAAGCGTTGTCATGGCCTTGGGAATTCTCCCGTTCGATGTCCTTGCCATGGTCGTTCAATGAGTCGATTGATCACTATGGATGGGCGTTCATTCAGGCATTTGAGGTTACGGTCATGGCAGAACGTGAATACAGAAAGCTTCAAGGGATGGCGTTGGAATTTGTTTCGGGAGTCCTGGAGGAGGATCGGCTCGAGCGCACGATCAGTTACTCGGCTACGTTCGACATGACGCTGGACTTTACGCATTTTGTGCAGATGGCCAATGCCTATGTTCCGGGTTATCTGAACGGCCCTATCAATGCGATTCGCCCCGAACTGGACGGGTTGGGCTACCACTATGCATACAATTACTTCTTCGGTGCTGCTGGCAATATTGGTGATAACCGCGCGTTGTTCGATGTCTTCACATCCCCCCGTTATTACATGGATCAGTGGTCAAGTGGAGGGCTGGAGGAGTGTTATCACAAACCTCAATTCAGTGTGGTCGATGGCCGTTTGCAAGTTGTCTCGCGCAAGGACTTTCGTTGGGAGAACAAGCGTGAGATCAACGTCGAAGATCTGCCGGTCATTCGCTTTCAATGGGCGCTTAACCTCATGCTGGGGCACGACCTTTCTGGTCAGAAGGCACCTTCAACCATCGTGGTGCTCGGTTATGCAGAGGAGGATTTTGTAGAGGTGGAAGGTCTTCAAATGCATAGAGGTACGCGGTACATGGTCGGCAAGGCGCTTCATCTCGGTCCGATCCACAAAGAGCAGATTCTGACGGCGCGTTAATCCCTTTTGTAGCAGCTGTCCAGCCTGCGAGGCTGCGTCCGGCTGCGAAGCAGTCGTAAACCTTTGCGAGAACTTCGTTCTCGGACGCAGCCTCGCAGGCTCGACAGCTGCTACAAAAGCTCAATAGATCCCTCTATTCCCCGCCTCGGCAAAAGTTGGAAGGCTTCTTGCAGTAGCCGCTCTGCGCCTGCTTCAGGCGTCAAAAAGTTTGCTTTAAAGGAACGGGGAATACCGGTGGATCGCTCTCAGTTATTCAACAGTGCTCGCACAAACGTTGCCGACTTAAGTCGGGGCAATCTGGGTGTGCCGTTGTTGCTGCTGGTCATGCTGGCGATGATGATGTTGCCGGTGCCGCCGTTCCTGCTGGACGTGTTCTTCACGTTCAACATCGCGTTGTCGATTGTCGTCTTGCTGGTCTGTGTTTACGCGTTGCGTCCACTGGACTTTGCGGTGTTCCCGACCATTCTGCTGGTGGCGACGTTGCTGCGACTGGCGCTGAACGTGGCCTCCACGCGGGTGGTGATGCTCCACGGCCAGGACGGCCATGCCGCCGCCGGTAAGGTGATCCAGGCCTTCGGCGAGGTGGTGATCGGCGGTAACTACGTGGTCGGTATCGTCGTCTTCGCGATTTTGATGATCATCAACTTCGTCGTGGTGACCAAGGGTGCCGGGCGGATTTCCGAGGTGAGTGCGCGTTTCACCCTCGATGCGATGCCCGGTAAACAAATGGCCATCGACGCCGACTTGAACGCCGGCCTGATCGATCAGAACCAGGCCAAACTGCGCCGGATGGAAGTGGCCCAGGAAGCCGAGTTCTACGGTTCCATGGACGGTGCCAGCAAGTTCGTTCGCGGTGACGCCATTGCCGGCCTGCTGATTCTGTTCATCAACCTGATCGGCGGCATGGCGGTCGGTATCTTCCAGCACAACATGAGCTTCGCCGACGCCGGCAAGGTTTACGCATTGCTGACGATTGGTGACGGTTTGGTGGCGCAATTGCCATCACTGCTTTTATCTACAGCTGCAGCGATCATGGTGACCCGTGCTTCCGGTTCGGAAGACATGGGCAAGCAGATCAATCGCCAGATGTTCGCTTCGCCCAAAGCGTTGGCCGTAGCGGCGGGTTTGATGGCGGTGATGGGCCTCGTGCCGGGCATGCCGCATTTCTCCTTTCTCAGCATGGCAGCCCTGGCGGCTGGCGGCGCGTACCTGTTCTGGAAGAAGCAGAACGTGGTCAAGGTTCAGGCCCTGCAAGAGGTCAAGCGTCAACAGGAACTGCTGCCATCACCGGCTCGCGCTCAGGAAACCAAGGAGCTTGGCTGGGACGACGTCACTCCGATCGACATGATCGGCCTGGAAGTCGGCTACCGGCTGATTCCGCTGGTGGACCGCAATCAGGGTGGTCAATTGCTGGCGCGGATCAAGGGCGTGCGCAAGAAGCTGTCCCAGGACCTGGGCTTCCTGATGCCGACTGTGCATATCCGTGACAACCTCGACTTGGCGCCGAGTGCCTACCGCCTGACCCTGATGGGGGTGATCCTGGCCGAAGCGGAGATTTACCCGGACCGCGAACTGGCGATCAACCCGGGGCAGGTCTACGGTACGCTCAACGGCATTACCGCCAAAGATCCGGCTTTCGGTCTGGAGGCGGTCTGGATCGAAGTCAGTCAGCGTGCCCAGGCACAATCCCTCGGTTACACCGTGGTCGATGCCAGTACGGTAGTGGCAACCCACTTGAACCAGATTCTGTACAAGCACTCGAGCGAGTTGATTGGTCACGAAGAAGTGCAGCAACTCATGCAATTGCTGGCCAAAAGCTCACCAAAGCTGGCCGAAGAGCTGGTGCCGGGTGTGGTGTCGCTGTCGCAGCTGCTCAAAGTATTGCAGGCATTGCTGGCCGAACAGGTGCCAGTACGGGACATTCGCAGCATTGCCGAAGCCATCGCAAACAACGCCAGCAAGAGTCAAGATACTGCCGCGCTGGTGGCCGCGGTGCGCGTCGGCGTATCCCGCGCAATCGTCCAAAGCATTGTAGGGACTGAGTCGGAGCTGCCAGTTATCACGCTGGAGCCAAGGTTGGAACAAATATTGCTCAATAGTCTTCAGAAGGCAGGACAAGGCTCGGAAGAGGGTGTTCTGCTGGAGCCAAGCATGGCTGAGAAACTGCAACGCTCGTTGATCGATGCGGCGCAGCGTCAGGAAATGCAAGGTCAGCCGGTGATTCTGCTGGTAGCCGGTCCGGTTCGCGCGATGCTGTCGCGATTCGGCCGATTGGCAGTCCCGGGTTTGCATGTGTTGGCTTACCAGGAAATTCCTGACAACAAGCAAGTGACCATCGTTGCGACAGTAGGGCCCAACGGCTGAGGTAGTGGTTTATGCAAGTTAAGCGTTTTTTCGCCGCCGATATGCGTCAGGCCATGAAACTGGTTCGTGATGAGCTGGGCGCTGATGCCGCCATCATTGGCAACCGCCGGATCGCCGGTGGTGTCGAGCTGACGGCTGCCCTGGATTACAAGTTGTCGGCGCTGGCTCCGCGCGTTCCGAACATGGAACTCGAAGACGAGCTGCGCAAGACCCAATCGCGGATCGTCACCGCCCAGGCTGAATTGAGCCTGCGCAGCGATGGCGAGAGCGATAAGTCCACCAATCGCCAGTTGTTCGCCGGCCTGCCACTGACTGCCGCCGAGCCGCTGATCGAGCCGACCTACACCGAACCCCGTCGTCCTGCACCGGCTGCGGCACCTGCCTCTGGTGGCGTCGACCCACGGGCGTTCGACTCGATGCGTTTCGAACTCAACAGCCTGCGCGAACTGATGGAAGTGCAACTCGGCTCCCTGGCCTGGAATCAGCTGCAAGGCAGCCGTCCGGCCCAGGCCAATCTTTGGCGTCGCCTGCAACGCATCGGTCTGTCCGGCCCGTTGTCGCGCGATCTGCTGGCGCTGATTACCGATATTGAAGAACCTCGTCAGGCCTGGCGCATGTTGCTGGCACACCTGGCGCGGATGATCGTCACACCGGAAGTCGAGCCTCTGGAAGAGGGCGGCGTGATTGCCATGGTCGGCCCTGCCGGAATGGGCAAGACCACCACTCTGGCCAAGCTCGCGGCCCGTTACGTGCTCAAGTACGGCGCGCAGAATATCGCGCTGGTCAGCATGGACAGCTACCGAATTGGTGCTCAGGAGCAACTCAAGACGTTGGGCCGGATCCTCAATGTGTCGGTGACGCATGTCGATCCGGGCCAATCGCTGGTGCAGGCGCTGGAGCCTTTGCTGCGCAAACGCGTGGTGCTGATCGATACCGCGGGCCTTCAGGCCAGCGATCCGGCACTGCGCATGCAGCTCGAAAGCCTGGCCGGTCGTGGCATCAAATCGAAAAATTATCTGGTTTTGGCAACCACCAGCCAGAAGCAGGTTCTAACGGCCGCTTATCACAGTTACAAGCGTTGTGGGCTCGCTGGCTGCATCCTGACTAAACTGGATGAAACGGCAAGTCTGGGCGAGGTGTTGAGCCTGGCCATCAGTCATGAATTGCCGGTGGCCTACCTGACCGATGGCCCGCGGATTCCGGATGATTTGCATCTACCGCGTCGTCATCAGTTGGTCAGTCGCGCCGTCAGCGTGCAAATGCAAGAAGAACCCAGCGAAGAAGCCATGGCTGATATGTTCGCTGATATTTACCACAGCCCGACCAAGCAGGTTGGCTGAGGTATTAATGAACAGTTTTTGTACCTACATCGATGGTCTGCCATGCATTGTTCAGTTAGTGAACGCGCAGCCAGTAATGTGGCCTCCGTCTAAGTAAGACAAGGTAAAGAAAATTCATGGGCAGCATGCATCCCGTACAGGTGATCGCGGTGACCGGCGGCAAAGGTGGCGTCGGGAAGACTAACGTGTCAGTGAACTTGTCCCTGGCTCTAGCTGAGCTCGGCCGGCGCGTCATGCTGCTGGACGCTGATCTGGGGCTGGCGAACGTCGACGTCCTGCTGGGACTGACACCCAAACGTACTTTGGCCGACGTGATCGAAGGCCGCTGTGAGCTGCGCGACGTACTGTTGCAGGGCCCTGGCGGCATTCGCATCGTCCCGGCCGCGTCCGGCACACAGAGCATGGTTCATTTAAGCCCGGCGCAACACGCCGGTCTGATCCAGGCGTTCAGCGATATCGGCGACAACCTCGACGTGCTGGTGATCGACACCGCTGCGGGCATTGGTGACTCGGTCGTCAGTTTCGTTCGCGCAGCGCAGGAAGTCTTGCTGGTGGTCTGCGACGAACCGACCTCGATCACAGATGCCTACGCACTGATCAAACTGCTGAACCGCGATTACGGCATGAACCGCTTCCGCGTCCTGGCCAACATGGCCCAGAGCCCGCAGGAAGGGCGCAACCTGTTCGCCAAGTTGACCAAGGTCACGGATCGCTTCCTTGACGTCGCCTTACAATACGTCGGCGCGGTGCCTTACGACGAAAGTGTGCGCAAGGCCGTGCAGAAGCAGCGCGCCGTCTACGAAGCCTTTCCGCGGTCCAAGTGCTCACTGGCGTTCAAGGCCATTGCACAGAAGGTCGATACCTGGCCGCTGCCTGCCAACCCGCGTGGGCACCTGGAGTTTTTCGTCGAGCGCCTCGTGCAACAAACCGCAGGACCTGTGCTATGACAGCCAGTGGCTACAACCTCTACAAGAAGTCGGCACGTGACGCGCAGTACGAGCTGATCGAGCGTTACGCGCCACTGGTTAAACGCATTGCCTACCACTTGCTGGCGCGCCTGCCGGCCAGTGTTCAGGTGGAAGATCTGATCCAGGCCGGAATGATTGGCCTGCTTGAAGTGTCGACCAAATACGACGCCAGCAAAGGCGCGAGTTTCGAGACGTACGCGGGCATACGAATCCGTGGCGCGATGCTCGATGAAGTACGCAAGGGGGACTGGGCGCCGCGTTCGGTTCACCGCAATACCCGGATGGTCAGCGACGCAATTCGCTCTATTGAAGCTAAAACCGGCCGTGACGCTAAAGATCACGAGGTTGCGGCCGAACTCCAATTGAGTCTCGACGATTATTACGGGATTTTGAACGACACCCTGGGCAGCCGGTTATTCAGTTTCGACGATCTGTTGCAGGACGGCGAACACGAAGGGCTGCACGAGGATGGCGCCAGTGCTCATCTCGAGCCGTCACGCGATCTGGAAGATGAACGCTTCCAGGCGGCGCTGGCGGACGCGATTGCCAATTTGCCGGAGCGTGAGCGACTGGTGTTGGCGCTGTACTACGACGAAGAGTTGAATCTCAAGGAAATCGGTGAGGTCCTGGGGGTCAGCGAATCTCGGGTCAGCCAGTTACACAGCCAGTGCGCGGCCCGTTTGCGGGGGCGTTTGGGGGAGTGGCGAGCGCGCTGAAGGCAGTGTGGGGACACTGCGAGCGAGGCTGGTGGGTGTTGAACCGTACCGGTCCCGATCTGTTGTGCTCCAGACAGTCATTGAGTGCTTTGCCGGATTGATTGAAATGGCGCGTCCAGGTGCTGGGCGCGTTTAAGACTGCTTGGAGGTCGAATTGGACAAGAACATGAAAATCCTCATCGTTGATGACTTCTCAACGATGCGGCGGATCATTAAAAACCTGTTGCGTGACCTTGGGTTCACCAACACGGTCGAGGCCGACGATGGCACTACTGCCATTCCGGTTCTCAACAGCGGCAGCATCGACTTTCTGGTAACAGACTGGAACATGCCTGGCATGACCGGTATCGACCTGCTGCGCCACGTGCGTGCCGATGAAAAGCTCAAGCACCTGCCGGTGCTGATGGTGACCGCTGAAGCCAAGCGCGAGCAGATCATCGAGGCAGCCCAGGCCGGTGTTAACGGCTATGTGGTCAAGCCCTTCACGGCCCAGGCGTTAAAAGAAAAAATCGAGAAGATTTTCGAACGCATCGGTTGATGTGCGAAGCCACTGCGCCACGGGGGAGCTATGGAGCATAACGAGTCTTCACAGGGCGATTTCGAATCGACTCTGAAAAAACACGCGGTCGAACTGGTCGAAAGCCTTGAAAAAGGCAGGTTCGGCGACGCTGTGCAACTGATCCATGAGCTCAATCAGACCCGTGACCGTGGCCTGTATCAGGAAGTGGGCAAGCTCACTCGCGAGCTGCATAGCGCGATCGTCAATTTCCAGATTGACCCGCACATGCCGCAAGCCGAGGAAGTCTCGCAGATCACGGATGCCACCGAGCGTCTGGGTTATGTGGTCAAGCTGACCGAGGCGGCTGCCAACCGCACCATGGACCTGGTGGAAAACGCCACGCCGCTGGTCAACGGCCTGAGCAACGAAGCCCAGGCCTTGAGCACCGACTGGGGACGGTTCATGCGTCGCGAAGTCGGGGCTGAAGAGTTCCGCGAGCTGGCCCGGCGAGTCGACGGTTTCCTGACACGCAGCAGCGAAGACAATCGCGTTGTGTCGAGCAACCTCAACGACATTCTGCTCGCTCAGGATTACCAGGACCTCACCGGTCAGGTGATCAAGCGCGTGACCCAATTGGTCACCGAAGTTGAAAGCAACCTGCTCAAGCTCGTGCTTATGGCCAGTCAGGTGGACCGCTTTGCGGGCATCGAACATGACCGTGAAGCGATGCTGGCAGAAAAAGATCCGCAAAAACATCTCTCTCAGGGTGAAGGTCCGCAGATTCATGCCGATAAAAGAGAAGACGTTGTGTCCGGTCAGGACGATGTGGACGATTTGCTATCCAGTCTTGGATTTTAGGTTTTTAGACCTTTAGGAGCACCCCCTTAATGAGCTTCGGCGCCGATGAAGAGATCCTTCAGGATTTCCTGGTTGAGGCCGGCGAGATTCTAGAGCAACTGTCCGAACAGCTGGTCGAGCTTGAAAGCCGACCAGACGATGCGGACTTGCTCAATGCAATTTTTCGCGGTTTTCACACTGTAAAAGGAGGCGCCGGCTTCCTCCAGCTCAACGAGCTGGTGGAGTGCTGTCACATCGCCGAGAACGTGTTCGATATCCTGCGCAAGGGTGAACGCCGCGTCGACTCGGAACTGATGGACGTGGTTCTCGAAGCGCTGGATGCGGTGAACGGCATGTTTACCGAAGTCCGCGAACGCAGCCCGATCACGGCTGCCACGCCAGAATTGCTTGCGGCACTGGCCCGTCTGGCCGAGCCGCAAACTGAAGACGCCGCACCGGTTGCCGAGGTGGTCGAAACACCGGCTGCTGAAAGCGAGTCGGGCGACATCACCGATAACGAATTCGAACAACTGCTGGACTCGCTGAACGCCGTCAAGGCTCAGGCAGAAGCCCCGGCAGCTGTGCCAGCGCCGAGCAGCAATGCGGCGGCCAGCGACGAAATCACCGATGCCGAGTTCGAGTCGTTGCTCGATCAACTGCACGGTAAAGGCCAGTTCGCCGTCGATGCGGTGGCCCCGGCGCCAGCCGCACCGGCTGCCCCGAAAGCGGCAGGCGACAGCTCCGATATCACCGACGACGAGTTCGAAGCACTGCTCGATCAGTTGCACGGCAAGGGTAACTTTGCCGTTGATGCGCTGGAATCGGCCATTGCTGCGGTCCCGGCCCCGGCTGCACCCACCGCTAAAGCGGCTGGCGGCGATCTGATCTCCGATCACGAGTTCGAATCGTTGCTCGACGAATTGCACGGCAAAGGCAAGTTCACCGAGGTTGGCACTGGCGCAGTGGTTTCTGCTCCTGTCGCCAAGGCGCCAGCACCGGCTGCGAAACCTGTAGCCAAAGCGCCCGAGCCTAAAGCCGAAGCGCCGAAGCCCGCTGCTGCACCGGCTCCGGCCCGCGCCCCGTCCGCGCCGCCACCGGAAAAACCGGCCAGCGAAGCCGAGACCACCGTGCGGGTCGACACCGCGCGTCTCGACGAAATCATGAACATGGTCGGCGAGTTGGTACTGGTGCGTAACCGCTTGGTTCGTCTGGGCCTCAACAGCGGCGACGAAGCCATGTCCAAGGCCGTGTCGAACCTCGACGTGGTCACGGCCGACCTGCAAACCGCGGTCATGAAGACCCGGATGCAACCGATCAAGAAGGTCTTCGGACGTTTCCCGCGTCTGGTTCGCGACCTGGCTCGCCAGCTCAAGAAAGAGATCAACCTGGAACTGGTCGGCGAAGAAACCGACCTCGACAAGAACCTTGTCGAGGCCCTGGCCGACCCGCTGGTCCACTTGGTGCGCAACTCGGTCGACCACGGTATTGAAGAGCCGGCCGAGCGCGAAGCGATGGGCAAGCCTCGCAGCGGCAAGGTGATCCTGTCCGCTGAACAGGAAGGCGACCACATCCTGCTGTCGATCTCCGATGACGGCAAGGGCATGGACGCCGATGTTCTGCGCGGCATTGCCGTGAAGAAAGGCTTGATGGACAAGGATGCAGCGGATCGCCTCAGCGAATCCGATTGCTTCAACCTGATCTTCGCGCCGGGTTTCTCGACCAAGACCGAAATTTCCGATGTCTCCGGACGCGGCGTGGGCATGGACGTGGTGAAAACCAAAATCGCCCAGCTCAACGGCACCATCAATATCTATTCGACCAAGGGCAAGGGCTCGAAGATCGTCATCAAGGTCCCGTTGACCCTGGCGATCATGCCGACGCTGATGGTCATGCTGGGCAACCAGGCGTTCGCGTTCCCGCTGGTGAACGTCAACGAGATCTTCCACCTCGACCTGTCGACCACCAACGTCGTGGACGGCCAGGAAGTGGTGATCGTGCGGGACAAGGCGCTGCCATTGTTCTACCTCAAACGCTGGCTGGTCAGCTCCGCCGCTCACGAAGAGCAGCGCGAAGGCCATGTGGTGATCCTTTCGGTGGGCACTCAGCGGATCGGCTTCGTCGTCGATCAACTGGTGGGCCAGGAAGAAGTGGTCATCAAGCCATTGGGCAAAATGCTCCAGGGAACCCCGGGCATGTCCGGCGCCACCATCACCGGTGACGGCCGCATTGCGCTGATTCTCGATGTTCCGAGCATGCTCAAGCGTTACGCCGCACGGCGTATTTGATTCTGGTGGAGCGGGGCGACTGAGCCTCGCTCCGTCTAACGGAGTGTTTATGGCAGTTAAAGTCCTGGTGGTGGACGATTCGGGGTTTTTCCGCCGCCGCGTCTCGGAAATTCTTTCAGCGGATCCGAATATCCAGGTCGTCGGCACGGCGACCAACGGAAAAGAGGCGATTGATCAGGCGCTGGCCCTCAAGCCAGACGTGATCACCATGGACTACGAGATGCCGATGATGGATGGCATCACGGCGGTGCGGCACATCATGCAGCGCTGCCCGACGCCGGTGTTGATGTTCTCCTCGCTGACCCACGAAGGCGCTCGGGTAACCCTCGACGCGCTGGACGCTGGCGCGGTGGATTTCCTGCCGAAGAATTTCGAAGACATCTCCCGTAACCCCGAGAAGGTCAAGCAACTGCTGTGCGAGAAGATTCTCAGCATTTCGCGCAGTAACCGTCGCGCCAACACCTACAGCGCTCCGGCACCTGTCGCCGCACCCGCCCCGACGCCTGCACCTTCGAGCGTCAGCAGCTACGGCAGCAGTGCGCCTGCGCGTCCGGCACCGGCTCCGATTCCGGCGCGTACGCCCGCCCCGGCCTCGTCGTCGCCCGCGCCGAAACGCAAAGCTTACAAACTGGTCGCCATCGGTACGTCCACTGGCGGCCCGGTTGCCCTGCAGCGGGTTCTGACCCAATTGCCGGCCAATTTCCCCGCACCGATCGTATTGATCCAGCACATGCCGGCTGCCTTTACCAAGGCCTTCGCCGAACGTCTGGACAAGCTGTGCCGTATCAGCGTCAAGGAAGCCGAGGATGGTGACATCCTGCGTCCCGGCCTGGCGTTGCTGGCGCCGGGTGGCAAGCAAATGATGATCGACGGCCGTGGCGCGGTGAAAATCCTCCCGGGCGACGAACGTCTGAACTACAAGCCGTGCGTGGACATCACCTTTGGTTCCGCGGCCAAGACTTACGGTGACAAAGTTCTGGCGGTTGTGTTGACCGGCATGGGCGCCGACGGTCGTGAGGGCGCGCGTCTGCTCAAGCAGGGCGGCAGCTCGATCTGGGCTCAGGATGAAGCCAGCTGCGTGATCTACGGCATGCCGATGGCCATCGTCAAAGCCGAACTCGCCGATGCGGTGTACGGCCTGGACGATATTGGCAAGCATCTGGTCGAGGCCTGTATCTGATGGATGTTTTAAGCCTCATCGGGATCATCATGGCGTTCGTCGCCATCATTGGCGGCAACTACCTTGAAGGCGGCCACCTCGGCGCCCTGGCCAACGGCCCGGCGGCGTTGATCGTACTCGGTGGGACCATCGGTGCGGCGCTGTTGCAGGCGCCGATGAGCGCCTTCAAGCGCGCCATGCAGATTCTGGCCTGGATCCTGTTTCCTCCGCGCATCGACCTCGCCGGTGGCGTCGATCGCGTCGTCAGCTGGAGCCTGACCGCGCGCAAGGAAGGCCTGCTCGGCCTGGAAGGAGTAGCCGACGCCGAATCGGACAACTACTCGCGCAAAGGCCTGCAACTGCTGGTGGATGGCGCCGAGCCGGAAGCGATCCGCAGCATCCTGGAAGTGGATTTCTACACCCAGGAAAGCCGCGACATCGAAGCCGCCAAAGTCTTCGAAAGCATGGGTGGCTACGCGCCGACCATCGGCATCATCGGTGCGGTGATGGGGCTGATCCATGTGATGGGCAACCTGGCCGATCCATCGCAACTGGGTAGCGGCATTGCCGTGGCCTTCGTCGCGACCATCTACGGCGTGGCCAGTGCCAACCTGGTGCTGCTGCCGATTGCCGCCAAACTCAAGTCCGTCGCTTTGCGGCAGTCGCGTTATCGCGAAATGTTGTTGGAAGGCATTCTGTCGATCGCCGAAGGTGAAAACCCTCGCTCTATTGAGTTGAAGCTTCAGGGCTTCATGGATTGATGGGAGACATGGACCATGGCACGTCGTCGCCAACCTGAAGAACATGTAAACCATGAACGTTGGCTGGTTTCGTACGCCGACTTCATTACGTTGCTGTTCGCTTTCTTCGTCGTGATGTACTCGATCTCTTCGATCAACGAAGGCAAGTACAAGGTTATTTCCGAGGCGCTGATCGGGGTGTTTACCGATTCCGATCGCGCCCTCAAGCCGATCCCGATCGGCGACGAGCGACCGAAGACCGTGACCCCGGCCAAGCCGCTGGTTAAAGACGCCGAGCAGGTCGACGCCGGTATCGCGGGTGTCAGCGATCCGCTCAAAAGCATCGCCGACGACATCAGCGCCGCGTTCGGCGACCTGATCAGCTCCAACCAGATGACCATTCGCGGCAATGAGCTGTGGGTTGAGATCGAACTCAATTCCAGCCTGTTGTTCGGCAGCGGCGACGCCATGCCCAGCGACATCGCGTTCAACATCATCGACAAGGTTGCCGCGATTCTGAAGCCGTTCGACAACCCGATTCACGTCGAAGGCTTCACTGACGATCAACCGATCCGCACCGCGCAGTACCCGACCAACTGGGAGCTGTCCTCGGCCCGTTCGGCGAGCATCGTGCGCATGCTGGCGATGCAGGGTGTGAACCCCGGTCGTCTGGCGTCGGTGGGTTACGGCGAGTTCCAGCCAGTGGCCAACAACGCCACTGCCGAGGGCCGGGCGCGTAACCGTCGCGTGGTGCTGGTGGTGTCACGAAATCTCGATGTACGCCGCAGCCTCACGGGCACCGGAACCGCCAATGCGAAACCGGATGCCGCGTTGAAGCGTGCTGGCACACAAACTGCACCGACCCCGGTCAAGTCGCCGGGACGAGAGAGTGCCGTCAATTCTCCGTCACCCGCATTAATACGTTGAGCTTTTCCTCGGTCGACCATTTCGACCGGGAGGAATAATCCGAATGAGAGTCTGGGCAGTCGCCAATCAAAAGGGTGGTGTTGGTAAAACCACTTCCTCTATCGCTTTAGCCGGTTTGCTGGCCGAGGCGGGCAAGCGCGTGGTTGTGGTCGATCTCGACCCCCACGGCTCCATGACCAGCTACTTCGGTTACGACCCCGACAGCCTGGAACACAGCAGCTACGACCTGTTCCTGCACAAGGGCAGTGTGCCGCAAGGCCTGCCCGGTCAATTGTTGTTGCCCACCAGCCACGAAAGTATTTCCCTGTTGCCATCGAGCACTGCACTCGCGACCCTCGAGCGCCAGTCGCCGGGGCAGAGTGGCCTGGGCCTGGTGATTGCCAAGAGCCTGGCGCAACTTTGGCAGGACTTCGATTACGCCGTGATCGACAGCCCGCCGTTGCTCGGCGTGCTGATGGTCAATGCCTTGGCGGCGAGCCAGCAATTGGTGATTCCGGTGCAGACCGAACACCTGGCGGTCAAAGGCCTGGAGCGCATGGTCAATACCCTGGCGATGATCAACCGTTCGCGTAAACAGGCGCTGCCGTTCAGCATCGTGCCGACCCTGTTCGACCGCCGCACGCAGGCGTCGCTTGGAACGCTGCGGGTGCTGCGCGACAAATACCCGGAAGAAATCTGGCAGGGCTACATTCCAGTCGATACCCGCTTGCGCGACGCCAGCCGTGCCGGCGTGACCCCTTCGCAGTTCGACGGCAAGAGCCGTGGCGTGCTGGCTTATCGCGCGTTGCTCAAGCATTTGCTGGCCGCACAACTTGTTCCGCAGGTGGCGTGAGATGAACCGCCCGGTAAAAATCACCTCGCGCCCGCAACTGGCTCTCCAGTCCTATCTGGACAGCTTGCTGATGGAGGCGACTGAAGAGTTGCCGCCGGAAATCGAAGCGCTGGTTGAAATCGTTGAGGTTGTTGAAGCGGTCGAAGTTGAAGCTGCGCTGGACGAGTTCCAGGCAGCGGTGCTCGAAGAGCAGGCTCGCGATGCGCAGAAACCCGCCGTGGTTGCCGCGCCGGTAGCAGCGCCCGTGGCGAAAGCACCGGTAGCCGTGATCGAAGCACCAGCGCCGGTTCTCGCGCCGGTATCGACCATCGCACCGTTGCTGCAAGCCTTGGTGCCGCCGGTGGTCGAAGTCCACCTGCCACCGAGCAACACGCCACCACCCGTGGAAACCGATGGTCGTCCGTCCTGGGCCGCCGAACCGTTCGAATGCCTGTTGTTCGATGTCGCCGGGTTGACCCTGGCCGTGCCGCTGGTGTGCCTGGGCTCGATTTATTCTTTGGCCGGTCACGAGCTGACACCGCTGTTCGGTCAGCCGGAGTGGTTCCTCGGGATCCTGCCAAGCCAGGCCGGCAACCTGAAAGTATTGGACACCGCGCGTTGGGTCATGCCTGACCGCTACCGCGACGATTTCCGTCAGGGCCTGCAATACGTTATTTCGGTTCAGGGCTACGAGTGGGGGCTGGCGGTGCATCAGGTCAGCCGCTCATTGCGCCTGGACCCGAACGAAATCAAATGGAGAAGTCATCGAGGTCAGCGGCCATGGCTCGCCGGCACGGTGATTGAGCACATGTGTGCGCTGCTGGACGTTTCCGCCCTGGCCGAGTTGATCGCCAGCGGCGGGGCAAAGCACATGGGCGGCATCAAGCCGCTACACAAACCGACATAGCTGCCGACATAACAAGTATGCGACGGCATTGTTGAATGCCGCCAACAGAACACACACCGCCAGAAGCGGTTTTTCGAGGGGTCAGGGTATGAGTAATCAAGCGACGAATGCAAAAGGTTCTGAAGATCCGATCCTGCAATGGGTAACCTTCAAACTGGACAATGAAACCTACGGCATCAACGTGATGCGCGTTCAGGAAGTCCTGCGTTACACCGAAATCGCCCCGGTCCCGGGTGCCCCGAGTTACGTGCTGGGCATCATCAACCTGCGCGGTAACGTGGTCACCGTGATCGACACCCGTCAGCGCTTCGGCCTGATGAATGCCGAGATCAGCGACAACACCCGTATCGTCATCATCGAAGCCGACAAGCAAGTCGTCGGGATCATGGTCGACAGCGTGGCCGAAGTGGTTTACCTGCGTCAGTCGGAAATCGAGACCGCGCCGAACGTCGGTAACGAAGAGTCCGCCAAGTTCATTCAAGGCGTGTGCAACAAGAACAACGAACTGCTGATCCTGGTCGAGCTGGACAAGATGATGAGCGAAGAAGAATGGTCGGACCTGGAGAATATCTGATTGATTCTTGAGGTAGCGGTCATTGTCCTGTTCCTCTTCTGGGCAGGCACGCTGGCGATGTTTCTGGCGTACATACGAGGCCAACGACTGATCGCCGCGCAACAGGCTCAGGGCGATGCGCTGCGCGATCAGCGCATCAAGGACCTGGCCAAGCGCGTCGAGGACTACCAAAGCGGCAATGTGCGCATGGGTGAAGACCTGCACGAACTGCGCGCAGTGGTTGGCCCGTTGCCGGACAAACTGGCGCAGCTGGAACAGCGCGATCCGTCGAGCCTGTCGTTTGCCCAGGCGGCAAAACTGGTCGGTATGGGCGCGAGCGTCGATGAACTGACTCAGTCTTGTGGCTTGACCCAGGCTGAGGCGGAGTTGATGAGTAAGCTTCACAAGAACTGATTGTTGCGATTGCGTTGAGATCGCTATTCGCGAGCAAGCCCGCTCCCACAGTGGATCGGTGGTGGACACAGAATGTGTAAACGCCGCCAATCCACTGTGGGAGCGGGCTTGCTCGCGAAGGCGTCCTTGAAACCTCAGTAATCATCCCCGCGATCGGTAATGTCCTTCTCGACCATCGGCGCATCCGGATCCTGCCCCTCGGGAAACTTACCCTTCAAATTCCACGCAAACGCAATAATCTCCGCAATCGTGCGATACAACTCCTCCGGAATACTTTCCCCCAATTCCATCCGCGCCAGCAGCTTCACCAACTCGGCGTTTTCGTAGATGGGCACTTCATAATCGCGGGCAATCTTCAGAATGGCTTCGGCCAGTGCTTCGTCACCTTTGGCCGTGAGGGTAGGGGCGTGGTTGCCGTCGTACTTGAGGGCGATGGCCTGGCGCGGGGTGTTGGGGTTTTTCATGCGGTTTCGTCGACCCAGCGTTGTTCGAGGCGAGTTTGGGGGCCTTGTGGCGGTGTGCCGAGGTGACAATCGAGATCGCCGACATTCAGGCCGGACGCCAGCAGACGCTGGCGCAGTTCGGCCAGGTTACTTTCGATCAGGCTGGCGGTGTAAGGGCGTTCGGCCCACAGCTGGCTGGACAGGCTGCCTTTGATCAGTTGTGCCTGAATCTGCAACGGGCCCAAGGGCTCCATGTCGAACGCCAGGTCCACTCTCCACAATTGTTGTTTGGGTTCGCGCTCGTCGCGGCGTTCGTTTTGCTGTTCTTTCTCGGGCGCTTCTTCGCGCTGGAACTTGACCTGCAACGGCACGATGTCCTGCAGATTGCGCATCGGGATTTCCAGTTGCCAGGTGCTCATCAACCGACCGTCGTCAGTCACGCCGGTCTGTTCCAGGCTCGACAGTTGATGGCTTTGCAGGCGCGAAACGGCCGCTGCTGCCAAACGCAGCAAGTGCTCGAGATCGCCTTCGCCGTCCATGCTTTGGAGTAGGCGCTCGGGCAGCGGGAAGCTGGTTGGCTGCGGTTTGGCGCTGACCTGACCGAGCATGCCGAGGGCGCTGCGTACGAAGTTCGGCATGGCCTGGGCCAGTGTGTTGGCGGCAATGATCGCGTTGAGATTGGTGTTGGCCGGCAGGCCTGGCGTCAATTGTGCGATCAGCTTGAGCAGATCGCCTTTCATGTCCGGGGCCAGCGTCGGGTTCTGACCGCTGAGCAGTTTGGCTTCAAGGAACAGCCCGCTATTGGCCAGCGCCTGGGCCAGCCCCTTTGGCGTGCTGAGTTGTTGAACATCGGGCAGGTCGGCGAGCAACTTGTCGACGGCAGCGCGCAGATCACTGGACGTCTGGTTTGAGGACGGCAGGTTTTGCAGGAGTTTGAGCAAGCCATCCAGCGAACCTTGGCGGCTCTGTTGACTGACCAGTTGTTGGGTTACCGCCAATTGCTCCTGGCGGCTGCTCAATGGCACGAACTTCAGCGTCTGGGTGTCCTGCACCAGCGCGCTCAGCAAGGTGCCGATGCGC
This sequence comes from Pseudomonas sp. Root329, assembly GCF_001424925.1. NCBI lineage: Bacteria > Pseudomonadati > Pseudomonadota > Gammaproteobacteria > Pseudomonadales > Pseudomonadaceae > Pseudomonas > Pseudomonas sp. Root329. The sequence continues at coordinate 29,428 of NZ_LMCV01000016.1, read as the reverse complement.
AGCGGCGTCGGGCTGTCGATGCTCAGGGTGCTGCCGCTCAACGCGGTGTTGAGCAAGCTCACCATCGAGCGGAACACCGTCGGCTGGCCCGGCACCTGCGGCAACACCTGGGAGGTCAGCACTTTGCCTTGCAGCAGCGTGCCGACCGGCAGTTGCGCGGTGTCGATACGGGTGATGGTGGCAACGCTGGAGGCGATGGCCTGTTGCACGGTGACGGCCAGATTACCCGCCGACGGCTGGGTGATCGCCAGGCTGGTGCCCTGAGGCAGCGGCTGGGTGCTGGTGGCCTGGACCGTGGTCTGACGACCACTGTCGAGGGTGACCTTGAGCAACAGTTGAAAGGTCTGATCCGCCTGCTTGAGTGACAGCACTTCGGCCTTGGCGGTCTGGCCCGCAGTGATCAGGCCCTCCATCGGCGTCAGTAACTTCAGCAGGTCGCCACTCACCACCAGCGGCCGCGAAGTCGCGGGGGTGGTCTGCGGTAGCGGGAGGATGTTCATTTCGCCTGTCATACGCGGTCACAACCTGAGGAAATTGCCCTCTTTAGAGTAGGGCATGGCATGTATAATGCCGCCCCGTTGTATCCGGGGCGCTGAAAACATTTCAAATACTTGATCCAGCTCCTTAGAACGGGCCGCCAATGCATTTATCCTGCATATCTTTAACGGCCGCTCCACTGCCGACTTGAACCCAAAAGGCCCGTGATCTCTTGACCAGTCCTGTCCTGCAAACCGTTGCCCTCGCCTGTGAGCGAGACCTTCGGCTGCTCTTCGAAAATCTCGAATTGAGACTGGCCAGTGGCGAAATGTTGCAAATCAGCGGCCCCAACGGCAGTGGCAAAACCAGCCTTTTACGTCTGCTTTGCGGTCTGATGCAGCCGACTGCCGGTCAGGTGCTGCTCAACGGTCAGCCACTGAACGAGCAACGCTTTGAGCTGGCGCGCAACCTGCTGTGGATCGGCCATGCCGCCGGGATCAAGGATCTGCTGACGCCGGAAGAGAATCTGAGCTGGCTGTGCGCCTTGCATCAACCGGCCTCTCATGAGGCGATCTGGCAGGCGCTGACGGCGGTCGGACTGCGCGGTTTCGAGGATGTTCCTTGCCACACGCTGTCTGCCGGGCAGCAACGCCGGGTCGCGTTGGCGCGGTTGTACCTGGAAAGCCCGCCGCTATGGATCCTCGATGAGCCTTTCACCGCGCTCGACAAACAAGGCGTGGCGCAACTCGAAGAACACCTGGCCGCACACTGCGAGCGCGGTGGCATGGTGGTCTTGACCACTCACCACACGCTGACCCGGATGCCGGCCGGCTATCGCGACATTGATCTGGGGAACTGGGCCGTATGAGTGTTTTCGGCCTGTTGGTCGCCCGTGAGGCCCGATTGCTGTTCCGCCGTCCTGCGGAGCTGGCCAATCCGCTGGTATTCTTCGCGATTGTCGTTTCCCTGTTCCCGTTGGCGGTCGGACCCGAGTCTCAATTGTTGCAAACCTTGTCTCCGGGACTGGTCTGGGTAGCGGCCCTTTTATCGGTTTTGCTCTCGCTGGACGGGCTTTTCCGCAGTGATTTCGAAGATGGATCGCTTGAACAGTGGGTCCTTTCGTCGCACCCCCTGCCTCTTCTGGTTTTGGCCAAGGTGCTGGCACACTGGTCCTTCTCTGGCCTGGCACTGGTTTTGCTCGCTCCATTGCTGGCATTGATGCTCGGTTTGCCAACCGCCTGTCTGCCGGTGTTGCTGCTTTCATTGTTGCTGGGTACACCGGTGCTAAGCCTGCTCGGTGCGGTGGGCGCAGCCCTGACGGTGGGATTGAAGCGCGGTGGCCTGTTGCTGGCGCTGCTGATCCTGCCGTTGTACATCCCGGTGTTGATTCTCGGCAGTGGCGCCTTGCAGGCGGCATTGCAGGGCATGCCGGCGACCGGTTATCTCCTGTGGCTTGGTAGCCTGACCGCTCTGGCGATAACCCTGACACCTTTTGCAATAGCTGCTGGCCTGAAGATCAGCGTCGGCGAATAATGAGGTCTGGTTGTTTTTTAACCAGTAAAGACCCTGGCTGCTCGTGATGGCGAGCAGCAACCGTGATGGAAACAGTAATGAACTGGACTTGGTTTCATAAGCTCGGCTCGCCCAAATGGTTTTACGGCATCAGCGGCAAACTGCTGCCGTGGCTGAGTGTCGCGGCGTTGCTGCTGATCAGCATTGGTGTAGTGTGGGGCCTGGCCTTCGCGCCGCCGGACTACCAGCAAGGCAACAGCTTTCGCATCATTTATATCCACGTTCCGGCCGCCATGCTGGCCCAGTCCATCTACGTGATGCTGGCCGTGTGCGGCATCGTCGGGCTGGTGTGGAAGATGAAGCTGGCCGACGTCGCCCTGCAATGCGCGGCGCCCATCGGCGCCTGGATGACCGCCGTGGCGCTGGTCACCGGCGCGATCTGGGGCAAACCGACCTGGGGCTCGTGGTGGGTCTGGGATGCACGACTTACGTCCATGCTTATTCTGCTGTTTCTGTACTTCGGTCTTATTGCGCTGGGCAATGCGATCAGCAATCGTGACAGTGCCGCCAAGGCCTGCGCGGTATTGGCGATTGTCGGCGTGATCAACATCCCGATCATCAAATACTCGGTGGAGTGGTGGAACACCCTGCACCAGGGCGCGACGTTCACCCTCACCGAAAAACCGGCGATGCCCGCCGAGATGTGGCTGCCACTGCTGCTGACGGTGCTGGGTTTCTACTGTTTCTTCGGCGCGGTGTTGCTGCTGCGCATGCGCCTTGAAGTGCTCAAGCGCGAAGCCCGCGCCAGTTGGGTCAAGGCCGAAGTGCAGAACAGTCTGGAGGCCGCTCGATGAGTTTTGCTTCATTCGGCGACTTCCTCGCCATGGGCCATCATGCCCTGTATGTCTGGTCAGCCTATGGCATCTGCCTGGCGGTGCTGGCCCTCAACGTGGCGGCGCCGATCCTGGCCCGCAAGCGGTATCTGCAACAAGAGGCGCGTCGTTTGCGCCGGGAGAACGGCAAGTGAATCCGCTGCGCAAAAAGCGTCTTATCATCATTCTCGCGATCCTGGTCGGTGTCGGTGCTGCCGTCGGCCTGGCCCTGAGCGCCCTGCAGCAGAACATCAATCTGTTTTACACCCCGACCCAGATCGCCAACGGCGAAGCCCCGCAAGACACGCGGATCCGCGCTGGCGGCATGGTCGAGAAAGGTTCGCTGCAACGTTCCGGCGATTCGCTGGACGTGAAATTCGTCGTCACCGACTTCAGTAAATCCGTGACCATCAGCTACCGCGGCATCCTTCCGGACCTGTTCCGCGAAGGGCAGGGCATCGTTGCCCTGGGCAAGCTCAACGCCGACGGCGTGGTGGTGGCCGACGAAGTGCTGGCCAAGCACGACGAGAAGTACATGCCGCCAGAAGTGACCAAGGCTTTGAAAGACAGCGGTCAATCTGCTCCAACGCCCGCGAAGGAGGGTTGATCGATGACGTCCGGACTCTATATTCCTGAACTCGGCCATCTGGCCATGATTCTGGCGCTGTGTTTCGCGCTGGTTCAGGCCGTGGTGCCGTTGCTTGGTGCCTGGCGCGGTGACCGCTTGTGGATGAGCCTCGCTCAACCAGCGGCTTGGGGCCAGTTCGCGTTTCTGCTGTTCTCCTTCGGTTGCCTGACTTACGCCTTCATGTCCGACGATTTCTCCGTCGCCTACGTCGCCAGCAACTCCAACAGCGCCTTGCCGTGGTACTACAAGTTCAGCGCGGTGTGGGGCGCTCACGAAGGGTCGTTGCTGCTGTGGGCGTTGATCCTCGGCGGCTGGACCTTCGCGGTGTCGGTGTTCTCCCGGCAGTTGCCGCAAGTGATGCTGGCGCGGGTTTTGGCGGTGATGGGCATGATCAGCACCGGCTTCCTGCTGTTCCTGATCCTTACCTCGAACCCTTTCGCCCGCATCCTGCCGCAGATTCCTGCGGACGGTCGTGACCTCAATCCCTTGCTGCAAGACATCGGCCTGATCGTTCACCCGCCGATGTTGTACATGGGCTATGTCGGTTTCTCCGTGGCGTTCGCTTTCGCCATCGCTGCATTGCTGGGCGGTCGTCTTGATGCGGCGTGGGCCCGCTGGTCCCGCCCGTGGACCATCGTCGCCTGGGCTTTCCTCGGTATCGGCATCACCCTCGGTTCATGGTGGGCGTACTACGAACTCGGCTGGGGCGGCTGGTGGTTCTGGGATCCGGTGGAAAACGCCTCCTTCATGCCTTGGCTGGTGGGTACGGCGCTGATTCACTCGTTGGCGGTCACGGAAAAACGTGGCGTGTTCAAGAGCTGGACCGTGTTGCTGGCCATCGCTGCCTTCTCGCTGAGCTTGCTGGGGACCTTCCTCGTGCGTTCCGGCGTGCTGACGTCGGTTCACGCCTTTGCGTCCGACCCTGAGCGCGGTGTGTTCATCCTGATTTTCCTGCTGTTCGTGGTCGGTGGCTCGCTGACGCTGTTTGCCCTGCGCGCTCCCGTGGTGAAGAGCCACGTTGGCTTCAACCTCTGGTCCCGGGAAACTCTGCTGCTGGGTAACAACTTGGTGCTGGTGGTGGCGGCCTCGATGATTTTGCTGGGCACGTTGTATCCGCTGATTCTCGATGCGATGACCGGCGCCAAGCTGTCGGTCGGCCCGCCGTACTTCAACGCACTGTTCATCCCGTTGATGGCCTTGCTGATGATGGTGATGGCAGTCGGCATGCTGGTGCGCTGGAAAGACACTCCGGTCAAATGGCTGGTGAGCATGCTGACGCCGGTGTTGCTCGGCAGCGCCGCTTTAGCCGTGGTAGCGGGTGTCGCTTATGGCGATTTCAACTGGGCGGTGATCGCGACCTTCATGCTCGCTGCCTGGGTATTACTGGCCGGTGTGCGTGACATCTTCGACAAGACTCGCCACAAAGGCCTGATCAAAGGCCTGCCGACCCTGACCCGCAGTTATTGGGGCATGCAGGTCGCTCACCTCGGCATCGCCGTGTGTGCCCTCGGCGTCGTGCTGTCGAGCCAGAACAGTGCCGAGCGCGACCTGCGTCTGGCGCCGGGTGAGTCCATGGACCTGGCCGGTTACCACTTCGTGTTCGAAGGCGCCAAGCACTTCGAAGGCCCGAACTTCACCTCCGACAAAGGCACCGTAAGGGTGATCCGCGACGGCAAGGAAGTCAGCGTGCTGCACCCGGAAAAACGCCTCTACACCGTGCAGAACTCGGTGATGACCGAAGCCGGGATCGACGCTGGTTTCACCCGCGACCTCTACGTCGCACTCGGCGAACCGTTGGGCGATGGCGCCTGGGCCGTTCGCGTCCACGTCAAACCGTTCGTACGCTGGATCTGGTTCGGTGGTCTGCTCACCGGTTTGGGCGGGTTGCTGGCGGCGTTGGATCGCCGTTACCGGGTCAAGGTGAAAAGCCGTGTGCGTGAAGCACTGGGCATGACGGGAGCCACGGCATGAGACGTTGGTTGATGCTGTTGCCACTGGTGATTTTTCTGGTGGTGGCTGTTTTCCTTTACCGCGGGCTCTATCTGGACCCGGCCGAGCTGCCTTCGGCGATGATCAACAAGCCGTTCCCGGAGTTTTCCCTGCCGGCCGTGCAGGGCGACAAAACCCTGACCAAGGCGGACATTCTGGGTAAACCAGCGCTGGTTAACGTCTGGGGCACCTGGTGCATTTCTTGCCGGGTCGAGCACCCGGTGCTGAATAAACTGGCCGAGAAGGGCGTGGTGATCTACGGCATCAACTACAAGGACGTCAACGCTGACGCCTTGAAGTGGCTGGTGGAATTTCACAACCCGTACGAGCTGGACATCCGTGACGATGAAGGTACTTTGGGTTTGAACCTGGGTGTGTACGGCGCTCCGGAAACTTTCTTCATCGACGCCAAGGGCATCATCCGCGACAAGTTCGTTGGCGTGATCGACGAACAGGTCTGGCGCGAAAAACTGGCCGCCAAGTATCAGGCGCTGGTTGATGAGGCCAAGCCATGAAGCGCTGGATAGCCGCCGCGGTATTGGGTTTGAGCATGGCCGGCGTGGCGCACGCGGCCATCGACACCTACGAGTTCGCCAAAGAAGGTGACCGTGAGCGTTTTCGCGAGCTGACCAAAGAGCTGCGTTGCCCCAAGTGTCAGAATCAGGACATTGCCGATTCCAATGCACCGATCGCCGCTGACCTGCGCAAAGAGATTTTTCGCATGCTCGGCGAGGGCAAGGACAATCAGCAGATCATCGACTTCATGGTCGACCGCTACGGTGATTTCGTCCGCTACAAACCCGCTCTGAACGCCAAGACTGCTGTGCTCTGGTTCGGCCCTGCCGGCCTGTTGCTGGGCGGTTTTGTGATCATCGCCGTGATCGTCCGCCGTCGTCGCGTGCAACGCGCTGACACCAAGGATGAGCTTTCCGCCGAGGAGCGTGAGCGCCTCGACCACCTGTTGGATAAAACCAAGAATGATTGATTTCTGGCTCGCTGCAGGTCTGCTACTTCTGGTTGCCCTGAGTTTTCTGCTGATCCCTGTTCTGCGTGGCCGCCGCGCCCAGCTTGAAGAGGATCGTACGGCCCTGAACGTCGCGCTGTATCAGGAACGCGTGGCTGAGTTGCAGACTCAGCAGGAAGAGGGCGTTCTCGACGCCGCGCAAATGGACACCGGTCGCGCCGAAGCCGCCCGTGAATTGCTCGCCGACACCGAAGGCGTCGAGGCGCCGCGCGTATCCCGCCTGGGCAAGCCGTGGCCGTTGCTGGCGGCGATTCTGGTGCCGGTGTTGGGCCTTGGCCTGTACCTGCATTTCGGGGCGAGCGACAAGGTCGAACTGACCCGCGAATTCTCCCAGGCGCCGCAGTCGATGGAAGAGATGACCCGCCGCCTGGAGCGTGCAGTCGCGGCTCAGCCGGACTCGGCTGAAGGCCTGTATTTCCTCGGTCGCACCTACATGGCTCAGGATCGCCCTGGCGATGCGGCGAAGATCTTCGAACGCACGGTGAGCCTGGCTGGTCGTCAGCCGGAACTGTTGGGCCAATGGGCGCAGGCCCAGTACTTCGCCGATGGCAAGAAGTGGTCGGACAAGGTTCAGGCCCTGACCGACGAAGCACTCAAAGCCGATCCGAAAGAAGTCACCAGTCTTGGGTTGCTCGGTATTGCTGCCTTTGAAAGCCAGCGTTATCAGGACGCCATCGACTACTGGAATCGCCTGCTGGTGCAACTGCCGCCGGAGGACAGTTCCCGCGCCGCGCTGCAAGGCGGCATCACTCGGGCCACCGAGAAACTCGAAGCCAGCGGCGGCAAGGTGGCCCAGGCGCCAGCCGCCAAGGTTGCGGCATTGCTCAAGGTGCGCGTGGATCTGGCGCCAGAGCTGAAAGCCAAGGTCCAGCCCGGCGACAGCGTATTCATCTTCGCCCGCGCCACCGCAGGGCCTCCGGCACCCTTGGCCGCCAAACGGCTGACCGTGGCCGACTTGCCGGCGACCGTTGAGCTGGGCGACGCCGACGCAATGATGCCGCAGTTGAAACTGTCGAACTTCCCTGAAGTCCAACTGGTTGCACGCATCTCCCGCGCCGGCAAACCCACTGCCGGCGAATGGATCGGTCGCAGCCAGCCTCTGGCCAGCAGCACCACTGCGCAGCAAACACTGACCATCGACAGCCCGGACAAATGACAGGAATCGCCACTATGACCGCCATCGCTCGTATCACCCTGCTCAGTATGGTTTTGGGGTTAAGCGCTTGCGTGGTCCAACCGCAGCAGCCTGAACGGCTGCCACCGATCCCGCCGTCGCAGCCGCGTCCGACGCCGTCCACGACACCGACACCGGGTAAGCCGGGCATTCCGGCCAAGCCCGCCAAACCGCTGCCACGCACCTCCGCGAGCTTCGCGCCGCCGCCGGGTGGCAACAGCCATTGGGATGCCAAGCTCGGCGTGTACGTTCTCGATGATCAGACCAACACCTTCTACCGCCAGCGCACGTACTACCGCTGGGATAACGGCTGGAGCCGGTCGATCAGCCCGAACGGGCCATGGGAAGAGACAGACATCCATGGCGTGCCGGGTGGGTTGGGGCGGCAATTCGGGCAGTAGACAGAAACGGCGATCCTTAGATCGCCGTTTTGCTTTCTGAGTGTTTCTCAGACCTCCTTTGTCAGTAACCCCTGCACATACTCCACAAACGCCCGAGCCTTCGCACTGGCCATTCTGCCCGTGGGAAACACCGCCCAAAGGTCCTGATTCGGCAACGTCCAATCCTTCATCACTTCCCTGACCGCGCCGTTGGCCAGTTCCGGTGCAAACATCCATTCGGACGCCATGGTCAGCCCTTGATGGGTGAGCACGGCTGTACGCAGACCTTCGGCGGCGTTGACGCGGATTTGACCGTTGATGATTACTGCCTGTTCTTCCGACGCCTTCTTCCACCAGATTGACGTTGCGATCGTCCAGCATCAAATCGATGTTCAGGTCCGGGTTCAGATCGAGGAAAGGCTCAAGGTGCGGAACGATATGCAGCCGGCCGAAGGTCACGGCGGCGCAGATACGCAGGTTACCGGTCAGGCCGCTGGCGGCACCGCGAGCAGCGTTGTCGGCCTCGTCCGCTTCTTCGATGGCACGCTTGGACCGTTCGAAAAAGGCCTGGCCGGCTTCAGTAGGTGTCAGGCCTCGGGTCGAGCGCAACAGCAGTTGCACGGCAAGGCGTGATTCGAGTTGCGCAATGGCTTTCGACACGGCGGGCTGGCCGATATTCAGGCGCTGGGCGGCGGCGGAAAAGGAACCGGTTTCTACCACGTAGACGAAGGTTTCCATTGCGGCCTGGCGGTCCATTCGAAGTCCTTGTGAAGATCAAAATGTGGGAGCGGGCTTGCTCGCGAAAAGCGGTGTATCAGTCGACATCAATGGTGAATGTCAGTCCGTCTTCGCGAGCAAGCCCGCTCCCACATTTGATGGGTGTTGTTGGTTAGAACGCCGCTTTGCCTATCGAAGACCCACCGTCGACAAACAAGGTTTGCCCGGTGATAAACCCGCTCTGCTCGGACAACAAAAACGCAATCGCCGCCGCGATCTCCTGCGGCTGCCCCAGCCGACCCATCGGCACGCCGGCCAGATACCGCGCTTCACCTTCGCTGCCCGGTGGATTGTTGGCGCGAAACAGCTCCGTTTCAGTCGGCCCCGGCGCCACGGCGTTTACCGTCACGCCGGTTTGCGCCAGTTCCAGCGCCCAGGATCGCGTGAAGCTGATCAGCGCCGCTTTGGCCGCCGCGTAGGCGGTGCGCTGCGTGATACCCAGCACGGTCAGGCTGGAAATGTTCACTACCCGACCCCAGGCCTTGGCGCGCATGTTCGGCAGCAGCGCCTGAGTGGCCTGCAAGGCCGAATGCAGGTTGACCCGCATCACGTCGTCGAACGTGTCGAGGTCGATTTCCCCCAGCACCTGCGGGCGGACCAGACCGACGTTATTCACCAGCCCGTCGAACTCATAAGTCCTGGCCAGATCCGCCAGCACTTCCTGAGTCAGTGCCCTGTCGCTCAGATCCAGCGGAAACAGAATGCCGGGAAAGCTCAGGTCGGGCGATCGGGCGATTCCGACCACTCGATGACCCGCGCGGTCCAGATGTTCGGCGACCGCGCGGCCGATACCTTTGCTGGCGCCGGTGATGAGGAAGGTACGTCGGGTCATTACACACTCCTTGAAAGAACATGCCGCGGCTCAGGCGGCATTTGATCGGTTCAGCCGCGAATCGCATCCAGCATCGCGTCAGGCTCAGGACGCTGAGTGTAATCCGGGTTAACCTCGGCGTAACGGATCAGGCTGAGCGAAAGTATTCATTCTTGGGAAGAATGCCGCGGCCCGCAATCACACTCTGTAAAACAACCGAGCGTCGCGTTCCGGGTTTTTGTGCTTGAGTAAAGATAACTCTAGGGTTACTTTTGTTTGGGCCTGAGCAAGGAGGCGAGTGGTGCAGAGCAGGCTATTGATCAAGGAGTTGGAGGAGGCCGGGTGGATACTGGATCGGATTACCGGGAGCCATCACATCTTCAAACACCGATACAACCCGTACACGATACCCGTCCCTCATCCGAAAAAGGATTTGCCGATCGGGACGGTCAAAAGCATCAGGAGGCGAGCCGGGTTGTATTGCCCGGGAGCCAGTTATGCAGGAGATCCATAATGCAATATCCAATCTGTATCGAGTGGGGCGACGAGAACACCGCCATCGGTATTCAGATCCCCGATATTCCAGGCGCCGTAACGGCCGGGGATACGTTTGAAGATGCCTATAACGCGGCGGTCGAGATTGCTCACATCATGCTTCAGGAGATTGCAGCTGACGGGGAGTCGATTCCCATGCCTACGTCTGCTGCCGCTCACCGTGGCAATCCGGACTTTGCCGACATGGGCTGGGGAATGCTTGAGCTGGACATCGCGCCGTACATGGGCAAAACCGAGAAGGTCAATGTGACGCTGCCCGGCTATGTGATTCAGCGCATTGATCGATATGTGCGTGAGCACAATGTCAAAAGCCGCTCTTCATTTCTGGCAGATGCGGCGATGGAGAAGTTGGTTCGGCACTGAGTGAAATCGAGACCATTGCCTTCGCGGGCGCCTAACCCTTGCCCGCGAAGCTATTGGTGGACTATGCCGTAGCCAACGAACACTTCTCTGAAACACCCAAGAACCGCAACAACGCCAGCAGCGGAAACGCACTACCCACAATCACGATCCACAACCAGCCGCCATGTTCATACACCGCACTGGCCACCGAGGAACCAAACGCGCCGCCGATAAAAATGCTGGTCATGTACAGCGCATTCAGGCGGCTGCGGCTTTTGGCGTCGAGGGCGTAGACCGCGCGTTGGCCGAGGACCATGTTCATCTGCACGCAGAAGTCGAGCACCACGCCGGTCACGGCAAGGCCGATAACGCTGTAGACCGGATGGATGAACGCCGGCAGGAAGCTCAGGCTGGCAAACAGCAGGGCCAGTAGTGAAGCAATGCGGGTGTGGCCGGCATCGGCCAGTCGACCGGCAATGGGTGCGGCGATGGCGCCGATGGCCCCGACCAGGGCGAAGATCGCGATCTGGGTTTGCGACAAGCCATGATTGCGCGCCAGTTCCAGCGGCACGGCGGTCCAGAACAGGCTGAAGGTGGCGAACATGCACCCCTGATAAAACGCGCGCTGACGCAACACCGGTTGTTGACGCAACAGAGTCCACAGAGAGCCCAGCAACTGACCATAAGAAGCGCTGTGGTCAGGCTGGCGCTTGGGAATCGTTAGTGCCAACACGATGCTGATCGCCGCCATCAGCACCGCCGCAATCACAAACATCGCACGCCAGCCAAAATGGTCAGCCACCACACTGGACACCGGTCGAGCGAGCAGAATTCCCAGCAGCAAACCGCCCATGATCCCGCCGACCACACGGCCACGAGACTCTTCCGGTGCCAGATGCGCGGCCAGTGGAATCAGGATCTGCACCGACACCGAACTGAACCCCACCAGCAGCGAGATCAGCAAAAACACATTTGGCTGATCGGTGAACGCAGCGCCCAACAGACTGGCAATCGCCACCACCGTGGTGATGATCATCAAGCGGCGGTTTTCCAGCAGATCACCCAGTGGCACCAGGAAGAACAAACCCAACGCGTAACCGATCTGGGTCAGCGAAACGATCAGGCTGGCCATGGTGCTGGTCAGGCCGATGTCAGGTGCGATCAGGCCGATGATCGGTTGGGCGTAGTAAATGTTGGCAACGATGGCGCCGCAGCAGAAGGCAAACAGCAGCACCATGCCTCGGGTCATTGTTGCGGTGCCGTGGGGCACCTGGGTCGCTGGGTTCATAACGGGTCTCGCTGAGCAAAAGAGAATGCGCGCAGGCTAAAGGGCTATCGGAATGGGCAGAAGAGGGTTTGGAGTGATAGCAATCATTCCGTTGCGGAATGAGTGACGGACGTGTGTGATGTCCATCGAGGAGCCTTGCGTCAAAACATTGAGGTCCGATGATACATTCACTTACATCCTGTTCGATAGCGTGCTTATGTTCTCTCTTCACGTTTCATAAAAAGGAAGGCACTTTCATGAATGCGATGTTTCGTCACCTGATTCGCGGCGCTTCAGTGGTTACCTTGATCGGCTTGTTCACGGCAGGTATTGCCCAGGCTGCTGACGCGCCAGGCATGCGCATCGGCGTTCGCGGCGAAATCACCGGGGTCAGCCCCGACGTGCTGAAAGTCCACGTCAACAGCGGTGAAAACGTGGTGATCAACCTGACCAAGGACACCAAAGTCCGCGCCGTCACCCTGGCGAATATTGAAGACATCAAACCCGGCAGCTACATCGGCTCGGCTGCCATACCGCAGGAGGACGGAACCCTCAAGGCACTGGAAGTCCATGTCTTCCCGCCGGAACTGGCGGGTAGCGGTGATGGACATCGGCCGTTTGATTTGGCCAAGGGCAGTAGCATGACCAATGGCAGCGTCGGTGATTTGGTCGTCAGCAATGGCCGGGTTTTGACCGTCAACTACAAGGGCGGGCAGCAGAAGATTCTGGTGCCGGAAGATGTGCCGATCGTGAACCTCGTGCCGGGGGATCGCAGTTTGCTGAAGGTGGGTGTGAAGATCGTGACGTTTGTGACGCAGAGTTCCGATGGGACGCTGACGGCTCAGTCGATTGCGGCGGGCAAGGACGGCGTGACACCGCCGATGTAATGGCGGGTGTGGGAGCGGGCTTGCTCGCGAAGGCGCCATAACATTCAACATCTATGTTGACTGTCACACTCCTTTCGCGAGCAAGCCCGCTCCCACAGGGGATCTTCAGCGAACATGAGTTTTGTGTTCGGGCACAAAAAAGGCGACCTTCTCAGGTCGCCTTTTTCGTGGGGCTCAGGAATTACTGACCGCTGTAGATCTGATCAAAGATCCCGCCATCATTGAAGTGAGTCTTCTGCACAGTCCGCCAGTCACCAAAGGTCTTCTCCACCGACAGGAAATCCACTTTCGGGAAGCGATCGGTGTACTTGGCCAACACCGCCGGATCACGCGGACGCAGGTAGTTCGCCGCCGCAATCTCCTGACCTTCCGGCGACCACAGGTACTTCAGATATTCCTCGGCAGCAGCGCGAGTGCCTTTCTTGTCGACGGTTTTATCGACCACCGACACCGGCGGCTCGGCTTCGGCGGAAACACTTGGGTAGATCACTTCAAACTGATCACGACCAAACTCACGGGCAATCATTTCCGCTTCGTTTTCGAAGGTCACCAGCACATCACCAATCTGGTTGGTCATGAAGGTCGTAGTGGCTGCGCGGCCACCGGTGTCGAGGACCGGCGCTTGTTTGAACAGCTTGCCAACGAAGTCTTTGGCTTTGCTTTCATCACCGCCGTTTTTCAGCACATAACCCCACGCCGAGAGGTAGGTGTAGCGGCCGTTACCCGACGTTTTCGGGTTGGGCACGATCACCTGCACGCCGTCCTTGAGCAGGTCGGGCCAGTCTTTCAGGGCTTTCGGGTTGCCTTTGCGGACGATGAACACCGTGGCCGAGGTGAACGGCGCGCTGTTGTTCGGCAGGCGGGTAACCCAGTTGTCCGGGACCAGTTTGCCGTTGTCCGCCAGGGCGTTGATGTCGGTGGCCATGTTCATGGTGATGACGTCAGCCGGCAGGCCATCGATCACCGAACGCGCCTGTTTGCTGGAGCCGCCGAAGGACATCTGCAGGGTGATGTTTTCGTTGTGCTCGGCTTGCCAGTGTTTCTGGAAGGCAGTGTTGTAGTCCTTGTAGAAATCGCGCATCACGTCGTAGGAAACGTTAAGCAGGGTCGGTGCGGCCTGAGCCATGCTGGTCAGTGCCAGGCCAGCGGCCAGAAGTGAGGCGCCAAAGAGTTTTTTCACTGCGCAGTCCTTGTTCTTAAGTTTTATTTAAAAGTGAGGCAATTTGCCCGCGACTATAACGGGGCTCGCATAGTCCTTTAAAGATTAAAAAGCACTTTGCTTATTCCATTTTCTTGAATAGCTGATTACCGCACCGTGAGCAGAATGCTGCGCCATGTTCGTGGCTGTTTTTCTTGCACACCGGGCAGTCGTGTTGCAGTTGTTCGCCGCGCATCGCGTTGGCCAGTTCGGCAGTAAAAATCCCCGTCGGCACGGCGATGATCGAGTAACCAGTGATCATCACCAACGACGAAATCACCTGACCCAGCGGCGTCTTCGGCACGATGTCGCCAAAGCCTACGGTGGTCAGCGTGACGATAGCCCAATAGATGCCTTTGGGAATGCTGGTGAAGCCGTGCTCCGGGCCTTCGATCACATACATCAAGGTGCCAAATACCGTCACCAGGGTGCAGACGCTGACCAGAAATACCACGATCTTTTGCTTGCTACCGCGCAATGCGGACATCAGATAGTTGGCTTGCTTGAGGTACGGGCTGAGCTTGAGCACGCGGAAAATCCGCAGCATCCGAATGATCCGGATAATCAGCAAGTACTGCGCATCGGCGTAGTACAACGCAAGAACGCCGGGCACGATCGCCAGCAAATCCACCAGCCCATAAAAGCTGAACGCATAGCGCAACGGCTTGGGCGAGCAGTACAGGCGCAGGCCGTATTCGATGGCGAAGATGACCGTGAAGCCCCACTCGATGTACGCCAGCACGTTGGCGTAGTTCTGGTGAACCGCATCGATGCTGTCGAGCATCACGATCACAATACTGGCGAGGATGATCAACAGCAGGATGCCGTCGAAGCGCCGCCCAGCCACTGTATCGCTCTGGAAAATCATGACGTAGAGGCGATGGCGCCAGTCGTTGTTGCTTTCCATAAGGTCTTGCCCAAGCCGAAAATCAGAGAAGCCTGGGTGATTGGCGAGGATTGCGCAAGCGGGACGCCAGGTACGCCGTGTTCAGCCGGTTTTAATCGTTCATGGCTTAAGAAATTGATTATCTCGTCGATATAGCGACTTCCCACAGAACAAGAACCTTTGTCTCGATGTGCTGCCCAGATTTCAGGCGATGGGTTTCAAAACCACACGGAAGCGATATGGATAGTCAGTTTTTCAAGAAAAGCCTGCTGGCAATGGTTGTCAGCGCTTCGACCGCTCAGGTATTTGCCAGCGAGTACGACCTGGGCCAGGGTTTCAAGGACTGGAGTGGTCAAACCCTCAGTGAAACCTTGACTCTGACCGGGCAACGGACCCGCCAGAGCAACACGGACAAAACGGGTGTCACGTTCTTCCAGAACACCGTCGCGGGCTCACTCATTAACCGGGGCGACTTCAATTTCGACGCTCAAGGCGCGACGGTGACCGGGATCGGACTGGATGTCAGTTTCCGCAACACCAGCGGCAGCAACATTCAGGGTGACTTCATCAATGCCGGCAAGCTTTCTCTTTCCAACGTGAATAGCGCTGAGGGAATCGAGATCGCCAATACCACTATCACCGGCAATGTCATCAACGCCGGGACTGTCTCCATCACCCAGGCATCGGGAGCCAATATCTATGGCGAGCCTGAGGGTATCTACCTCCATGGGACCACTATTGGCGGTGATCTGATCAACAGTGGTGTTGTCGATGTGCAGGGTGAATCTGCCACGGGGCTGATTCTGGATTCCCATGGCGTGCTTCCCGTGAGCATCGCCGGCAGGCTGCTCAACTCAGGAACGATTCGTGCCACGGGTCAGAACGCCTCCGCTTTTCACGTCGAGACCCAAACCAGCGCGTTGAGGATCGAGAACAGCGGCTCGATCATGAGCGTTGGCAAGAACTCCGAGGCTATCGTGTTTTGGGAGGGTTCAGTCGATTATTTGCTCAACACCGGGACTATTGAGGCATCGGGTGCAGACGCCGTTGGCATCAAGCTCAGGGGGGCCACTTTCACGCAAAATGCTGTGTCTGGCGCTCGGGGCATTATCAACGCCGGCAATATCACTGCGGACGGTGTTGCGATCCGGGTCGATGCGGACCAGACATCAGCGTTCGAGATCAACCAGCAAGGTGGCGAAATTCGCAGCAATCATGCAGCGGCCATCGATGGCGCAGGGTTGGCGCAACTGAACTGGACCGGCGGTGCAATCAAGGGCGATCTGCTCAACCTCAATGGGGTGAATGTCGCGGGTCAGGCCAATTACACCGGTAGCAAAATCGACAGCACGGTTTCTGTGACGTCGGGCTCTCTGAATCTGCAAAATCAGGGGGTCGTGATTACCGGCGACCTGAACGTCGGTGCCAACAGTGGCATCGATATGTTGCTTTCGGATCGCGTCACGCCCGGTACGCCTTATTTGACGGTGGACGGCAAGGCCACCTTCGCCCAGTCCTCCAAAGTGACATTGAATGCCAAACCAGGTGATTTCACGCCGACCGCTGCCGGCACTCAATACACACTGGTCAAGGCCGGCAGCCTGCAGAACAACGGGTTAAGCGTCACCAGTTCGTCTTCGTTGTTGAACGTCGCCAGCTATACAACCGATGCCCAGACTGTTAACGCACTGGTCACACTGAAAAGTGACAGTCAGGTGGATGAAGAGCAGGGGAGCATCGGCACCTCCCGCAGCACCCGCGAGATCCTCAATCGCTTCAAGAATGGTCCGTTGGGACAATTGAACAGTGATGATGCAGTCTTCAAAGCCTTTGCCAACGCCTCCTCCCAAAAGGAATTGGCAAAGCTCGGCGAGCAACTGGCTCCGGAAGTCAGCGGTGGGGCGGTCAATGCGGCAGTGTCGGGTCAGGCGATGATGAATGGAGCGATCAGCAACCGAGTGTCCGGTCTGCGCTCGGGGCTCTCATCAGGGGATTCGCTGGCAGAAACCGGCGTATGGGTTCAGGGGTTGAGCAGCAATCAGGATCAGGACAGCCGTGATGCAGTCGTCGGTTACTCGGCCAACAGCAGCGGTATTGCAGTGGGGGCAGATGGCAAGCTGAATGCCAATTCCACCGTGGGTCTGGCCTATTCGTATCTGAACACTAACGTCACTTCCGACACCGGAAATAAAACCGATGTACAGGGCAGCGCATTGACGCTGTACGGTAGCTGGGATCTGCGCAACTGGTTTGTCGATGGCAGCCTCAGTTACGGGCGCAATGACAATGACAGCAAACGTTATATCGCCGACAGCGTGGCCAAAGCCAGCTACAACAGTGACGCATGGGCTCTGAGCGCCTTGAGCGGTTATACCTTCAAACTCACTGACCAACTGATTGTCGAACCGCGTGTCGCCGCACGTTACACCAATATTCAGCTGGACAGCTTTAATGAGCATGGCTCTTCGGCCGCCCTGCACTCCAATGCCCAGCGCTTCGAAATTGGCGAGCTGGGTGCCGGGTTGCGAATGGCCGCTGACGTGCCATTGCTCAATGGCACCCTTACACCTGAAGCGAGCGTGATGGCTTACCATGACTTCATCGGTGACCAGATCAATCAGACCTCCAGTTTCACCTTGGGCGGCTCGCCTTTCATTGTCTCGGGAGCCAGTCCGGTACGTGATAGTTATGAAGGTCGCTTAGGGGTGAAGTATCAAATTGATGCTCTAACCCTGGGGACCCATTACAGCTATCAAGCGAAGACCGGTTTTAACGCCGACACCTTTACCCTTGAAGCGCGCTACGCTTTTTGATCGACTGGATTGCAACGGTTCGCGCTGGCGGACCGTTGCGTCTGATCAACAGGTTAAAACCCTGTTTAAAGCACTGGCCGCCATCGGCTTCGCGCTCCTCGGGCTCAGCGGGTGCGCGGGTAAAGTCGATTTGCGGGCGGTAAGCCAAGGCACTTCGCTTACTCCTGGCACGCTCGATAGTTCACCTTACACACTCATGGCCTTGCTCCCGCCACCAGGGGGCTACAAACATCTGCGTGTCTACATTGAAGGCGATGGTCGGGCGTGGGCGACACGGTCTCAACCGAGTATCGATCCGACCCCTCGCGTGTCCTTGATGGCGAGATTGGCCGCTGGAGATCGGGGGCCCAGCGCCTATCTGGCGCGCCCTTGTCAGTTCGTGACATCACCGGGTTGCAACACTGATTTGTGGACTTCCGGTCGTTTCAATCCATTGGTCATAGAGAGCATGAACGCGGCCCTTGATCGTCTGAAAAGCCGCTTTGCCGTGGAGCAGTTCGAACTGGTCGGATACTCGGGCGGCGCGGCGATTGCCTTGATCCTTGCGGGTTCTCGTAACGACGTCACTCAGGTGCAAACGATTGCCGGGAATCTCGACCCAGTAAAGTGGGCGAAGCTGATGCAGCTCGCGCCATTCTCGAAGCCGGTGACACCTCTGGAGTTTCGCGACAAGTTGCGTGCGCTGCCGCAACGTCATTTCATCGGTTTGAATGACAAGGTCGTGCCGCCTCAAATGATTCAGGCCTACATCACGCAGCTTCAGGGCAACTGCCTGGAAGTCGTCGAAACCCTCGCCACCCACGATCAGGGATACGATGAAAGTTGGGGCGCGCGGTCGGATCTGCCATTGGCTTGCAAGACTGACCCATTGCGCTGAATGCAGATTCAGCCCTTTCAGGCGCCACCCTTGGTTTGGCGCTCAATAGCACAAGGCGCACTGTCGACAGCGGTCTGGCGTAGCACTCGATTACCCGCACGGATCAGCCAGCAGGCGAGGATGAACGGCGCGGTCAGCGTTGGCAGACCGATGGCGGCAAACACTGGCGTCAGCAACAGCGCTGATGCAATACCGACCAGGGGCAGCCAAGGCTTCTGGCGCTGCGAGCTGAAGGCGAGGGCGGCGAGTACGGCGTTATAGCCACCGAGGCCGATCAATGCGGTATAGAAGTCGTGATGCAGCATGCTCCAGCCCATGCCCGCGACAGACGCCAACAACGCCCAGCAGAATGCGCGGCGATCAGCGATCAGCAAACCCACGGCAATCATCGCACCGGCCAGCGGATGATCGAGGAACATCACCTGGCCGAGGCCTTTCAGTGGTGCGGTGAGCATGTTCAGTGTGTTGATTTCGATCAAGTGCGCATTTGTCGAGGGCGTGGCGAAGCACAGCAGCAACCAGCCCAGCCCCACGAAGGGCGCGGTGTAGGCGGGCAGGTATTGGCTGACCCGGACGCGTTTGAGCCACTGTTGAGTGAACATCGCGCTCAGGCCGCCCGCGGCGATGATCAGCGGCGGCAACATCGCTGACCACGGGAAGTAGAGGCTCAGCAGCAAGCCGAGCAAGACACCGTTGTAACTGAAGAGCCCGGCCTGTCGATCGGCCTTGGCATAGCCGCGTCGTTGCGCGGTGAGCAACCCGGCGACACCGCCCAGCAGTGCACCGCCGAGCAGGGCGGGCGCGGTGAAAAGAATGGCCAACAGGCACAGCAGACCGCACAGCGGATGGCGCTGGAGAAAGATCTGGCTGAAGCCGTTGAGCAGGGCAGTGGCCCAGTCGGGGCAGTGGGTGTTGAAGTGGTTGGCAGGCATGATGAGGTCTGTGGTGTGTCTGGGGGACCGAGTTGCCTGCTTCGCGAGCAAGTCGAATCGTCGCACCGCCGCTCCCACATTAGTTTTGTGTCGATCACAGATTAAATGTGGGAGCGGCGGTGCGACGATTCGACTTGCTCGCGAAGAGGCCGGTACAGGCGCTAGATCAACGTCTCTATGCGCAAGGAGTTAGTCGACCCCGGCTGCCCAAACGGCACACCCGCCGTGATCAATAACGTGTCGCCACGTTTGGCCATGCCCTGCGCCTGGGCAATCTCCAGCGCCGTCGAGCACACCTCATCCACCTGCCGCAGCCGATCATTAACCACCGAGTGCACGCCCCACGCCACCGTCAACCGGCGAGCGGTTTGCAGGTTCGGCGTCAGGTTGAGGATCGGCACCGTCGGCCGTTCCCGCGCCGCACGCAAACTCGAGGTGCCGGACTCGCTGTAATTCACCAGCACCGCCACCGGCAGCACGTTGCTGATGCGACGAATCGCGCAGCTGATCGCATCGGAAACAGTCGCCTCAGCCTTAGGCCGGCTCACATCCAGTTGCGCCTGATAGTCCGGACCATTTTCCACCTGACGAATGATCTTGCTCATCATCTGCACAGCTTCCAGCGGGTACTCGCCGGACGCGGTTTCCGCCGACAGCATCACCGCATCCGCACCTTCGGCCACGGCGTTGGCAACGTCGGTCACCTCGGCACGGGTCGGGGCGGGGGAGAAGCGCATCGACTCGAGCATCTGGGTCGCCACCACCACCGGTTTGCCGAGCTGACGGCAGATGGTGATGATGTTTTTCTGAATCTGCGGCACGCTTTCGGCCGGTACTTCCACGCCCAAGTCACCGCGAGCAACCATGATCGCGTCACTCAATTCGGCGATCTCGCGCAATTGAGTCACCGCCGATGGTTTCTCGATCTTGGCCATCAAAAACGCTTTGTCGCCGATCAGTTTACGCGCTTCGCGAATGTCTTCCGGGCGCTGCACAAACGACAGCGCGACCCAGTCCACACCCAGCTCCAGACCAAAGCTCAAATCGCGACGGTCCTTGGCGGTCAGTGGGCTCAGTTCCAGCACCGCTTGCGGCACGTTCACGCCTTTGCGGTCCGACAGCTCGCCGCCATTCAGCACCGTGGTGTCGATGGCGTCGGAGTACTTGGTGACCACGCGAAGACGCAACTTGCCGTCGTCCAGCAGCAGGTCCATGCCCGGTTCGAGTGCAGCGATGATTTCCGGGTGAGGCAGGTTGACCCGGCGTTCATCGCCCGGCGTCGGATCAAGATCCAGCCGCAAGGCCTGACCGCGATGCAGTTGCACCTTGCCCTCGGCGAACTTGCCGACCCGCAGTTTCGGGCCTTGCAGGTCCATCAGAATGCCCAGCGGATAATTCAGCTGGCGCTCGACTTCACGAATCCACTGATAGCGCTGAGCGTGGTCGGCGTGATCGCCATGGCTGAAGTTCAGGCGAAAGATGTTGACCCCGGCCTGCACCAGCTCACGGATGTCGTCGATCCCGTTAGTGGCAGGACCGAGGGTGGCGAGGATTTTAACCTTCTTGTCAGGCGTCATTTTTAGGGCTCTCGAGAATCAGGATGGCACGGAAGTCGTTGACGTTGGTGCGGGTCGGCTCAGTGACGATCAGCGCATCCAGCGCCTCGAAATAGCCGTAGCCATTGTTGTTGTCCAACTCGTCGCTTGCGCTCAGGCCGAGGGCGGCGGCGCGGGCGTAGCTGTCCGGGGTCATGATTGCGCCGGCGTTGTCTTCGGAGCCATCGATGCCATCGGTGTCGCCGGCCAGCGCGTAGACACCGGGCAGGCCTTTGAGGCTGTCGGTCAGGCTCAGCAGGAATTCGGCGTTGCGTCCGCCACGGCCATTACCGCGGACGGTGACCGTGGTTTCACCGCCCGAGAGGATCACGCAAGGCGCCGCCAATGGTTGACCGTGCAACACGACCTGACGGGCGATACCGGCGTGAACCTTGGCTACTTCGCGGGATTCGCCTTCCAGGTCGCCGAGGATCAGCGGGCTGAAACCGGCCTGACGCGCTTTCACCGCAGCGGCTTCAAGCGACTGCTGCGGACGGGCGATCAATTGGAAGTGACTGCGCGCCAGGCTCGGATCGCCGGGTTTGACCGTCTCCGATTCCGGGCTCTGTAGCCAGTTGCGCACCGAGGTCGGGACTTCGATGTTGTAGCGCTTGAGGATCGCCAGCGCTTCGGCGGAGGTGCTCGGGTCGGCCACGGTAGGGCCTGAGGCGATGACCGTGGCGAGGTCGCCCGGTACATCGGAAATCGCATAGGTATAAACAGTGGCAGGCCAGCAGGCTTTGCCGAGGCGGCCGCCCTTGATCGCCGAGAGGTGCTTGCGTACGCAATTCATCTCGCCGATGGTGGCGCCGGATTTGAGCAGGGCTTTGTTGATCGACTGCTTGTCGGCCAGGGTGATGCCGGCCGCGGGCAACGCCAGCAGGGCAGAGCCACCGCCCGAGAGCAGGAAGATCACTCGGTCGTCTTCAGTCAGATTGCTGACCAGTTCCAACACGCGTTTGGCGACCGCCAGACCGGCAGCATCGGGCACCGGGTGAGCGGCTTCAACCACTTCGATTTTTTCACACGGGGCGCCGTGACCGTAACGCGTCACCACTAGACCTGATACTTCACCCTGCCAGCAACGCTCCACCACTTGAGCCATGGCCGCGGCGGCTTTGCCGGCGCCGATGACGATCACCCGACCGCTGCGATCTTTGGGCAAATGGGCTTCGAGGACTTGCTGCGGATGGGCCGCGTCGATGGCTGTGCCAAACAGCTCGCGCAGGAATTGTTGCGGATTGACCGACATGGCGGGCTCCCGGATTTCTTGTTATTGGAGTTGGAGCAACTCGGATCCTTGTGGGAGCGGGCTTGCTCGCGAAAGCGGTGTGTCAGTCAACCTATTCATTGACTGAACAGCCGCCTTCGCGAGCAAGCCCGCTCCCACAGGGTTTTGTGCAGGGCTTACTTATCGCGAATCGAGAAATTCGCCATGTGTTCCAGGCCCTTGATCAGCGCCGAGTGGTCCCAGTTGCTGCCGCCGATGGCCGCGCAGGTGCTGAACACTTGCTGGGTGTTGGCGGTGTTCGGCAGGTTGATGCCCAGCTCGCGTGCGCCGGCCAGGGCCAGGTTCAGGTCCTTCTGGTGCAGGCTGATGCGGAAGCCTGGGTCGAAGGTGCCTTTGATCATGCGTTCGCCATGCACTTCGAGGATCTTCGAGGATGCGAAACCGCCCATCAGCGCTTCACGGACCTTGGCTGGATCGGCACCGTTTTTCGAAGCAAACAGCAGGGCTTCGGCCACGGCCTGGATGTTCAGCGCCACGATGATCTGGTTAGCCACTTTGGCGGTTTGACCGTCGCCGTTGCCGCCCACCAACGTGATGTTCTTGCCCATCGCCTGGAACAGCGGCAGAACGCGTTCGAAGGCATCGGCATCGCCGCCGACCATGATGCTCAGGGTCGCGGCCTTGGCGCCGACTTCACCGCCAGACACAGGCGCGTCGAGGTACTGAGCACCTTTTTCGTTGATTTTGGCAGCGAAGGCTTTGGTGGCGGTTGGCGAGATCGAGCTCATGTCGATCACGACTTTGCCTTTGCCAACACCGGCCGCAATACCGTCGGCGCGGAACAGCACGTCTTCGACCTGCGGGGTATCCGGCACCATGACGATGATGAATTCGGCTTCTTGCGCGACTTCTTTCGGGTTCGCCAGGGCGACGGAGCCACCGGCAATCAGGTCAGCAGGAGCAGGGTCGTGGTGCGCCGACAGGAACAGGCTGTGACCGGCTTTCTGCAGGTTCAACGCCATTGGGTGGCCCATGATGCCGGTGCCGATAAATCCGATTTTAGCCATGAGAAAATCCTCTTGTTTTTGTGTTGCTCAAGCAAATAGGGGGAGCGCTTTGTGTGGGAGCGGCGGTGCGGCGATCCGACTTGCTCGCGAATGCGGTGTGTCAGTCGACGTGAATGCTGAATGACACACCGCATTCGCGAGCAAGCCCGCTCCCACAGGGATCTGCGTCAGATTGCGTTGTGGGTTTTGAGCCAGCCCAAACCCGCTTCAGTGGTGGTCAGCGGCTTGTATTCGCAGCCAACCCAACCCTGATAACCGATGCGGTCCAGGTGTTCGAACAGGAAGCGGTAGTTGATTTCACCGGTGCCCGGTTCGTTGCGCCCAGGGTTATCGGCCAACTGGATGTGGTTGATCTCGCCCAGGTGCGCAGCCATGGTGCGGGCCAGGTCGCCCTCCATGATTTGCATGTGATAGATGTCGTATTGCAGGAACAGATTGGCGCTGCCGACCTGTTCGCGAATCGACAGGGCTTGCGCGGTGTTGTTCAGGTAGAAACCCGGGATGTCGCGGGTGTTGATCGCTTCCATCACCAGCTTGATACCCGCCGCTTGCAGCTTGTCGGCGGCGTACTTGAGGTTGGCGACGAAGGTTTTTTCCACGGTGGCATCGTCGATGCCTTGTGGGCGAATACCGGCCAGGCAGTTGACTTGGGTGTTGCCCAACACTTTCGCGTAGGCAATCGCCAGATCGACACCGGCGCGGAACTCTTCAACCCGGTCCGGCAGGCACGCGATACCGCGTTCGCCCTTGGCCCAGTCACCGGCCGGCAGGTTGAACAACACTTGGGTCAAGCCATTGGCATCGAGCTTGGCTTTGATCTCGGCGGAGCTGAAATCGTAAGGGAACAGGTATTCGACACCGCTGAAGCCGGCCTTGGCGGCAGCTTCAAAACGGGCAAGAAAATCCTGCTCGGTGAACAGCATGGACAGGTTGGCTGCGAAACGCGGCATGGTTGTCTCCCGTTAAAAATAGGTGCCTGTAGCAGCTGCCGAGGCACGAGGCTGCGTTGGGCTGCGAAGCGGCCCCCGACGGCGGTCCTGCGGACACGCAACGCAGCCTCGTGCCTCGGCAGCTGCTACAGGTATCAGGTCAACTTAATCGAGCAACGAAATCGCGGTTGGCGCATCGTTGCCGACCAGCGCCAGGTCTTCGAATTCGTTGACGGCGTTGATCTCGGTGCCCATGGAAATATTGGTCACACGCTCCAGAATAATCTCGACGATCACCGGCACCTTGAACTCTTCGATCAGCTCCTGAGCCCTGCGCAGGGCAGGCTGGATCTGGCTCGGTTCGAACACACGCAGCGCCTTGCAGCCCAGGCCTTCAGCGACCGCGACGTGGTCGACACCGTAACCGTTGAGTTCCGGAGCGTTCAGGTTGTCGAAGGACAGCTGCACGCAGTAATCCATGTCGAAACCGCGCTGAGCCTGACGAATCAGCCCCAGGTACGAGTTGTTCACCACCACGTGGATGTACGGCAGCTTGAACTGCGCGCCCACCGCCAACTCTTCGATCATGAACTGGAAGTCATAGTCGCCCGACAGCGCCACAACTTTACGGGTCGGATCAGCCTTGACCACGCCCAGCGCTGCAGGAATGGTCCAGCCCAGAGGACCTGCCTGACCGCAGTTGATCCAGTGACGCGGTTTGTAGACGTGCAGGAACTGCGCGCCGGCAATCTGCGACAGACCGATGGTGCTGACGTAGCACGTGTCTTTGCCGAACACCTGGTTCATCTCTTCGTAAACGCGTTGCGGCTTGACCGGCACGTTGTCGAAGTGAGTCTTGCGCTGCAGGCTGGATTTGCGCTGCTGGCAGTCTTGCAGCCAGGCGCTGCGGTTTTTCAGCTTGCCGGCGGCTTGCCATTCGCGAGCGACTTCGATGAACACGGTCAGCGCGGCAGCGGCGTCGGAAACGATGCCCAGGTCCGGGGTGAACACGCGGCCGATCTGAGTGCCTTCAATGTCGACGTGAATGAACTTGCGGCCTTCGGTGTACACGTCGACCGAACCGGTATGACGGTTGGCCCAACGGTTACCGATACCCAGCACCATGTCGGATTTGAGCATGGTCGCGTTGCCGTAGCGGTGCGAAGTCTGCAAGCCAACCATGCCCACCATCAGCGGGTGATCGTCCGGAATGGTGCCCCAGCCCATCAGGGTCGGGACCACCGGGATACCGGTCAGCTCGGCAAACTCCACCAGCAACTCGCTGGCGTCGGCATTGATGATGCCGCCACCGGCCACCAGCAACGGACGCTCGGCCTGGTCGAGCATGGCCAGCGCCTTCTCGATTTGCACGCGGTTAGCGGTTGGCTTGGCCAGCGGCAGTGGTTCGTAGGCGTCGATGTCGAATTCGATTTCAGCCATCTGCACGTCGAACGGCAGATCGATCAGCACCGGGCCTGGACGGCCGGAGCGCATTTCGTAGAAGGCTTTCTGGAACGCGTAAGGCACCTGGCCCGGCTCCATGACGGTGGTTGCCCACTTGGTCACTGGCTTGACGATCGAGGTGATGTCGACAGCCTGGAAGTCTTCCTTGTGCATACGGGCGCGGGGTGCCTGGCCGGTAATGCAAAGAATCGGGATCGAGTCGGCCGAGGCGCTGTAGAGCCCGGTGACCATGTCGGTACCGGCCGGGCCGGAAGTGCCGATGCACACGCCGATATTGCCGGCCTTGGTGCGGGTGTAGCCCTCGGCCATGTGCGAGGCGCCTTCAACGTGGCGAGCAAGGACGTGATCGATGCCACCGACCTTCTGCAAGGCGGAGTACAGCGGGTTGATCGCGGCGCCGGGGATGCCAAAAGCGGTATCAACCCCTTCACGGCGCATCACCAGAACGGCGGCTTCGATTGCTCTCATTTTGCTCATGGTTTTGTGCCTCTTACGTTTTGTAATTGTATACAAGTGGCTTTGCGCAGAGTGTATTCACGGCGGACGGCGCAGGTCAATCCATTTTCTCAAGCGGACGTTTCATTCGTCGGAAGCCCGATCTACTGTGGCTTTTCGTCGCATGTGGCGCTTTTCGAAAATTATTGTATACAAAAAAATAACTCATTGTGTTCTATTTGTTGCATCGGACTTCTGAACAAAACGCAGTCCAGTAGCTTTCCCTATAACAAAATGAGGACGGCACCATGAGCGCTTTAACCTTGAAAGTCGCAGTCAACCTGACCAATCAGGCTATTTCCGCAGGGCGTGCAATCTCGGCGGCTCCATTGACCATCGCAGTACTGGATGCGGGTGGACACTTGGTCACCCTGCAGCGTGAAGACGGCGCCAGCCTGCTGCGACCGCAGATCGCCATCGGCAAAGCCTGGGGCGCCATCGCCCTGGGCAAAGGCTCACGCCTGCTGGCGCTGGACGCACAACAACGACCGGCGTTTATCGCCGCTTTGAACAGTCTGGGGCAGGGCAGCGTCGTCCCGGCACCGGGCGGTGTATTGATTCGGGATCAGGACGGGAACGTGCTGGGGGCGGTGGGTATCAGCGGGGATCTATCCGATGTTGATGAGCAATGTGCGATCAATGCAATCGAGGCGTTGGGGTTGCAGGCGGATGCGGGGGTGACTGCTTGATTATGTAGTGACTGATCTACCGCTTTCGCGAGCAAGCCCGCTCCCACACTGGTTCGGTGGTGGACACAAATTGTGTGAACACCGCCAACCCACTGTGGGAGCGGGCTTGCTCGCGAAGGCAATCTCCCGGACACATCCAGCTAAAAGTCTGCCGCACCCTCAAGCATTCGCAGGTCTAGCCTTCTCATGAATTCATCGTTAGAGAAGGCAAAGGAATGCCTGAACTGTCAGCTTCGCATCGCCTGCGAATCGGCCGCTATGCCGAGCAAAACAGGATCTATCTCCTGACTGCCAATACCCTGAAGCGGGAGCCGGTTTTCAGGGGTTTCACGTTGGGAAGATTGGTCGTACACCAATTCAAACAAGCACAGGACCAAGGGTTTGCCGACTCTTTGGCCTTTGTCGTCATGCCTGATCATTTTCATTGGCTTGTCCAGTTGCAAAAAGGGTCGCTGGGCCAGTTGATGTGCCAGACCAAATCGTTAAGTACTCGAGCAATCAATGCCGCCACTGGCAGGGCAGGCAGTCTTTGGCAGCAGAGCTTTCATGATCATGCGGTGCGGCGAGAGGAAGATTTGGTGAAGTTTGCTCGATATGTTGTCGCCAACCCATTGCGGGCGGGGCTGGTGGAGAAGCTTGGCGACTATCCGCTGTGGGATGCCATTTGGCTTTAGTCTCAGGACCGCGTTGCCCCCTTCGCGAGCAAGCCCGCTCCCACAGGGGATTTGTGAACACCGAAGATCCAATGTGGGAGCGGGCTTGCTCGCGAAGAGGGCGCCGCGGTGTATCAGTCCGGCTCACACCCCTTGAGCACCAACCGGATAATCGTCTGCGCCGCCGATTCATAGTCGGCCTCATCGAGCTTGGCCTTCCCGGTCACCGCGGAAATCTGCCAGTCGAAGTCGGCATAGGTCTGGGTCGCGGCCCAGATGCTGAACATCAGGTGGTTGGGGTCGATCGGGGCGATCTGGCCGCGGTCGATCCAGGTCTGGATGCAGTCGATGTTGTGCTTGGCCTGGCCGTTGAGCCGTTCAACCAGATCAGCGCTCAGGTGCGGCGCGCCATGCATGATTTCGCTGGCGAACACCTTGGAGGCGAAGGGCAGGTCGCGGGAGATGCGGATTTTCGAGCGGATGTAGCCGCTCAGCACTTCACTGGGCACGCCGTCGGCGTTGAACGGTGTCGAGGCCTGCAGAATCGGTTCGATGATGCTTTCCAGGACCTCGCGGTAGAGGTTTTCCTTGGATTTGAAGTAGTAGTAGACGTTGGGCTTGGGCAATCCCGCCTTGGCTGCGATGTCACTGGTTTTGGTCGCAGCGAAGCCCTTGTCGGCAAATTCTTCACTGGCGGCACGCAGGATCAGTTCTTTGTTGCGCTCGCGGATGGTGCTCATAAACCAGGGGGTTCCTTGCCTGTTCTGGCGGTTGCGCATGGTAGCACCGGCCTCGCGCGGCGCTCAAGAATGCCCCGTGCGGTACCCGGCCGCGCTATGCTGCGCGGCATTCATTCAAGAAGGAAACCTGATTCATGGCAGGAAGCAGTTTGCTGTTGCTGATCGACGACATTGCCGCGGTACTCGACGATGTGGCGTTGATGACCAAAATGGCCGCCAAGAAGACTGCTGGCGTGCTCGGCGACGATCTGGCGCTCAATGCCCAACAGGTTTCCGGTGTGCGTGCCGAGCGGGAAATCCCGGTGGTGTGGGCGGTGGCCAAGGGCTCGTTTCTCAACAAGCTGATCCTGGTGCCCTCGGCGTTGGCCATCAGTGCGTTCATTCCGTGGCTGGTCACGCCGTTGTTGATGATCGGCGGCGCTTACCTGTGTTTCGAAGGTTTCGAAAAACTGGCCCATAAATTCCTGCACAGCAAGGCTGAAGACCAGGCCGAGCATGCAGAGCTGGTCGAGGCCGTGGCTGATCCGGCGGTCGATCTGGTGGCGTTCGAGCAGGACAAGATCAAAGGCGCCATCCGCACCGACTTCATTCTCTCTGCAGAAATCATCGCAATCACCCTGGGCACCGTGGCGGATGCCTCGCTGACCCAACAAGTCATCGTGCTTTCGGGCATTGCCATCGTCATGACCATTGGTGTGTATGGCCTGGTGGCTGGCATCGTCAAACTCGACGACCTCGGCTTGTGGCTGACCCAGAAGCCTGGACAGATGGCCAAAAGCATTGGCAGCGGGATTCTGCGTGCGGCTCCGTACATGATGAAAAGCCTGTCGGTGATCGGCACGGCGGCGATGTTCCTGGTGGGTGGCGGAATTCTCACCCACGGCGTGCCGGTGGTTCATCACTGGATTGAGAGTGTCAGCGCAGGGGCGGGCGGTGCCGGGTTTATCGTGCCGACGTTGCTGAATGCGGTGGCGGGGATTGTGGCGGGTGCGGTGGTGTTGGCGGGTGTGATGGTTGCCGGCAAACTCTGGAAAGCAGTGAAAGGCTAAAGCTAGGCACTGCCCAAATAATGAAATGGCTACCCCCGCTGCCCTCTGTGATCGCCCACTAAGCTTTCACAGGGGGCTCACCGGAGACCGTTGCCATGAACAAAGTAGCTATTGC
>NZ_LMCV01000015.1:0-89866 GCF_001424925.1 Pseudomonas sp. Root329 | reverse complement strand
GAAACGCCAAAAWWAAGTAAGCAAAAAAAGGCTCGCCCCGAGCGTCCGGCCCCTCGCTTAGGCTCGGCGTTCCTTCGTTCCGGTATCCATCCGGGGACACTGCCCTCCGGTCTGCTTCGGGTTGACGGAGAGGCTCAGGGCATGATGGGGCGGGTGGATCAAGATCAAGAGCTGCAGGCGAGCTAACGCTCGGCCTGTTGAGTGGTGAGAAGCGAGGCGGGTATGCGCTGCTTTGCTTTTTGTGGGAGCGAGCTTGCTCGCGATGCGCCCCAACGCAGGCATTGCCAAGCGAATCTCATCGGCAATGCTGTCTGCCATCGGCCGGACCACGACCTGCAAACCTCACCCTTGCCCGGACGCTGTATCCAGCGTCCCCGCACAGAGGTTGAGTCGCCTTAAAGGTCTGAGCTAGAGCCATCGCCGTGCGAATGCTGGCTGGATAGGGACATGACGATGCACCATTACCGTGCAATACTCCGCGCCGTTTCATTGGCGAATAATCCTACGTAAGGCAGGTAATGCCCCTCCGTAAACCCGGCTTTTCCCGAGAGTTCTCGCTAAATGTTGTGGTTTATAGAGTGAAAAACCCTGTGGGAAGCTTTTTATACTGCACGCCCCGCTGATCTTGCAGGTTTTGTCCTACAAGACGGGTTTGCCCACGAAGCAGGCTCGGTTTCAGAAAAGCATTGGCTTACCGGTCAGCGCTTCGACACTCGGTGGTCATATCCAATAACAAGACGAGGTTGTACCCCTATGCCAGGCAATCACCTGCCCAATGGCGAGACCGCTCAAGGCGGCCCGCTCAAACGCGAACTCGGCGAACGGCATATTCGCTTGATGGCACTCGGTGCCTGTATCGGCGTCGGTCTGTTCCTCGGTTCGGCCAAGGCCATCGAGATGGCCGGTCCGGCAATCATGCTGTCCTACATCATCGGCGGTCTGGCGATCCTGGTGATCATGCGCGCCCTCGGCGAAATGGCTGTGCACAACCCGGTCGCTGGCTCCTTCAGTCGGTATGCTCAAGACTACCTCGGCCCATTGGCGGGCTTCCTGACCGGTTGGAATTACTGGTTCCTGTGGCTGGTGACCTGCGTTGCGGAAATCACCGCGGTGGCGGTGTACATGGGCGTCTGGTTCCCCGATGTGCCGCGCTGGATCTGGGCGCTCGCCGCGTTGATCAGCATGGGCTCGATCAACCTGATCGCGGTGAAAGCCTTCGGTGAGTTCGAATTCTGGTTTGCCCTGATCAAGATCGTCACCATCATTGCAATGGTGGTTGGCGGTATCGGTGTGATCGCGTTCGGCTTCGGCAACGACGGCGTGGCGCTGGGGGTTTCCAATCTCTGGGCGCACGGCGGCTTCATGCCCAACGGCGTGCAAGGCGTGTTGATGTCCCTGCAAATGGTGATGTTCGCCTACCTCGGCGTCGAGATGATCGGCCTGACCGCCGGTGAAGCGAAGAACCCGCAGAAAACCATTCCCAATGCCATCGGCTCGGTGTTCTGGCGGATTCTGCTGTTCTACGTCGGCGCGCTGTTCGTGATCCTGTCGATCTACCCGTGGAACGAAATCGGCACCCAGGGCAGCCCGTTCGTGATGACCTTCGAGCGTCTTGGCATCAAGACTGCCGCCGGCATCATCAACTTCGTGGTGATCACCGCGGCGCTGTCTTCCTGCAACGGTGGCATCTTCAGCACCGGGCGCATGCTCTACAGTCTGGCGCAGAACGGTCAGGCCCCGGCCGGTTTCGCCAAGACCTCGAACAACGGCGTGCCGCGTCGCGCCTTGCTGCTGTCGATCGGTGCCTTGTTGCTGGGCGTGCTGCTCAACTACCTGGTGCCTGAGAAAGTGTTCGTCTGGGTGACGGCGATTGCCACCTTCGGCGCGATCTGGACCTGGGTGATGATCCTGCTGGCCCAGCTCAAGTTCCGCAAAGGCCTGAGCGCCAGCGAGTGTGCCGGCCTGAAATACAAGATGTGGTTGTACCCGGTCAGCTCGTATCTGGCGCTGGCGTTTTTGGTGCTGGTGGTCGGCCTGATGGCGTACTTCCCGGACACTCGCGTGGCGCTCTATGTGGGCCCGGCGTTCCTGGTCCTGCTGACGGTGTTGTTCTACGTGTTCAAGCTGCAACCGACCAATGTGTCACAGGGTGCGGTGCGTTCGGCTTCGTAAGGCGTAACGCTTGAAATGAAAAAGCCCCGGTCCATTGGCCGGGGCTTTTGCATTTCAGGCTGTCGCGGTTTGCACTGATCGATTCAGGCGTTTATTGAAGTCCAGCCACGCCCCCAGCAACGCCATCACCCCGGCCCCCACCAACGCGGTGAAAACCTGCATGGCAAACGCATCGTCGGTCAGGGCGTTGAGCATGTCCGCCAAGGGCGCCAACAGCACGCCGAGGCAGAAAACTTCCAGTGAGTAGCGCCCCATGCGGCAGCATTGCTGCGCCAGCCAGTTTTGCGTCCAGCCGTTGCCGGGCAAGAGCCTGGCGGTGACATAAGCCAGCGCCAGGAAGTGCAGCAGACGGACCGGCGACAGATCGGTCTTGCTGATCGGGTACAGCAGGTTGCTCAGGCTGGCTGGCATCAGGGCATCGTGTATTTCCGGCCACCGCCAGGAGACAGTAATCACGCCGGTCACCACCACGTACACCGCCGCGCTGACAAACAAGGGCTGGCGCAACAGCGGGCGAGTGTCGGGCAACCGTGGCCGCAGCCCGTGAATCGCCGCAAAGCCGCCGAGGATAAACAGCAGTTGCCAGGTGACCGGGTTGAAGTACCACACACCGTCCTTGATGGCCGCCAGGTTCCAGCCAAACCGCGGTGCCAGCCAGTACACCGCCAATGACACCGCGACGACCGCCCACGGCTTGCGCACCAGCAACGGCAGGACCAGTGGCAATCCCGCCAGCAGCACGATGTACAACGGCAGCGGGTCCATCAGGTTCGGTTTGAAGCGCAGCAGTAACTCATCCGTCAACGCTTGCTGGGGGTTGGTGATGAAGTGATGCAGGCCCATTTCCTCCACCAGATCGCGGGTTTCCACATGGCTGTTGGCGAAGAACACGATGCCCATCAGCATGGCCAGCAGGAAAATATGGACCACATAGAGCACCCAGGCGCGCCGCAGAATCTTCACGCAGGCGATAAGGTAGCCATCGCGCGCAAGGATTTTGCCGTAGGCCAGAACGGCCGCGTAGCCGGCGAGAAACACGAATATTTCTGCGGCATCGCTGAAACCGACATTGCGCAGAGTGATTTGGCCAAGGGGGTTGTGAGGCACGTGATCCCAAAAAATGAAGATCAGTGCCAGGCCGCGAAAAAAGTCGATTCGGTGATCGCGCTCAAACGTCATGACGGCGGGCTCGTGAACGGGTGTTGAGAATAAGGAGTAGCCGAAGGCGCCAAAGGTTGCGCGCCGCATATCGGCGGCGCGCAGGGTGGCGTGATTCGCAGGTAATTGCAAAACCGGGATATTACGGGATGTCTCCTGGCGTGAGGAAAGCCTTAACCGCTGGTCTGAAAGGCGCTCAGGCCTGTGATTTCTGACAGTAGACAGGTTCAAAGTTTTATGACGTGAAACAGGAGGGTCACCATGAAGCTTTTGTGGAAAGGATTTTCCAGCTACACGGTGGTCGGGGTCGCCAACACGCTGATCCACTGGCAAATCTTCTTCCTGCTGAGCGTGGGGGCCGGCCTCAGTCAGGCGGTCAGTAACCTGGCTGCCTTCTGCGTGGCTGCCTCGTTTTCCTTCTACATGAACGCGCTGTACACCTTCGATGCCAAGGCGTCGGTCGGCGGTTATCTTCTATTCTTGGGAGCCATGGGGGCGCTGAGTCTGGGTGTCGGCCATGCAGGCGACGTGTGGAGACTTCACGGCCTGCTGACGGTGGCTATCTTTTCGGCATTGAGCCTGGTGCTTGGCTTTCTGTTTTCAAAGTACGTGGTCTTTCGCGAGCGTAACGCATGAAAGTCTCGTTGATCGTTCCGGTATTCAATGAAGAACAGGCGATCAGTCTGTTTTATCAGGCCGTGCGTCGCGAGTTGAGGCTTGACCAGGCTGAGATCGAAATCGTGTTCATCAACGATGGCAGTTCCGACCGGACGGCTGAGGAGGTCAAGGCCCTGGCGCAGGTCGATGAACAGGTATTGCTGATCAACTTCTCGCGCAACTTCGGCAAGGAACCAGCGTTGTTCGCCGGCCTGGAATATGCCACCGGCGATGCGGTGATTCCCATGGATGTCGATTTGCAGGACCCGATCAGCGTCATCCCGCGGTTGATTGGCGAATGGCAAAAAGGCGCGGATGTGGTGCTCGCCAAGCGCCGGGATCGCACCGCCGACAGTTACCTGAAACGCCACAGCGCGTCGCTGTTCTACCGTGTGCTGAACCGTATCGCTTACACCCGCATCGAAGAAAACGTCGGGGATTTCCGGCTGATGGATCGCAAGGTGGTTAACGTGATTCGTGCGCTTCCCGAGCACCAGTTGTTCATGAAGGGCGTGCTGTCATGGGCCGGATTCAACACCGTGGTGGTGGAGTACGAGCGAGCCGAGCGAGTGGCGGGCACCAGCAAGTTCAATGGCTGGAAGCTCTGGAACCTGGCGCTGGAAGGCGTGACCTCCTTCAGTACGGTGCCGTTGCGCTTATGGACTTACGTCGGTGGCGGTATTTCGATCTTCGCGGTGCTCTACGCGGTGTACATGGTGCTGGACAAGATTTTCTTCGGCAACAGCGTCCCCGGTTACCCGTCGTTGATGACGGCCATTCTGTTTCTCGGCGGCGTGCAACTGATCGGCATCGGCATCCTCGGTGAGTACGTCGGCCGCATTTACATCGAGGCCAAGCATCGGCCGCGCTATGTGGTGAAAGACGTCGTCGGCGGCAAAGACCGGCTCGGGTTTTAGCATGGGCAGGTTCAGCGACTTTTTCAGCAAGGAACTCGGGCGTCGGCAAGTCTGGCTGTTTTTTCTGTTGGCGACCTTTGTGTATGTGGTGCCGCTGATCCTTGCGGACTATCCGTATATCGACGACAACTGGCGATCGTTGTCGGCCGCGGCCGGTTCGGCCTGGGCGGAGCAGGGACGGTTATTCACCGAGCTGTTCTACAACCTGCTGACCTTCAGCAATGCCGCGCCGAACATCTTTCCGCTGCCACTGTTGATCGCCTCGTTGGCCATGGCCGCGGCGTTGACCAGTCTGACGTTTCATTACTACCCGCAACCGACGATTGCTTGCTGCCTGGTGCCGTTGCCGCTCTGGTACAACCCATTCTTTCTGCAAAACCTGTCTTATCAATACGACGGACCCGCCATGGCTTTGAGCGTGGTGGCGGTCATCTATGCGATCACCATTCGTCCCCCCTCGCGCATTCAGCAGTGGCTGGTGCCGTCCTTCCTGGTTGCCTTGGCGATAGGGCTGTATCAGGTGAGCTTCAATGTGTTTCTCGGGTTGTGTTGCCTCGAAGTGCTCAGGGGCGCCAATGACAAACTGGCCTGGCCGAAGTGGTGCGAGTTGATCGGCTGGAAAATCGCTCAGGCCTTCCTGGGCTGCCTGATTTACGCCGTCAGTGCTTATCCGTTCACTCAGCAGAATCGCACCCTGCTGCTGAACTGGGCCGCGGAGCCGTTGCTGCAACTGCACGTCAACATCGCCAGAGTGCTGGAAAAAGTCGTGCTGCTGTTTCACGGCGGATTTGCCTGGGTGTTCGCGGGGTTGTTGCTGTGTGCCATTGCTGGCGCAGTTCGCCTGGGGCTCAACGTCGTGGCGCGTCAGGACAGCACAGCGAACAAGATGCTGATCGGCCTGATCTGTGTGCTGGCATTACCGGTAGTGACCTTACTGGTGTCGGGTATGGCGCTGTTTTTCCGGGACTTCAATGAAGGCGCCAGGACCCTGATGGGCTTCGCGGTTCTGTTGGTGCTGTTGTTCTATTTGAGCCATCTGGCGCTGGCACGAATCCACCAGCGGCTGCCGTTGTTGTTGATGGTTCCACTGCTGGCGATGCTTTCGCTGTCGTACGCCTATGGGCGGGTGCTGACCGTGCAGAAAGCCTTCGCGGCCAGCGCGTTGTTAAGTCTTGAACACGATATCGCGTCGAATCGACAGCTGCTCGAGGCCAAGCGCATCTACATGTCAGTGACCTATTCCGATCACTGGCTGCGGGGCGCGGCGGGCTCGTTCAAGCAAATGCCGGTGCTGCACTATCTGCTGAACATCGACTTCTTCATGCTGGCCGAGAACCTGCCGAAAGTGGGCATCACCAACGTCGTTGCGGAGAAGGAGCGACGTAACGCGACGAGGGTGGGTTATCAGGGTTATCCACCGGTGGTGGAGAACCTGTACTACCGAATTTATCTGCTGGGGGATTACGGTTTTATTGTCATGAAAGAGCCAGCGCCGATTAAGGCGCTGCACTGGTGACGGCGGGCGTCAGAACGCATCCATCCGCACGACAATGCAATCCCTGGCCTGGTAAGCGTTGATCTGCGGTACCAGCCGCCGAAAATGCTCCGACTGGCAATGAGCATCCAGCGCCGCCTGATTCGGCCATTGTTCGATGAAGATAAAGTGCCCGGGATCTTTTTGATCGATGAATAAGTCGTAAGCGATGCAATCAGGCCCCAGTCGAGTCTTCTCGACCAGTTCGGCGTACCACGGGCGAACGGTTTCAATGTGTTCGGGTTTGATGAAATCCTGAGCGATGACTTTCAGCATGGTGTTCTTCCTTGATGTAATCCCAACCTCCCGATGAGGTTGGCGTTCAAACGTTGTTTACGCGGCAGCCACCTCATTCGGCTCAAAACTGTCCGCCCGCGCCATCTGCCACATCCGCGAGTAAAACTCGCCATTCACTTCACCTGTCAGCAACTCCCCCGGTTTCAAGAACACATGCAACTGCGAGAACAGTTTGATCTCGGTTGCCGACATGCGCCGTACCAAATGCTTGGCCGACAATTGCGAAGGATGTTCCAACCCGGCAGCGGCAAGCATTTCGGCCAACGCCTTGAGGGTGTTGCGGTGGAAGTTGAAGACGCGTTGGGCCTTGTCCGGAACCACCAGTGCGCGTTGGCGCAGGGTGTCCTGGGTGGCGACACCGGTCGGGCATTTGTTGGTGTGGCAGCTTTGCGACTGGATGCAACCGATGGCGAACATGAAGCCGCGCGCCGAGTTGGCCCAGTCGGCGCCGATGGCCAGGACGCTGGCAATGTCGAAGGCACTGACGATCTTGCCGCTGGCACCGAGTTTGATTTTGTCTCGCAGGTTCAGGCCGACCAGCGTGTTGTGCACGAACAGCAGGCCTTCGCGCATCGGCACACCGATGTGGTCGGTGAACTCCACGGGCGCGGCGCCGGTGCCGCCTTCCTTGCCATCGACCACGATGAAGTCCGGGAGGATGCCGGTTTCCAGCATGGCCTTGGCGATGCCCATGAATTCCCACGGATGGCCCAGGCAAAACTTGAAGCCCACCGGTTTGCCGCCGGACAGTTCGCGCAGCTGCTGGATGAAGTGCATCAGTTCAACCGGCGTGGAAAACGCGCTGTGCCGCGACGGCGAGATGCAATCTTCGCCCATCAGGATGCCGCGGGTTTCGGCGATTTCCTTGGTGACCTTGTGCTTGGGCAGAATCCCGCCATGACCGGGTTTGGCACCCTGGCTCATCTTGATTTCGATCATCCGCACTTGGGGCGTCTGCGCTT
Organism: Pseudomonas sp. Root329; assembly: GCF_001424925.1. Taxonomy (NCBI): domain Bacteria; kingdom Pseudomonadati; phylum Pseudomonadota; class Gammaproteobacteria; order Pseudomonadales; family Pseudomonadaceae; genus Pseudomonas; species Pseudomonas sp. Root329. The sequence goes on along the minus strand of NZ_LMCV01000015.1, from coordinate 82,169 downwards.
GTGCCGCGAAGCGTTCCGGGTCGAAGCGCCCGTCAGCGGTGCGGCAGCCGAAGTAGCCGCTGCCGAGTTCCCAGGTCAGGTCGCCGCCGTTTTCCCGGTGATAGGCGCTGATGCTGCCTTCGCCGGTGTCGTGGGCGAAGTTGCCGAGTTTCGCCCCCTGGTTCAGCGCGCGAATGGCGTTGGCGCTGAGGGAGCCGAAGCTCATGGCCGAGATGTTGAACACCGACGCCGAGTACGGCTGCGTGCACTGCGGGCCGCCGACCGTTACCCGGAAACTGCTCGGGTCGCTCAACGGCGCCGGGCGCATGGAATGGCCGATGAATTCGAAACCCGACTGATACACATCGATCAAGGTGCCGAAGGGTTTGTCGGCGCTTTCGTTCTTGGCCCGTGAATAGACCAGCGAACGCTGAGCCCGGGAGAAGGGCAGGGCGTCGCTGTCGGACTCGAGCAGGTACTGGCGGATTTCCGGGCGAATACCCTCCACCAGATAGCGGATGTTGCCGAGGATCGGGTAATTACGGCGCACGGCGTGAGGGTTTTGCAGCAGATCGAACAGGCCCACGAGGCTGAGAATGCCGGTGACGGCGGTGATCGGCCAGAGCCAGTCGTGCTCCAGGAAGGGCAGGCTGGCGAGAGTAAACATCACACAGACGGCAAAGAAGGCGTAGCGGCTCAGGAGTGACAGGCTCATACGGTTTCCTTGGGTTCGGACTCAATTGTGTTCAACACAGCAGGTGCATGGATACAAAGATCCCCTGTGGGAGCGAGCCTGCTCGCGATGGCGCCGGGTCAGCCAACATCAATGTTGAACATGAAACCGCTATCGCGAGCAGGCTCGCTCCCACAGAAAAGCATTCCACTGAGCAATCAGGCATTTTGTGCCTGGAGAAAAATCGAAAACAGCTCTGACTGGGATTTGATCCCCAGTTTGCTGTACATGTGTTTCTTATGGACTTTCACGGTTTCGACAGAGATTTCCAGCTTACGGGCGATTTCTTTACTGGAGCAACCGCTGAGCATCAAACGCCCGACATCCAGCTCCCGAGCGGTCAATTGCGCGCCTTTGAGTTGTTGCACCGACGCTTCCAGCTGCACGCGCCAGTCGACTTGCGGCGGTGCCGGCGCGAGGGCCACGACTTCGTTGATTTCGTAGGGCAGGCGCTGGCGCAACAGGCCGAGCACCCAGGGCTGGATCAGCGACAGCAAGGCAATCTGTTGGCTGCTGAAACGTTGCTTGCTGCCCAGTGACAGGCACAGCGTGCGGTCGCCTTCGAGCTGGCAATTGAACTGGATTTCGTCGGCGACCACATTCAGACGAAAGTAGCGCTGGTAATACTCGGTCAGCTCGAAATGCTCCGGCGCCACTTCCGACAGGCGATAGAGCCCGGTGCGCGACTGCTCGCGACAGGCGATGTAGAACGGATCGAGCAAATACAAACCGCGCAGATAATCCTGGAACAACTGATCGGGACTGCCGTCCGCGCCCGGGCATTCGGCGAACACTTGCGGGTGCTGATCGGCGCTGAAAAGCAGCGCTACCCAGCTGTCGAAGGTCACGTACTGATCCAGCAACCGTACCAGCTGCGTCCAGAAATTGGGCTTGTCCAGAGCATCGATCAGTTGCCCGACCGAGCGGTGCCACGCGATGTCGTCTAACGAAAGTGTCATGCCTCTACCCCTATCGGGTTACCCCAGCGGCGTGATTTCCCGGCCGGTGGCTTGCTGCGCATACTGGCGCACAGACACCGACCGGGCAATCTTTCTACCAGCCTGGTCAAGAACAAGGAATACCCATGAAAGTCGAACTCGCCCAGTTGGCGGGCCGTGACAACGACACGGCTTACAACCTCGAACGCGCTTTGAAGGCGATGGCTGCCTGTGCTGCCGATACGCAGTTGATCGTGTTTCCCGAAACCCACCTGATGGGCTTCCCGTCCCTCGAGGCGTTGGCCGAAACCGCCGAACCGCTGGACGGTCCGACCGTCAGCGCGGTGCTGGCTGCGGCCCGTGAACGCAACATCGCCGTGGTGATCGGCATGGCCGAGAACGACAACGGCTGCTTCTACAACACCACGCTGCTGATCACCCCCGAAGGCATCGCGCTGAAATATCGCAAGACGCACCTGTGGGCATCGGATCGTGGTGTGTTCGAGGCCGGGGACCGTTACGCCACGTGTGAGTGGAACGGTGTGCGGGTTGGCCTGTTGATTTGCTACGACATCGAATTCCCGGAAACCGCCCGGGCCCTGGCGCAATTGGGTGCCGAACTGCTGATCGTCACCAACGGCAACATGGACCCTTACGGCCCGACGCACCGCACCGCGATCATGGCCCGCGCCCAGGAAAACCAGGCGTTTGCGCTGATGGTCAACCGGGTGGAGGAGGGCGATGGCGGGTTGGTGTTTGCGGGCGGCAGTGCGCTGGTGGATCCGCTGGGGACTTTGTTGTTCGAGGGCGGGCGCGAGGAGGGGCAGTTTGCAGTGGAGCTGGACCTGAATCAGCTGACGGCGGCGCGACAGGATTATCGGTATCTGGATGATCAGCGGCTGCGGTTGCCGGGGGAAATTGTTGAGCATGCTTGTGGATTGCGGGAGCTGATGATTCCTCAGAGATGATCCGGATACTTTGTGGTTTGTGCTGACCTCATCGCGAGCAAGCTCGCTCCCACAGGGGATCTTCAGCGGATACAAAATTCGTGAACGACAGAGAACAACTGTGGGAGCGAGCTTGCTCACGATGAGGCCCTGACAGGCGACACATCTCTGTCGGCCAAAAAACCAGAACAACAACGAAACACCCGAAATTTAGCGCCGAACTCGGCTCTGCCATAAATCTAATAAATTCGGAGTAGTCGCTCATGGCTCGTTTGCAACGCACCCTGTCATTGGGTTCGGTGGTGCTGTTCGGCATCGCCTACATGACGCCGATCATCGTGCTCGGCACTTTTGGCATCCTCGCTCAATCCACCGCCGGCATGGTCCCGGCCGCTTATCTGGCGGCGCTGGTGGCGATGTTTTTCACCGCCATGAGTTACGGCCGAATGGCCTCGGCGTTTCCCGTCGCTGGTTCGGCCTATAGCTATGTCCGCAAGGCGATCAGCCCGAAACTTGGTTTCATTGCCGGTTGGGCCGTGCTGCTCGACTACCTGTTCCTGCCGATGGCGATCTGGCTGATCGGCGCGGCCTACCTCAACTCCGCGTTCCCAGCCGTGCCGCAGTGGATCTGGGTGCTGGCGTTCATCGGCATCACCAGTGCGATCAACATCGTCGGTCTGAAACTGGCCAACGGCATCAACGCGTTACTGATGCTGGTGCAATTCCTGGTACTGATCGCCTTCGTTGCGCTGTGTGTTCATTACGTCGGTGGTGATGCGAGCACGCCGTTGTGGTCGGTCAAACCGTTCTTCAACGGTGACATGCAGATGCCGCTGATCATGAGCGGTGCAGCCATCGCCTGTTATTCATTCCTCGGGTTTGACGCGGTCAGCACCCTGACCGAAGAAACCCGCGACCCGCGCCGCACCATCCCGCGAGCGATCATGCTGATCACCCTGATCGGCGGGCTGATTTTCGTCAGTGTGTCGTACTTCGTGCAGATCGCGCATCCGTCGTTCCAGTTCGACAGCGTCGACTCGGCGGCCTATGAAATTGCCCGCAACATTGGTGGTGACCTGTTCGTGTCGATCTTCCTGATCGGCCTGATCGTCGGCCAGTTCGCGTCGGGTCTGTCGGCGCAGGCCAGCGGCTCGCGGCTATTGTTCGCCATGGGCCGCGACGGTGTGCTGCCAAAATCGTTCTTCGGCACTTTGCATGAACGCTTTGGCACGCCGGTCAACAGCATCCTGCTGTGCGCCGTGGTCGCTTTGCTGGCGCTGAAACTGGACGTCACCACCTCGACCTCGTTCATCAACTTCGGCGCATTCCTGGCGTTCAGTCTGGTGAACCTGTCGGTGATCTTTCACTACTGGATTGGCGGTGAGAACAAAGGGCTGCGTGAATTCGTGTTGTTCCTGCTGTTCCCGTTTATCGGTCTGGCGGCGGATTTGTGGCTGATGGTCAGCCTCGATCACCTGGCGATCTATCTGGGCCTGAGCTGGCTGGCGATTGGCGTGGTGTACCTGGCGGTGCTGACCGGTGGCTTCCGTCGCCAGCCGCCGGAGATGGATTTCCAGGAAGCCACATAATTGTCTGACTGCTAAAGAACCTGTGGGAGCGGCGGTGCGGCGATCCGACTTGCTCGCGAAGGGGGCGTGTCAGTCGCTATGCATGTTGCCTGACACACCGCCTTCGCGAGCAAGCCCGCTCCCACATTTGATTGGTGTTCAACTTGCCAGCTTGGATTGGTGCACCGGTAGCTCGACCCTGAAGGTGGTCCCCACGCCGACTTCGCTGCGCACCGTAATATCTCCCCGATGTTTTTTCACGATGCCATAGGACAGGGACAACCCCAGCCCTGTCCCCTGGCCCACCGGTTTGGTGGTGAAGAACGGGTCGAAGATTTTCTGCAGGCAGTCTGGCGCGATGCCGGCGCCGGTGTCTGCGACTTCGATCCACACCGTTTCCGCTTCAAGCCCGGTGCGCAAGGTGATGGTGCCACGCTCCGGGCCGATGGCCTGAGAGGCGTTGACGATCAGGTTCATGATCACCTGATTGATTTGCGAAGGCAGGCATTCGATGTCGGGCAGGACCTGATATTCCTTGAGCACATCGGCCTTGTACTTGAGTTCGTTGGCGACAATGTTCAAGGTCGATTCAATGCCCTGTTGCAGATTGGCCCATTGCCATTCCTGATTGGAGTCCACCCGGGAGAAGTCCTTCAGGTCCTTGACGATCTGCCCGACCCGGTTGATGCCGTCCTTGGATTCCTTGATCAGCAGCGGAATGTCTTCGCGCAGGAACTCCAGCTCGACCCGTTCGCGCAGTTGGTGCAAACGCTCGACGATCTCGCTGGAGCCGATCGCCTCTTCCGCATCCCGATAGGCTTCGAGCATTTCCTGCAATTGTTTGAAGTAGCCATCCAGGGTGCCGAGGTTGGAGGAAATGAAGCCAATGGGGTTGTTGATTTCATGAGCAACGCCAGCCGCCAGTTGGCCCAGAGAGGCGAGTTTTTCCGATTGCACCAATTGGGTTTCCAGCTGTTTGCGTTCGTCGATTTCCCGCTGCAACTCAACGCTGGCCTCTGTGAACTGTCGGGTTCGGCGTTCGACCATTTGCCCTAAATGGTCCATCTGCACGCTGGCCCGTTTGGTCATGTCCCATTTGGTCAGCAGGGTGTTGGCCATCTGCTGGACTTCGATATTGTCGAACGGCTTTTTCAGGATCAACAGTCGATCATGGGCCTGCAATCGATCGAGCAGTTCATCCCAGGAATAGTCGGAATAGGCGGTGCACACCACCACCTGCAGGCTCGGGTCGGCCTGCCACAAATGTTCGATGGTCTGCGCACCGTCCCAGCCCTCAGGCATGCGCATGTCGACGAAGGCCAGGGCGTAGGGGCGGTTTTCTTGCAAGGCTTCGTTCAGTTTGCCAAGGCCTTCCTGGCCGCCATAGGCGGAGTCCAGCTCGAACAGCGCAGTGGTTGATTTCACTTCGCTGCCAAACAGCGCGGCCTCCATCTCGTCCAGTTCGACGGTCTGCTCCGGCATGGGCGTGAGAATCTTGCGGAAATCCACGTGAATGGACAGGGTGTCATCGATCAGCAGAATGCGTCGGTTCGAAAGCTCGCTCATGCTTCCTCCGGTACGGTTTTCAGCGGGATCTGCAACGTGAACAGCGCGCCCTTGCCTGGCCCGTCGCTATGGGCGGTGAGGTGGCCATTCATCTCAATGGCGGCCAGTGCGCAGCTGTGCAGGCCGAAGCCGTGGCCTTCCTTACGGGTAGTAAACCCGTGGGCAAAGATTCGCGTCATGTTCTCCTCGGCGATGCCTTCGCCGTCGTCCTTGACGCTGACTTGCAGGGTCTTGTCTTCGACGATTTTCACCCCCAGGGTCATTTGCCGCGGGCGGTTGCTGAGGTCCGACATGGCATACTTGGCGTTGCTGATCAGGTTGATCAGGATCAGCAACAACCGGTGCTTGTCGCCCATGACTCGCGGTACATCGCTGTACTCCTTGACCACCGTAACGTGGTGTCGGGTCAGGGCGCCGGAGTTCATGCGCAGGGCGTCTTCCAGCAACTCGCTGATATGCAGCGGTTCCATCAGGCTGTTGGCGCCCGCGTAGGATTGCTGGGTGGCGACGATGTCCTTGATGTGGTCCACGCTTTTGGTCAACTGGGCCAGTTCCTCGGTCATGCCTTGTTGTTCCAGGGCTATCGCGTCCACCAGTTGATTCAGGTAACCCGGTAGCAACTTGCCTTTGGCGTCCTCGGTCAGAAAGGTGCCGAGGTCGCCTGGATGGTCGTTGATCAGCTGCATGGCCTTACCCAGGCCCTGAGCTTTGCTGGCGCGCAGTTTGCGGGTCACCAGGTCGGCGGAAATGTTCACGCTGTTGAGCACGTTGCCGACGTTGTGCAGCACATTGGTGGCGATCTCGGCCATGCCGGCCTGACGCGCGGTGTCGAGCAGTTCGCTCTGGGTATCCTTGAGTTCGCGGGTGCGCTCTTCAACCCGCAGTTCGAGGTCCTCATTGGCGGTTTGCAGGGCTTTGTTGACGCGATTGATCACGGTGAAACTGCGCATCAGGTGAATCGCCAGGTACACCAGCAACAGCACCAACAGTACGGAAAACAACAGCATGTAGAAGTGATAGCGCTGGTCGACCGCATCGGTCTGCTGCTGGTCCGTGTTCAGCAGGTTGGTAATGTCGTCCAGGCGTTGGGCCACGGGAACGCCTTCGATGTTTTCCAGTAACCGATTGACCACCGGCTGCTCACGCAGGATCAGTGAAATATGATTGCTCATAATATCGATCGGACTGTGGAACTGTTCAGGCAGACGCTGTTTGTTCACCCCCAGTTTGTTTATCCCGAGCAGGATGTCGGCGGCCTTGTCATCTGAGGTGACCTGAGCGAACTCCAGGCTGCTGAGCAGCAAGTCATACGTGTCGGTGGCGATGTTCTGCGATTGCAGTTGGTCCTCATCCACCAACCGGGCCAGCTGTTCCTGAATGTCGTCCTCGGCGGTGGGCAGGAACGCCAGCGAGTTGCGCAGCACGGCGTTGTGAGACTTGAACTGCTCCACCAAGCGGGTCTTTTCCTGAATGGCGCTCAGGTACGCATCATGGCTGGCGCGCCAGATGGGCGAGTCGTTGCGGCCATGGTTCGACTCCATGGTGTCGAACCGCTCCCAAAGGTCCGTTATCTCGGTCAGCGGTGCGACCAACGGATCGTAGTTGTGACTGATGGCGATCCTGGCCTTGAGGATCTCGGTTTCCCATTGTGCGTTCAGCTGCTTGATCCGGCCAATCAAGTCCCGGGATTCGGCGTAGGTCGTCGTCTGGTTCGAGCTGGATTTGAGGTACAGGAACAGCAGCACTGAAGCCAGCATCAGGGCCACGACGCCAAGCAACGCCAGGTTACGGCGGTTAGTCATTCTCATAAGGGCTTGCCTCCCCATTCACCGGTCAGGGTCTTGAGGAATTTGATGATCAGCGTCTTGTCGTCGGCAGAGGGAATACGACCGAGCTGGAACTTGAACATCACATCCACCGCCTCTTCGAGGGTTTTGGCCGAGGCATCGTGAAAGTACGGCGCGGTCACGGCGACGTTGCGCAGGCTCGGGACTTTGAACACGTTGCGGTCCTCTTCGTCTTTGGTGACCAGATAGCGGCCCAGGTCGGCTTCGGTAGGATTGCCCCGAATCTTGAAGTAGTCGCCCATGACCCCGAACTTCTGGAACATGTTGCCGCCGATGTTCACCCCTTGGTGGCAGGAGATGCAGCCGTAGTCTTTAAAACGTTGGTAACCGTATTTCTCGTCGAGGGTGAGAATGTCGGTATCGCCTTGCAGGTATTGGTCGAAACGCGAGTTGGCGCTGATCAGCGTGCGTTCATAGGTGGCCAGGGCATTCTGCACATTGTTCATGGATACGCCGTCCGGGTAGGCGTTGGCGAACGAGGTCTGATAAGCCGGATCGGCGCTCAGCATCTGCACCACATGCTCCCAGTTACTGCCCATTTCACTGGGGCTTTGCACCACTCCGTGGATCTGGGTTTCCAGGGTGTCGGCGCGGCCGTTCCAGAATTGCCGGAAATTCAAACTGGAGTTGAACACGCTGGGGGTGTTGATCGTCACTGGAACGCCGTTGAATCCGATGGAAAACGCCTTGTTGTCGGCGCCACCGTTTTCCAGTCGATGGCAACTGGCGCAGGACAGTGAGTTGTTGACCGACAAGCGTGTTTCGTTGAACAACTGGCGACCGAGTTCGATCCGCAGTGGGTTCTGTTGGGGCACCGCCGGCAGTGGTTTGAGCGCTTCATCCAGTGGCGCGGCGCTGGCGCTCAGGCAGAGCCCGAACAACGGCGCCAATAGCAGACGGAGAAAGGAAGGCGACATCTGATAATTCCTTGGCGTAGGGCCTGTGTGTCGTTGCGCATCGTTCACGTGGCTGCGGATGAAGAGGGCTTCACCGACCCCAGATACCGGACGAAGGCGTCCGGCTCCACGGCTTTGCTGAAGTAGTAACCCTGGCCTTCCTCGCATTGATGGGCCTTGAGGAAATCCAGTTGTTCGAGGGTTTCCACCCCTTCGGCAATGATGGTCAGCTTGAGGCTCCGGCCCAGACTGATGATGGCGCTGACCAGCGCGGCGTCGTTGCTGTCGCTGCTTAAACCGCGAATGAACGACTGGTCGATTTTCAGCACGTCGATGGGAAAACGCCGCAAGTAGCTCAGGCTGGAATAACCGGTACCGAAGTCATCGATGGCCAGCCGTACGCCCATGACCTTGAGCCGGGTCAGGGCGGTCACCGTGGTTTCGATGTTCTGCATCAACACGCCTTCAGTGATTTCCAGCTCCAGCAAGGCCGGTTCCAGACCTGTTTGTTTGAGTGTCTGTTCGATGCCGTCGACAAAGTCCCGCTGACGGAAATCGATGGCCGACATGTTCACCGACATACAGATCTTCGGCAGCCCCGCGGCCTGCCAGGCGCAGGCTTGTCGGCAGGCCTCGGCCAGCACCCATTTGCTCAACGGCACGATCAAACCGCTGTCTTCGGCCACACTGATGAAATCCGTGGGGTAGATCAGACCGTGCCCCGGTTTTTGCCAGCGAATCAGCGCCTCGGCACCGACCACCTGGCCACTGCCCAGGTCCAGTTTTGGCTGGTAATGCAGGACAAATTCGTTGCGTTCCAGTGCCAGGCGAATGCCACTCTCGATGCTTTGCTGATCCCGGGCGCGCTGGTTCATCTCGTCGATGAAAAAACTGAAATCGTTCGGGCCGCTTTCCTTGACGTTGCGCATCGCGGTTTCGGCTTTCTTGATCAGCGCGATGGCATCGAAGCCATCGTCCGGGTAAATGCTGATGCCCAGGCTGGCGGTCACGCTCAGGTCATGGCCGGCAATGTGCTGGGGCGCGCGGATGGCGTTCAAGAGTTTTTCGGCGATGCCCTTGGTCTGCTGGGGATGGCGGACATCGGCGAGGATAACCACGAATTCATCTGAACCGTAGCGGAACACCGAGTCGGACTCGCGCACTGTCGCCACCAGATTGCGCCCGACCTGTTTAAGCATTTCGTCACCGGCCGGGTGGCCCAGGGCATTGTTGATGCGTTTGAAGCGATCGAGGCCCAGAAACATCACGGCCAGTTGCTTGTCATGGCGCCGGGACAGGGCCAGGGACTGGTTCAACCGGTCACCGAGCAATGTGCTGTTGGGCAGCTCGGTCAGTACGTCGTACTGCAACAGGTGCGACACCTTGAGCAATTCGTGGACCCGCGCCTCGATGGTTTGCTCCAGGTTCAGGACTTTCGTTGCCGCGTCCTGTGCCATCTGCCATTTCCAGGTCAGGGCACTGGCCATCTGGCGGATTTCCAGGCTGTCGAAGGGTTTTTTCAGCACCAGCAACTGGTCGCCGAACTCCAGCCGTTCGGCCATGTCTTCCCAGGTGTAATCGGAATAGGCCGTGCACAACGCGATTTGCAGGTGAGGATCGGCCTTCCACAGTTGTTCAATGGTTTCCAGGCCGTCCCAGCCCGGTGGCATGCGCATGTCGGTGAACGCCATGGCATAGGGGCGACCTTCGGCCCGTGCGCGCTTGACCAGTTCGAGGGCTTCCTGACCCTGATAGGCCGAGTCGAGCTGGAACGTCAGCCGATCAAGCTGCACGGTGCCGAACAGGGCTTCTTCAGCGCCGGCCAGGGTCTGTTCACATTCAACGTCAGGGCCGAGGATCTTGCGAAAATCCTCATGAATCGAGGGCGTGTCGTCGATGATCAGGATGCGCCGGTTGGTCCGCACGAAAGGCGTTTTCATCCTTTGTCCTCCGTGAAGCGTGGCGGGTTGTCCCGGATCGGCCCGATGTCATGGTTCGGGGGCACAATGCTGCCGGCCTTCAGCAGCTCGGCGGCCTGCTGGCTGCTGACCGCTTTGCTGAAGAAGTAACCCTGGGCGTTCATCGGTGAACCGGTGGCCATCAGCGAGCTGCGTTGTTCCTGGGTTTCGACGCCCTCGGCAATGATGCCGATCCCGACTTCACGGGCGAAGTTGATGATGGCGCGCAGGGTGTTCGCGCTGGCCGGATCGCGGGCGGCGGTGTCGATGAAGGCCTGCGCGAGTTTCAGGTGATTGACCTGGTAGGTCTTGAGGTAGTCGAACGAGGAGTATTCGGTGCCAAAGTCGTCGATGGCGATCTTCACCCCCAGCTCACGCAGGCGCGGCAGCACATCGTTGTGGGTCCATTTGGTCTGGGCCAGCGTCGCTTCGGTGACGTCGAAGCGCAGGTCCCAGGGGCAGAGTTCCCAGCGTGCGGTGGTGCGCAGCACGTCATAGATCAGTTCGGGGCCACTTTTGAGTTGGGCCAGGGACAGCTTGATCGCAATCACCGGCGGCGCCATGCCTTCATCGCGCCATTGACGCATTTGCTGGCAGGCTCGATCCAGCACCCAGTGACCGAGTGCGACGATGGTGCCGGTCTTTTCCGCAGCGGGCAGGAACGCCGAGGCTTCCAGTAAACCGCGCTCAGGGTGGTTCCAGCTGACTTGAGCTTCCATGCCGAGGATTTTGCCGCTGCTCAGGTCCACTTCCGGCCAGTAATGCAGTTCGAGTTCCTGGTGTTCGATGGCCGCTCTCAAGTCGCTGGCGATGGTCATGCGTTCGACCACCTCCTGATTGATCTCCTCGGAATGGAAGTGGTACTGGTTGCGGCCCTGTTCCTTGGAGCGATACAGCGCCATGTCGGCCTGGGTCAGCAGACCGTCGGCGCCGGTGCTTTCCGGGGTACAGCTGCTGATGCCGATACTCACCGAGACCCGCACATCATTGCCGGCCAGGGAGTAGGGCAGTACCAACGTATCGCGGATCTTGGCGGCCAGGGCTGCGGATTGGGTCGGGTCACCGACGTCCAGCTGCAAGATCGCGAACTCGTCACCGCCGAGTCGGGCAACCACATCGTTTTCGCGCACGCAGGCTTTGATCCGACGGGAAACCTCTTGCAGCAACAGGTCGCCCACCGGATGGCCGAGGGTATCGTTGATGCGTTTGAAGTGATCCAGGTCCAGGTAAAACATGGCGAACGGTGCCGCCCCCCGACGCGCAGAGGCGAATGCCTGGTGCAACCGCTCGATCAGCGTCGCACGGTTGGCCAGCCCGGTCAGCCCGTCGGTGCGGGCCAGCAGGGCGATTTTCTCTTCGGCCAGTTTGCGTTCAGTGATGTCGATGATGATGCCTTCGACTTCCAGCAAACGGCCTTCATCGTCGCGCACCGGGATGTAGCGGTTTTCGACCCAGCGCCAGGCTCCTTCGCCAGTGCGCATCCGGAATTCGATGGAAGCGCCCGCCGCATGACGGTCCAGCACCCGGGCCATGGCGGTGTCGACCTTGGTTTGATCGTCGGGATGGATCAGTTCCTGGGCCCAGTTGGCCGAGGCGACCAGTTTCGCCGCGACATGACCGTATTTGGTGATGTTGTGCGAGATATACATCAACGGAAACGACGGCTCGCCGCGCAACCGATACAGAATGGTCGGGCTGTTCTGCACGATGATGTTGGCGTCGGACAGCTCTCGGGTGCGTTCTTCGACCGCCTGTTCGAGCAGCGACATCTTCAGCTCTGCGTCTTCGGTCATTTGCCACTTGGCCGTCAATGCGCTGGCCATCTGGCGGATTTCGATGGCATCGAAGGGTTTTTTCAGAATCAGCAGGCGATCGCCCAGTTCCAGGCGTTCGTCGATGTCTTCCCAGGAATAGTCGGAATACGCGGTGCAAAGCGCCACTTGCAACTTGGGATCGACCTGCCACAGCCGTTCGATGGTTTCCAGCCCGTCCCAGCCCGGCGGCATGCGCATGTCGATGAAGGCCATCGCATAGGGCATGTCGTTGGCCAGCGCCGTCTCGACCTTGTCCAGGGCTTCGAGGCCCTGAAACGCCGAGTCGAGCACAAAGCTCTGCAGCGATAGCGCCGCAGGAGTGCCGAACAGGGCATTTTCGGCGCTGATCAGGCTGTCGTCATCGATCGATGGCGGACTGAGGATCTTGGCGAAGTCCGCATGAATCGAGGCCGTATCGTCGACGATAAGAATCCGTCGGTTGGTCCGTGCCAGCAGCGTATTTATCGACATACGCCAGTACCGGCAGCAGTTTGATGCGGTGTACTCATAGAAGGGGCTTCCTTTCCCTGATCACCTGGCCGAACGTACAGATTTGGATCCGAGTCAGCTCAGCATAGTCGCCTGTCCAGCACTTCGCGCAACTCAATGAGCTGAATCATTTCCGGTGGCGGGCTGAAAATCATCTAGCCTGTAGGTCAGGCTCCGGCAATAGGGGATGTTTGCTTCGGGGCCTGCCACAACGATGTGCCCGTTTCACTTGAGGTGACGCCATGGAAGAGCAACTCCCCACGACTTTGAACGATAAACCCAAGGTGCTGCTGGTCGATGACGAGGAGTCAATCCTCAACAGCCTGCGTCGCCTGTTACGCGGCCAGCCCTACGAGTTGCTGCTGGCCACCAGCGGTGCCCAGGCGCTGGAGATCATGGAGCAACAGTCCATCGATCTGGTGATGACCGACGCACGCATGCCCAATATGGACGGCGCCACGCTGCTGGCCCGCATCCATCAGCTTTACCCCACGACCACCCGGATTCTGCTCACCGGCTACGCGGACATGCCGACGATCATCAAAGCGATCAACGAAGGGAAGATTCACCGCTACATCAGCAAACCCTGGAACGACGAGGAAATGCTCCTGACCTTGCGCCAGGCCCTGGCTCATCAATATTCCGAGCGCGAACGCCAGCGCCTGGAGCAGTTGACCCGGCTGCAGAACGACCAGTTGAAGTCACTCAACATCACCCTGGAAAAACACGTCGCCGCCCGCACTGCCGAACTCCAGCAGACCGCCGACATGCTCGACCTGGCCTACGAAGAGCTCAAGCACAGCTATGTCACCGGCACCGAGGTGTTCTCGCTGCTGGCCAACCTGCGCTTGCCCCCGGCCAAGCAGACCAACCGCCAGATCATTGAACTGGTGCGGGTCTACTGCAAACTTCACGGTCTGGACGAGGGCACCAGTCGCGACCTGACCATGGCCGCGGCGCTCTACAACATCGGCAAGCTGAGCTGGACCGACAGCATGATGACTGCGCCCGCGGACCTGCTGCATCACAGCGATCGGGAGCGCTATCGCGGTTATCCCAAGCAGAGCGAATCGCTGTTGATGACGCTTGACCCGATGAAGGACGCCGCCCGTCTGATTCTTCATCATCAGGAGCGCTGGGATGGCAGCGGCTTCCCCGACCGGCTCAAGGGCGAGGCGATTCCGTTCGGTTCGCGGCTGTTGAAACTGGCGGTGGATTTCATCGAGTTGCAGCGCGGGCTGATCCTCGAGCGGCTGATGAACAGTGATGAAGCGCTGGTCTACATCCGCAGCTATGCCGGGCGACTCTACGATCCCGAGTTGGTGGAGGATTTCATCCAGGTGTGTGCCGCGTACTTGAGCGATATCTCGCTGGTCGATCCATCGATCAAGGTGCTGACCACACGCGAGTTGGTGGCGGGCATGATCCTGGCGCGCAACCTTAATGCCGACAACGGCATGCTGCTGCTCAACGCCGGCAAGGTGTTGAATGGGCCGCTGGTGGAGAAGTTGATCACCTTCGAAGCCATGGAAGGCGCGAAATACAGCATTTTCGTGAAGGTGCCGGAAGACGTTGCGGTTCTCGAGGCCAGTTAGTTTTTCCAAACGCTACACAATCCCCCCTGTGGGAGCGGGCTTGCTCGCGAAAGCGGTTTTTCATTCAACATTGATGTTGACTGGCCCGCCGCTTTCGCGAGCAAGCCCGCTCCCACAGGGGATCTGCGTGACGACACACCAAGACTCATGTGATCCTTGGGTTTTTCCCCCCAAGGCCAATCACGATCCATGACGCTTTCATCCGCTGCTTCGCCCCGTCTCATCCGCATCGCTGCCGCCCTGTTGATCGGTCCGGACGGTCGCACGCTGTTGGTCCGCAAGCGCGGCACCGAGGCGTTCATGCAGCCGGGGGGCAAGATCGAAGCCCATGAGCAACCGGTCCACGCGCTGGCCCGTGAACTGGAAGAAGAATTGGGCCTGGTCATCGATCCGGCACACGCCACTTATCTTGGGCAATTCTCGGCACCGGCCGCCAATGAGCCGGGTTTTACCGTCCAGGCCGAACTCTTTCAGCTGACCATCGATTCAGACGTATCGCCTGCGGCGGAGATCGAAGAGGTGCGCTGGATCGACCCGGCCACTGACGGTAATGTCACGCTGGCGCCATTGACACGGGACCTGATCCTGCCGTTTTATCGTGCCTTGTTAACCGAAACTGCCTGATTATTCCCGGACAAAGGATTGCCCATGATTCCACTTCAAGACTTGCTGATTTTCGCCGCTGCCGCATTGCTGATGGTACTGACGCCGGGGCCGAACATGATTTACCTGATCTCCCGTTCGATCTGCCAGGGGCGCAAGGCAGGCGTGACCTCGTTGCTCGGTGTGGTCGCGGGGTTTTTCGTGCACCTGTTCGCGGCCGCTGCCGGTTTGACCGCGGTGTTTCTGGCGGTGCCGATGGCCTACGAAGTGCTGAAGTGGGCCGGTGCGCTGTACCTGATGTGGTTGGCCTGGCAAGCCGTCAAACCGGGAGCGCGTTCACCGTTCGAGGCGCAGCAGTTGCCGCCGGACTCGTCGCGCAAACTGATCACCATGGGCTTTCTGACCAGCGCCCTGAACCCGAAAATCGCCGTGTTCTATTTGTCGGTGTTTCCGCAGTTCATCACGCCTGAGCATGGCTCGGTGTTCACTCAAAGCATCACTCTGGGGTTGACCCAGATCAGTGTCAGTTTCAGCGTCAATCTGCTGATCGCGCTGTTCGCCGCGGGCATCGCCTCCTGGTTCGTCAACAACCCGTCCTGGCTGGCGGTGCAGCGCTATTTCATGGGGTTCGTGCTGTCGGCGCTGGCGGTGCGACTGATGCTGGAACAACGACGGATGACTTGAACATGTGGATTGAACGGCTTGATGCCAGTCATGCTCTGGATTATCGGGCGCTGATGCTCGAAGCCTATGACCTGCATCCCCAGGCGTTTACCTCCAGCGTGCGCGAACGCGCCGTGATGCCGTTGAGTTGGTGGGAATCACGCCTGAGCAGCAAGCTGGACGTGGTGTTCGGCGCGTTCGAAAACGGTGAGTTGGCGGGCATCGTCGGCCTGGCCTTCGAGCCTCGGGAAAAGGCCCGGCACAAGGCGACCTTGTTTGGCATGTACGTGTCGGGCAAGGTCCGGCAACGCGGGTTCGGTTATTACCTGGTGCAGGCCGCCCTGGCTGAAGCGCAGGACCATAAAGGACTGAGGTTGATCCAGCTGACCGTCACCGCCGGCAATGACGCTGCGTTCAAGTTGTACCAGCGTTGCGGCTTCATCCAGTTTGGTCTTGAACCGCTGGCGGTGCGCGTTGGCGAAGACTACTTCGACAAAATTCACATGTGGCGTGAACTCTAAATCCACCACGACTTAATGTGGGAGCGGGCTTGCTCGCGAAAGCGGTCTGACATTCAACATTGATGCTGGCTGACACACCGCATTCGCGAGCAAGCCCGCTCCCACATTTGATCGTGTTGTCGGCAAGATTTCAGCGAACGGCGCTGACGCCGTCGAGTGTCGAGAACGACGTGTCCTTGGCCGTCAGCAAAAAGTCACGCATGTACGGCGCATCCAGCATGTCGGCGCGAATCCCGGCGTACAGCGTCGCAAACAAACCTTTCTCGCCCAGCCGCTTGGCCTTCACATAACCCCGTGAGCTGTATTCATGCAGCGCCCAATGGGGCATGCCGCACACACCGCGGCCGCTGGCCACCAATTGCATCATCATCACCGTCAGTTCCGACGTGCGGACCTGCGCTGGTTCGATATCGGCCGGTTCGAGGAAACGGGTGAAGATGTCCAGCCGATCACGTTCCACCGGGTAGGTGATCAGCGTTTCGGTGAGCAAATCTTCCGGGACGATGTAGGCCTTGCTCGCCAAACGGTGCTGGTTGGCCACCGCGAGCATCGCTTCATAGGTGAACAACGGCACGTAAGTGATCCCGGCCAGTTCCAGCGGGTCGGAGGTCACCACCAAATCCAGATCGCCACGGGCCAGCGCCGGCAGCGGGGCGAAGGAGAACCCTGAGGCCAGGTCCAGTTCGACTTCCGGCCAGGCATCGCGGAACTGGTCGATGGTCGGCATCAGCCACTGAAAGCAACTGTGACACTCGATCGCCATGTGCAAACGCCCGGCAGTGCCACCGGCCAGCCGCGCGATATCGCGCTCGGCGCCGCGCAGCAATGGCAGGGTGGCGTCAGCCAGTTGCAGCAGACGCAAACCGGCACTGGTGAAGCGCACTGGTTTGGTCTTGCGCACGAACAACGGCATGCCCATGCGCTCCTCCAGTTCCTTGAACTGGTGGGACAGGGCCGACTGCGTCAGGTGCAAGCGGTCGGCCGCATCCACCAGGCTGTCGGCTTCGCGCAAGGCGTGCAGGGTCTTCAGGTGACGGATTTCAAGCACTGGGGGCTCCATGAGGAAAACTTGTGATCAACACGAAAAGGTTGAGTTTGTCTCATGTTGGGTTAGCTGTCGACAATAGCGCCATCTTTTACAGGGAGAAATTCACCATGGCTCTGGCCCATACACTTGGTTTCCCGCGCATCGGCGCCGACCGCGAACTGAAAAAAGCCCTCGAATCCTACTGGAAGGGCGATCTGGATCAGGACGCGCTGAAAAGCGTCGGCCGCCAATTGCGCGCCACCCACTGGCAATTGCAGAAAGACGCCGGCATCGACCTGCTGCCTGTGGGCGACTTCGCCTGGTACGACCAGGTCCTGACCCATTCCTTGACCTTCGGGGTGATCCCCGAGCGTTTCGACAGCGCCAAGGACTCACGCGGTTTGCCGACCCTCGACACCCTGTTCGCCATGGCCCGAGGCGCCACGGCAGCCTGCTGCGGCGGCGAACACAGCAAAGCGCAATACGCCCAGGAACTGACCAAGTGGTTCGACACCAACTACCACTACCTGGTCCCGGAATTCACCGCTGACCAGAAATTCAAACTGAGCTGGGAACAGCTGTTCGACGAAGTCGACGAAGCCAAAGCGTTGGGCCACAACGTCAAACCGGTGATCATTGGTCCACTGACTTACCTGTGGCTGGGCAAAGCCAAAGGCAACGACTTCGACAAGCTCGACCTATTGGAACGCCTGCTGCCGATCTACGGCGAAATCCTCGGCCGCCTCGCCGCCCAAGGCGTGGAGTGGGTGCAGATCGACGAACCGATCCTGACCCTCGACCTGCCACAGGCCTGGAAAAACGCTTTCGAGCGCGCTTATCACATCCTTCAATACTCGCCGCTGAAAAAACTGGTGGCGACCTACTTCAGCGGTCTGGAAGACAACCTCGGCCTGGCGGTCAGCCTGCCGGTGCAAGGCTTGCACATCGACGCCGTGCGCGCCCCGGATCAACTCGGCCAGGTGCTGGACCGTCTGCCGACCTACAAGATTCTCTCCGTGGGCCTGGTCAACGGCCGCAACGTCTGGCGCTGCGAACTGGAGCAAGTGCTGGCGCAACTGCAGCCGGCCCAGGAACGCTTCGGCGACAACCTGTGGGTCAGCAGTTCCTGCTCGCTGCTGCACAGCCCGGTGGATCTGGATCGCGAAGATAAACTCGACCCTGAACTGAAAAGCTGGCTGGCGTTTGCCGTGCAGAAGTGCGGCGAAATCGCCGTGCTGCGCGATGCCCTGAACGACCCGCAATCAACCAAAGTGCAAGCCGCCCTCGCCGAGAGCCGTGCGATTCAGGCCAGTCGCGCCGAGTCGCCGCGTATCCACAAAGCCGAAGTGCAGGCGCGCTTCAACGCCATCGGGGCGGCGGACAGCCAACGTCACTCGCCGTTTGCCAAACGCATCGAGCAGCAGCGTGCGCGGTTGAAACTGCCGGCCTTCCCGACCACGACCATCGGCTCGTTCCCGCAGACCGGTTCGATCCGTCTGGCACGCCAGGCCTTCAAGCAAGGCAAACTGTCGGCCAACGACTACACCGACGCCATGCACAGCGAAATCCGCCATGCCGTGCAAGTCCAGGAACGCCTGGGCCTGGACGTGCTGGTTCACGGTGAAGCCGAACGCAACGACATGGTCGAGTACTTCGCCGAGCAACTGGACGGCTACCTGTTCACCCGTTTCGGCTGGGTGCAGAGCTACGGTTCGCGCTGCGTGAAGCCGGCGATCATCTACGGTGACCTGAGCCGCCCGAACGCCATGACCGTCGACTGGATCACCTATGCCCAGAGCCTGACCGACAAGGTCATGAAAGGCATGCTCACCGGACCCGTGACCATGCTGATGTGGTCGTTCCCGCGCGAAGACGTTTCGCGCAAAATCCAGGCGCAGCAGTTGGCCCTGGCCCTGCGTGACGAGGTGATGGACCTGGAAAGCGCCGGCATCAAGATCGTGCAGATCGACGAAGCCGCCTTCCGCGAAGGCTTGCCGCTGCGCCGGGCGCAATGGCAGGAATACCTCGACTGGGCGGTGGAAGCTTTCCGCTTGAGCGCCTCCGGTGTGCGTGATGAAACCCAGATCCACACCCACATGTGCTACAGCGAATTCAACGATGTGATCCAGTCCATCGCGGCCATGGACGCCGATGTGATCACCATCGAAACCTCGCGTTCGGACATGGAATTGCTGGAAGCTTTTGAAGCGTTCGACTTCCCGAACGACATCGGCCCGGGCGTCTACGACATCCACTCGCCACGGGTGCCGGACACGGCCGAAATGGTCAAGTTGATGAGCAAAGCGGTGAAGCGTATTCCAGCCGAGCGGTTGTGGGTCAATCCGGATTGCGGGTTGAAGACCCGGGCGTGGCCGGAGACTGAGGCGGCGTTGGTCAACATGGTGGCGGCGGCGCGGCAATTGCGGAGTCAGTTGGCTTAAACCCTGTGGCGCCTGTTCTGGCGCTTTCGCGAGCAAGCCCGCTCCCACATTGGATTTCGGTGAACACAGAATATGTGTGCGGAGGAGATCAAGTGTGGGAGCGGGCTTGCTCGCGAAGCAGGCGACTCGGTCTCGGATACGACCGTTCAGCACTCTTCATCAAACTGTCACGTAACTGTGGCAGCGCGCTTGAACAAACTTCATCAGACTCGCGCTCTACTGGAGTTCTGCGTTTCGGTGTTTTTCATGCGTGCACGATTTTTTTCCACAGCGGTTTTCCTGGCCGCGCTGTTGTTCGGCCTGCCGTCCTTGGCGGCGTCTCGTTGCGATATCAATGTTCCGACCGAACGGGTCGATCTGGCACAGGTGAGCCTGGCGTACCAGAGCATCGGCCGTGCGTCGGACCCTGCGTTGTTGCTGGTGATGGGCCTGGGCGGGCAGTTGATTCACTGGCCGGACGAGGTGGTGGTCGCGCTGTGTCAGCAAGGGTTTCGGGTGATTCGCTATGACAATCGCGATGTCGGGCTCTCGACCTGGCGGCAAGCGCCCGTCGATGCCAACCTGACCTTTGAAGTGCTGCGTTACAAGCTCGGTTTACCGGTATCGGCGCCGTACACCCTGACCGATATGGCTGACGATGCTTTTGGCTTGATGGATGCGTTGCACGTCGAGCAATTCCACGTGCTGGGCGCCAGTATGGGCGGGATGATTGCCCAGCATATGGCGGCGATGGCGCCGCAACGGGTCGAGAGCCTGACCCTGATCATGACCAGTTCCGGGGCCGAAGGCTTGCCGGCGCCGAGTGCGGCGTTGGTGCAACTGTTGTCGCGCCGTGGGGCGCCCAATCGCGAAGTGGCGCTGGAACAACAGGCCGACCTGCTGGCGGCGCTGGGCAGCCCGACGGTGAGCGATGATCGGCAGGTATTGCTGCATCAGGCGGCGCTGTCTTATGACCGGGCGTTCAATCCCGAGGGCGTGAAGCGCCAGATCATGGCGATCCTCGCCGAGCGCAGTCGTGTGGCATTGCTCAATCAACTGCGCGTTCCGACGCTGGTGGTTCACGGCACTGCTGATCCGCTGTTGCCGGTGATGCACGGTGTACACCTGGCGGCGCATATCCGCGGCAGCCAGTTGAAGCTGATTCCGGGTTTGGCCCATCGTTTCCAGGAGGCGTTCAAGGCGCCGTTGCTGGCGGCGGTGTTGCCGTACTTGCAGGCTCACCGCGAAGACACCTCGCATTGGGCGCAGATTGATCCGGTGGCAACCCCCAACCTTCTCTAACCCACAGGGGGAGTGGAACGGCTGCCACCTCGGCCTCGTCGGGTGTATGGTTCGAGCTTTCCGGCGCGTTCCAGTCTGCGAGGTGTGTGATGAGTACCCCCCTGAAAATCGATTTCGTCAGCGACGTGTCCTGCCCCTGGTGCGTCGTCGGCCTCTACGGCCTGACCCGGGCCCTGGATTTGCTGGGCGACGAGGTGCAGGCCGAGATCCGTTTCCAGCCGTTCGAACTGAACCCGAAGATGGGGCCTGAAGGGCAGAACATCACCGAACACATCACCGAGAAGTACGGCTCGACGCCTGAGCAATCCCAGAAAAATCGCGAGATGATCCGCGCGCGCGGCGCCGAGGTCGGGTTTGCGTTTCGCACGGACGGCAACAGTCGCATCTACAACACCTTCGATGCCCACCGCTTGCTGTTCTGGGCGGGACTGGAAGGGTTGCAGTTCAATCTGAAAGAGGCGCTGTTCAAGGCGTATTTCACCGAGGGCGGCAATCCGTCCGACCATGGGCAGTTGGCGCAGATCGCCGAAAGCGTGGGGCTGGATCGGTCGCGAGCCGAGGTGATTCTGGCGTCGGATGAATTCGCCAAAGAGATTCTTGAAGAAGAGCAGTTGTGGCTGTCGCGAGGCGTCAGTTCGGTGCCGACGGTGGTATTCAACGGACAATACGCCGTCACTGGCGGGCAGCCGGTGGAAACGTTTGTCGGGGCGATTCGGCAGATCATGAGTGAAGCGAAGGGCGGGACGGTGAGCTGACCTGGCCGGAGATCGTTCCCACGCTCCCGCGTGGGAATGCCTCTAGGGACGCTCCGCGTCCAGTGACGCGGAGCGTCACGGGCTGCATTCCCACGCAGAGCGTGGGAACGATCAAAAGTCAGGCGTGGAGGCGGACCCAAACCGTGACAAGCAAGGTCGCCGCGATCAACCAAGCCACCGCCGCCACAGCGAGCGAAGCCTCCAACCGCATCCGGTCCACCATCACATACAATGTCGCCAGGTAGATGAAGTAAGGAATGATCGACCACATACCAAACACGATGGTGGTCTTCAAATCCTCCAGCGAACGACCCTTGCCGACGATGTAATGAGCAATCAGCGCAAAGGTCGGAAACAGCGGCACCAATCCGGCGATGTAATAGTTTTTGGTCTTGGCCAGGGCGGCGAGAATCACCACCACGGCTGCGCCCAGGGTTGCTTTGAGGATCAGGTCCATCAGTGGCTCAGCCCGTACTTCTTCACTTTGTCGAACAGCGTGGTTTTGGCCATCCCCAGTTCCAGGCTGGCCTGGGTCAGGTTGCCGCCGCTGCGTTGCAACGCGTCGTTCAGCAGGTTGCGTTCAAAAGCTTCTACCGCTTCGGCGAAGGCCAGGCCCTGATTGCTGCCGCTGGCGCCGGATTTCTTGAAGGCCGGCAGGCCGAGGGCAAAACGCTCGGCGACGTTGCGCAATTCGCGCACGTTGCCCGGCCAGTCGTGACTCATCAGGTTCGACAGGGTCTGGTTGTCCAGGTCCGGCACGGCACGGTCGAAGCGCAGGGACGACTGCTGCAGAAAGTGTTCGAACAGTTGCAGGATGTCTTCGCGGCGCTCACGCAGCGGCGGTAATTCAAGGGTCACCACGTTCAAGCGGTAATACAGGTCGCTGCGAAACTCGCCAGCCTTGCTCGACTCATCCAGATCGGACTTGGTCGCCGCGATCACCCGGCAATCCACCGCCACGCTCTGGTTCGAGCCGAGGCGCTCCAGGGTGCGTTCCTGCAAGACCCGCAGCAGTTTGATTTGCAGTGGCAGCGGCATGCTTTCCACTTCGTCGAGGAACAGCGTGCCGCCGTCGGCATGTTCGATCTTGCCGATCCGCCGCTTGCCGGCGCCAGTGAAGGCGTTGGCTTCATGGCCGAAAATTTCGCTTTCGAACAGGTTCTCCGGCAGGCCACCGCAGTTCAGCGCGACGAACTGCTTGGTGTGCCGCCGACTGAAGTCGTGCAGGCAACGCGCAACCAGCTCTTTACCGGTGCCGGTCTCGCCTTCGATCAGTACGTTGGCCGAGGTATCGGCAACGTTGGCGATCAATTCCCGCAGGTTCTGCATGGCTGGCGAGCGACCGATGATCCGGCCTTCGAGGGAGTCCCGTTCCGCCAGTTGCCGACGCAACGAAGAGACTTCCCGCGCAAGGCTGCGTTGCTCCAGCGCACGGCGCGCCACATCGACCAGACGTTCAGGGGAAAAAGGTTTCTCCATGAAGTCATAGGCGCCTTTCTGCATCGCACCGACCGCCATGGAAATATCGCCGTGACCGGTAATCAGCACCACCGGCAGGCTGCGGTCGCGGGCCTTGAGTCGGGTCAGCAATTCCAGGCCATCGATACCCGGCAGGCGGATGTCGCTGATGACGATGCCGGCGAAGTTGTCGCCGACCCGCTCCAGCGCTTCTTCGGCGCTACCGACGCCCACGCAGGGAATGTCTTCCAGGGTCAGCGCCTGTTGGCAGCCGAGCAGCACATGGGGGTCGTCTTCGACGATCAGCACACTAAGGTCGTTGTTCATATTGGCTCGGCGTGAGTGGGGCTTACCAACGGTAAACTGAGGACGAAGGTGGTGCCACCGCTGGCCGGGTGCTCGACACCCAGGTGCCCGCCGGTGGCGGCGGCCAGGCTGGCGGAAAGGGTCAGGCCGAGGCCCAGCCCCTGTTCGCCGGGCTTGGTGGTGAAGAACGGTTCGAACAGATGTTTGCGTGCTTCGGCGTCGATGCCGTGGCCGTTGTCGCGCACACGAAGGCGATATTTGCCATCGAACTCTTCGCCTTCGAGCCACAATTCCGGCAGCGGCTGTGCCTGCATGGCGTCGAGGGCGTTGCCGATCAGGTTGACCAGAATCTGCTCCAGGCGGGTCTGGTCGATCTGCACCTGCAGATCGGCGAAGTCTCGGTGCAACTGAAGATGCGCGCTTTCCACGCGACCACCGAGCAGCTGCAAGGCCGCATCCACTGCTTTGCCGAGGCTGGCCTGACCTTTGTCGTCGCCACGGCGAGCGAACGAACGCAGGCTGGCGGTGATCCGGCCCATGCGGTCGATCAGTTCGTTGATGGTCTTGAGGTTGGTGCTGGCAACGTCCAGTTGACCGCGTTCCAGAAACCGCACGGTGTTGCCGGACAAGGTTCGCAGCGCCGCCAGTGGCTGGTTCAATTCGTGGGCGATGCTGGTGGACATCTGGCCGATGGCCGCGAGTTTACCCGCCTGCACCAGTTCATCCTGAGCGCGGCGTAGCGTCTCTTCGGCCAGACGCCGTTCGCGGATCTGGCCCTTGAGCCGTTCGTTGCTGGCGCGCAGATCAGTGGTGCGTTCGGTAATCCGACGCTCCAGTTGATTGTTGGCTTCCTGCAAGGCTTCCCGGGCGGCGAGACGGGTGGCAATGACCTTGCGCCGCTCGTTCCAGGCGATCAGCAGGAACGCCACCAGGGCAAACGCCACCGCCACCAGAATCCCCTGACTGATCGCTTCGCGGCGCAAATCCTGCAGGGGGGTGAGCAGGGTGAAATTCCACGGGGTATCGCTCAATGGGCGGGTTTGCGACAGGTAGCTGATGTCCTCTTCATCTGATTCCACTTCGCTGTTGGCGGGGAAGGTGAGTTTCTCCTCGCCTTCGGCCAGTTTTTCCCGCGCCAGCGGTTGCAGTTCGTTCAGCGGGAACCAGTAGTACTGCAGGCTGCGAGCGAGTTTTTCTTTCGTTTCGTCGCTCAGCGGCACAACCGATTTCAGGCGCCGTGCCGGATCGCTGGAAAGAATGATGATGCCGTTTTCATCGCTGACGAAAGCTTCCAGCCGCGCGCGTTGCCAGCGTTCTTCCATGGCTTCGAGGCGGACCTTGACCACCGCGACGCCGATGATCTTGCCGTGTTCTTCCAGGCCATGAGCCAGGTAGTAACCGGGTTCGCCGCTGGTGCTGCCGATGCCATAGAAGCGCCCCGGCTGACCGCGCACGGCATTCTGGAAATAGGCGCGAAAGGACAGGTCTTCGCCCAGGTAACTGTCGACATCGCGCCAGTTGCTGGTGGCCATGACACGGCCAGTGGTGTCCATCACATAGATAGCCCGACTGCGGCTGCGACGGTTCAAGCCTTCGAGGTATTCATTGACCGTCTGCCGGTGTTCCGGTGACGGGTCGGCCAACAGCTTCGAAACGCTGGATTCGAGTTCCAGCAGGCTGGGCAGATAGGTGTACTTGCTGATCTCGCTCTCGACGGCGCGGGCGTGCAGTTCCAGCTGACGCTGGCCATTCTCGCTGAGGCTGCGAATCCCGTAGTGTTCACTGACCCAGAAGCCGAGGTAACCCAACCCGATCATCAGGGCGATGACCAGCGGCGGCAGGAACAGATGGCGAATCAGACGGGGTTTCACGGCGAGTGATGGCGGCGCGGCGCGATAGAGATTGGGGTCGCATTTCATCACAGATGCCTTGGGTCAACCACAACACAAATCTCCAGACCACCACCGGCCCAGTGTGGGAGCGGGCTTGCTCGCGAAAGCAGTGTGTCAGTCAACATCAATGCTGAATGTTATGGCTTCTTCGCGAGCAAGCCCGCTCCCACATTTGGGGAGCGGTGCCTTTCTTAGTGCTGCAGAATCTTGGCGAGGAAATGCTGCGTACGCTCGGCGCGGGCATTGATGTCGCCGAAGAACTCCTCTTTCTTGCAGTCTTCGATGATCTTGCCCTGGTCCATGAAGATCACCCGGTCCGCCACTTTACGGGCGAAGCCCATTTCGTGGGTCACGCACATCATGGTCATGCCTTCGTGGGCCAGTTGCACCATCACGTCGAGTACTTCGTTGACCATTTCAGGGTCAAGCGCCGAGGTCGGTTCATCGAACAGCATGACGATCGGGTCCATCGCCAGCGCACGGGCAATCGCCACACGCTGTTGCTGACCACCGGAGAGCTGGCCCGGGTGCTTGTGAGCGTGTGCCGAGAGGCCGACGCGCTCCAGCAGTTGCAGGCCTTTCTTGGTGGCTTCTTCCTTGCTGCGGCCCAACACCTTGATCTGCGCGATGGTCAGGTTTTCGGTGATGGTCAGGTGCGGGAACAGTTCGAAATGCTGGAACACCATGCCAACGCGTGAACGCAGTTTCGGCAGGTTGGTCTTCGGGTCGGCGATGGACGTGCCATCGACCACTACGTCGCCTTTCTGGAAGGGTTCCAGGGCATTGACGCATTTGATCAGGGTGGATTTGCCGGAACCGGACGGCCCGCACACCACAATCACTTCGCCTTTTTTGACCTCGGTGCTGCAGTCAGTCAGTACCTGGAAGTCGCCATACCACTTGTTGACATTCTTGATAGAGATCATACGGCAAACCTTTTTTGCAGACGCTTGACCAGCAGCGAGGCGGCAAAGCTGATTGTGAAGTACGTGAGACCTGCAAAGATCAGGAACTCGTTGGAGCGACCGATGATGTCGCCACTGGCACGCGAGGCATTGAGGAAGTCCACCAGACCGACCGCGTAGACCAGCGAGGTGTCCTGAAACAGGATGATGCTCTGTTGCAGCAGCAGCGGGGTCATCTTGCGGAATGCTTGCGGCAGGATGATCAAACGCATCATCTGGCCATACGTCATGCCCAAGGCTTGGGATGCACCCATCTGGCCCTTGGAAATCGACTGCACACCGGCCCGGACGATTTCGCAGAAGTACGCCGCTTCGAACATCATGAACGCCACGATGCACGAGGCAAACGCGCCGATCGGGGTGTCTTCGCCGGTGATCCAGCGCAGTACGAACGGCACCGCCAGGTAGAACCAGGTGATGACCAGCAGCAGCGGAATCGAGCGGAAGTAGTTAACGTAGGCGCCGGCAATGTTCGACAGCAGTTTGCTGTGGGACAGGCGCATCAGCGCCAGGATCGTGCCGAGGATGATCCCGCCGGACACGCCCAGCGCCATCAGTTGCAGGGTCATGACCATGCCGTTCCACAAACCCGGCAGGGACGGGACGATGCCCGAGAAGTCGAATTCCATCATTTACCCCCTACGGAGATCAGGCCCGGTACGGCTACTTTCTTCTCGACCATGCGCATCAGCAGCATCAGGCCCATGTTCAGCGTGAAGTAGATCAGCGTTGCCAGGGTGAAGGCTTCGAACAGGTTGGCGGAGAACTCGGCGGTCTGTTTGGTCTGCGCAAGCAACTCCATCAGGCCGATCAGCGACGCGACCGAAGAGTTCTTGAACACGTTCAGGAATTCCGAGGTGAGCGGCGGAATGATGATCCGGTAAGCCTGGGGCAGCAGCACGTTCCAGTAGATTTGCGGCAGCTTGAAGCCCATGGCGCGAGCGGCGGATTCCTGGCCGCGAGGCAGCGCCTGGATACCGGTACGCACTTGTTCGCAAACGCGGGCAGCGGTGAACAGACCCAGGCAGACGACGACGCTGAGGTAAGCCGAGGTGGTCGGATTGAGATCCTGCTTGTACCACTCTTGCAGGTCCGGAGGCAGCAGATCGGGCACCAGGAAGTACCAGATGAACAGCTGAACCAGCAGCGGCACGTTACGGAAGAGTTCGACGTAACAGGTCGCGATGCCCGATACGATGCGGTTCGGCACGGTGCGCATGACACCCAGAATCGAGCCCAGCAGCAGGGCAATGATCCAGGCCACGACGGCGATGGCGATGGTCCAGCCCAAACCGGCGACGTACCAGTCGAGATACGTCTCGCTGCCCACGCCGGTGGACTTGAAGAACACGCCCCAGTCCCAGTTGTAATTCATTAGGGTCTCCCCTCAGATCGTTCGATGTACAAGTGCCCGCCTGGGGAAGCTCCGTTCCCGCCCGATTGAAGATCAGGCACACACGAGCGGCTCGACAACCACCGGTTCGAGTGTTTCCAGAAATGCCAGCAGGGAGTGACTATCCCCTGAAAGGGCAGCGGCCCTCTCAGGAGATAAGGTTAGTCAGAAATCAGGATTTCTTTTCGTCAGCCGCTTTATCGGTCGGATTGGCGATCAGGGCCTTGAGCTCGTCGCTCATCGGGAACATCAGGTTCAGGTTTTTTGGCGGGATTGGCTGCATGAACCATTTTTCGTAGATCTTGTTGATCTCGCCGGACTTGTAGGTCGCAACGATCGCGTCATCCACGGCCTTCTTGAACGGCTCGTCGCCCTTGCGGACCATGCAGCCGTAGATTTCGTAGGACTGTGCAGTACCGGTCACGGCCCAATCGGTTGGCTTCTTGGCCTTGGCCATTTCACCGGCCAGCAAGGCGTCGTCCATCATGAACGCGACGGCACGACCCGATTCCAGCATCTGGAAGGATTCGCCGTGGTCTTTGGCGGAGATGACGTTCATGCCCATCTGCTTGTCGGCGTTCATCGACTTGAGGATGCGTTCGGACGTGGTGCCGGCGGTGGTCACGACGTTCTTGCCTTTGAGGTCGGCGAAGTCTTTGTAAGGCGAATCTTTCTTGGCCAGCAGCTTGGTGCCGATTTCGAAGATGCCGACGGAGAAGTCAACTTGCTGCTGACGCTCGACGTTGTTGGTGGTGGAGCCGCACTCGACGTCCACGGTGCCGTTCTGCACCAGCGGGATACGGGTTTGCGAGGTCACCAGGTTGTATTTGACCTGGAGGTTCGGCATGTCCAGGTCTTTCTTGATGGCTTCAACGATTTTCAGCTGGATATCGTGGGAGTAGCCAACCGGTTTGCCGGAAGCGTCCGCGATATAGGAAAACGGAATGGAAGCGTCACGATGCCCGAGGGTGATAACGCCGGACTCTTTGATCTTCTTCAGGGTGCCGGTGAGTTCGGCGGCGAAAACTGGAGTGCTGATCAGAGCGGCAGCAATGGCTGCGCCCAGGAGATGGGGAACGATGCGCATCAAATTTTCCTCGACATTGTTTTTATATGGAGCCAGTTCATCGGCCCTTTTTGTGCTTTGAATGCTTGCCGGCTCCTGAAGTGTTGGCTCAGCGGACATTCGTCCAAGAGTGTAGAGCATGACTCGTGCCAGGCCAGGCTTAACAGATCAACTTATTGATTTATAAGGATATTAAATATTTAAGGCGCATTTTTTCAGGATCAGTAATCCGGTTATCCGAATCGACTGACAAGTCGCGTTCGGAAAACCGAATGCCATGTCCTGTGCATATCCCTCCTGTGGGAGCGGGCTTGCTCGCGAAAGCGGTGTATCAAACAACATCTATGTGACTGACAGACCGCTTTCGCGAGCAAGCCCGCTCCCACATTTTGATCGGTGGTGTTCTCTAGAATGCAAAAAGCCCCTGAATCTCACGATTCAGGGGCTTTCGTTTAAGCGGGTTAGGGATCAGGCCGCTTCTATCTTGCTACGGTTCTGTTCGACCTTGTTCAGGTAATCCTTGAGCTTTTCCTGTTCCGCCGGAGTAGTGAACAGCCCAAGCTTGCTACGGCGCCACAGAATGTCATGCGCGGTGGTTGCCCACTCTTCGCTGCACAGGTAATCGACTTCGCGGGTGTAGAGACCGCCGCCGATGTGTTCGCCCATATCGCCGAGATTCTGCACGCCTTCCAGCATGCGCCAGGTCCGGCTGCCGTAGGTGGTGGCCCAGCGGCGGGCGATTTCGGTCGGCACCCAGTCGAATTTGTCGCGGATCAAGGCGCACAAGGCTTGCGGGGTGGTCATGTCTTCGCCGCCCGGCAGGGTAGCGCTGACGGTCCAGCTTGGCTTGATGTCCTTGAAGTACGGAGCCAGTTGCGCCAGCGCCGACTCGGCCAGTTTGCGGTAGGTGGTCAGCTTGCCGCCGAACACCGACAACAGCGGCGCTTCTTCGCCGGTGCCCGACAGCGCCAGGGTGTAGTCGCGGGTAACGGCCGAAGGGTTGTCGGATTCGTCGTTGCACAGTGGGCGAACGCCGGAATAGCTGTGCAGGATATCGTCGCGGCTGATGCGTTTCTTGAAATGGGAGTTGACCACTTTCAATAGGTAATCGGTTTCGCCTTCAGTGATCGCAACTGCAGCCGGATCGCCGGTGTACTCGCGGTCGGTGGTGCCGATCAGGGTGAAGTGGTTCAGGTACGGAATGGTGAAGACGATGCGCTGATCTTCGTTTTGCAGAATGTGCGCGTGTTCGCCTTCGTACAGCTTCGGCACGATCAGGTGGCTGCCCTGAATCAGGCGGATGCCGTACGGCGATTCCATCTTCAGGTCGTCACGAATGAACTTGGCGACCCAAGGGCCGGCGGCGTTTACCAGAGCCTTGGCGCGGATCGAAAACAGACTGCCATCGGCGCGTTCCAGATGCAGGTGCCACATTCCCTTGGTGCGACGGGCGCTGACGCAACGGGTTTGGGTGTGAACGTGGGCGCCCTTTTCGCGGGCGGCCATGGCGTTCAGCACGACAAGACGGGCGTCATCGACCCAGCAATCGGAGTATTCGAAGCCTTTGGTGATTTCGCTTTTCAGCGGGCTGTCCGGGCCGAACTTCAGGCTTTTCGAGCCTTCGAGCTTTTCCCGTTTACCGAGGTTGTCATAAAGGAACAGGCCGGCGCGGATCATCCACGCCGGACGCAGGTGCGGGCGGTGCGGCAGCACGAAGCGCATCTGCTTGACGATGTGCGGCGCCTTGGCCAGCAGCACTTCGCGTTCAGCCAGAGCTTCGCGCACCAGACGGAATTCGTAATGTTCAAGGTAGCGCAGGCCACCGTGGATCAGCTTGCTGCTGGCTGACGAGGTGTGGCTGGCCAGGTCGTCCTTCTCGCAAAGAAACACCGAAAGACCGCGACCGGCGGCATCCGCTGCGATCCCCACGCCATTGATCCCGCCACCGATGACGGCGATATCGTAGATCTCAGCGAGAGGGGGCGTAGGCAAGGTAGAAGTGGGCATCGGCTAGCCTCGGGCTTTTATGATTTTCTGTATTGGAATTCGAACATTAATGTTCATTTGCGAAAATGGTAGCCCATAAAGTCGCCCACAGCCAGTTAACTTCGATTGAAAATACTGATCGAAGGGCCGTGAAAGGAAAATTTTCGAACATCTAAGATGTGCGGTAAGCCGCGGAAGGTGTGCCGCATGGGCGACCGTATTCGCGAGCAGGCTCGCTCCCACAAGGGTTACGCGGAACCTGTGGGAGCGAGCCTGCTCGCGATGGCGTCGGTACAGTCGACGAAGATGTGAGGGGAGTTAAACGACTTCGAGCCGAATCTTGTGCTGACTCAGCAACTGCGCCAACGCCGGCACAGGCTGCTGATCGGTCACCAGGCAATCAATCAAGCTGATCGGCCCCAGACGAATCATGGCGTTGCGCCCGAATTTGCTGGAATCCGCCGCGAGGATGACCTGTCGGGCATTGGCGATGATCGCCTGCGACACCCGAACTTCCTGATAGTCGAAGTCCAGCAGACTGCCGTCTTCATCGATACCGCTGATGCCGACCAAGGCAAAATCAACCTTGAACTGGTTAATGAAGTCGACACTGGCCTGACCGACCACGCCACCGTCTCGCCGCACGTTGCCACCCGTCAGCAGGACATCGAAGTCGTCCTTGGCGCTGAGCATCGAAGCCACATGCAGGTTGTTGGTGATGATCTTCAGGTGATTGTGGTTCAGCAACGCCCGGGCGATGGATTCGGTGGTGGTACCGATATTGATGAACAGCGAGGCGTGATCCGGGATTTGAGCCGCAATGGCTTCACCGATACGCTGTTTTTCATCACGCATCTGATCGGCACGCATGGCGTAGGCGGTGTTTTCGACACTGGAATCGTAGGCTGCGCCGCCATGGTAGCGACGCAACAAATTAGCTTCCGCGAGCTGATTGATATCGCGGCGGATGGTTTGCGGTGTAACGACGAACAGCGTAGCCATTTCCTCGATGCTGACATAGCCGCGTTCGCGGACCAGTTCGAGGATTTGCTGCTGACGGGGAGGCAGATTCATGGGGCTTCCTTTGGGCTGCCGTGCAAAATTTGCCCATGATGCCGCACGAATCTGCTCCCTACCAGTTACATACCGATACGAGTACTCAGCTCGGCTTATTCAGCGCCTTCATGCGGTTCCCAATCACGGGTGCGGCTGACAGCTTTTTTCCAGCCAGCGTAGAGTTTTTCCTTCGCGGTTTCGTCCAGGGTTGGTTCGAATTCGCGCTCGATCACCGCCTTGCCACGCAACTCATCCAGGCTGCCCCAGAAGCCACACGCCAGACCGGCCAGGTAAGCCGCACCCAGTGCAGTGGTTTCGCGCATTTGCGGACGCTCGACCTGAGTACCGAGGATGTCGGCCTGGAATTGCATCAGGAAGTTGTTCGCAACGGCACCGCCGTCGACACGCAGGGATTTCAAGCGTTCGCCGGAATCCTGTTGCATGGCGTCGAGAACATCGCGGGTTTGATAGGCAATCGACTCAAGGGCTGCACGAATAATGTGATCCACGCGTACGCCGCGAGTCAGGCCGAACAGCGCGCCACGGGCATACGGGTCCCAGTACGGAGCGCCCAGGCCGGTGAAGGCGGGTACCAGGTACACGCCGTTGCTGTCCTTGACCTTGTTGGCGAAGTATTCGGTGTCGTGGGCGTCGTTGATGATTTTCAGTTCATCACGCAGCCATTGAACGGTGGAGCCGCCGTTGAACACAGCACCTTCCAGTGCGTAAGCCACTTCGCCGCGCGGGCCGCAAGCGATGGTGGTGAGCATGCCGTGCTTGGACTTCACGGCTTTGTCGCCGGTGTTCATCAGCAGGAAGCAGCCGGTGCCATAGGTGTTTTTCGCCTGACCTGGTTCGACGCACATCTGGCCGAACAGGGCCGCTTGCTGGTCACCGGCGATCCCGCCGATGGCGATGCCGCTTTTGGTGTGGCCGTAGATTTCGGACGAGGATTTAACTTCCGGCAGCATCTCGCGCGGAATATCCAGCACCTCCAGCATCTTCGCGTCCCACTCCAGCGTGTGGATGTTGAAGAGCATGGTGCGCGAGGCGTTGGTGTAGTCGGTGACGTGCACCTTGCCGCCGGTAAATTTCCAGATCAGCCAGCTGTCGATGGTGCCGAACAACAGCTCGCCTTTGCGCGCACGTTCGCGGCTGCCTTCGACGTTGTCGAGGATCCACTTGAGCTTGGTGCCGGAGAAGTACGGGTCGGTAACCAGGCCCGTGGTGTCGCTGATGTATTGCTCGTGACCGTCGCGCTTGAGCTGCTGGCAGATCTCGGTGCTGCGGCGGCACTGCCAGACGATCGCGTTGTAGATCGGACGGCCGGTGGTCTTGTCCCAGACCACGGTGGTTTCGCGCTGGTTGGTGATGCCGATGGCCGCAACCTGGTCGTGATGCAGGCCGGCTTGAGCCAGGGCCTCGACCATCACGGCGCTTTGAGTGGCGAAGATTTCCATCGGGTCATGTTCAACCCAACCGGCTTGCGGGTAATGCTGTGCGAATTCGCGCTGGGCGGTGCAGACCACGTTCGCGTCGCGGTCGAAAATGATCGCGCGGGAGCTGGTCGTACCCTGATCGAGGGCAATGATGTAGTTCTTATTCTGAGTGTCGGTCATGTCGATTGCCTTGGACGAAAAAAGGGGAGTGAGGTCCGGCGCGTGATCTGATGGGCAGGATCACGCGCCAACGGTATCAAGAAGTTCTTGGTTTGCCGTCAATGGCCGGTACTGCTTCCTTTGTAGCAGGTAGGGCGCTGGGCAGATGGCGGGCAATCAGCCCGCGATACGCTGCAGCACCGAGGCAGGCACCGACAATCGGTGCAAAAATCGGAATCAGGAAATACGGGATATCGCGCCCGCCGGTGAAGGAAATTTCACCCCAGCCAGCGAAGAAAGTCATCAGTTTAGGACCGAAGTCGCGCGCCGGGTTCATCGCAAAACCGGTCAGCGGCCCCATCGAGCTGCCAATCACGGCAATCAGCAGGCCGATCAGCAGCGGAGCGAGCGGACCCTTTGGCAAGCCATTGTTGTCGTCGGTCAGGGACATGATCACGCCCATCAGGATGGCAGTGATGATCACCTCAACCAGAAAGGCTTGTGCCGTGGTCAAGGCCGGGTTGGGGAAGGTGGAGAACACCGACGCCAATTCGAGGCTGGCCTGAGTACCACGAACCATATGGTGAGTTTGTTCGTAATCGAAGAATAAATTGCTGTACAGCGTGTAAACCAACAACGCTCCACAGAAGGCACCAGCGATCTGGGCGAGAATATAAAAGGGCAGTTTGCGCTTTTCGAAGTCAGCGAAAATGCTCAGGGCAATGCTGACGGCGGGATTGAGATGAGCCCCGGAAACGCCGGCGGTCAGGTAGATCGCCATGCTCACGCCGAACCCCCAGATGATGCTGATTTCCCAAAGGCCGAAGCTGGCACCCGCGACCTTGAGCGCGGCAACACAACCTGTACCAAAAAAGATCAGCAGCGCAGTGCCCAGGAATTCGGCCATGCATTGGCTTGAGAGCGACGGTTGTTGTAAAGCAGTTGTCATTGAAAACCTCATTTTTGTTGTTGTCTGGCGCTTTTGCATCATGGTCAAAGCGCGATTTTCACCGAGACAGGATCCCCATCCTGTTCTCGGCCTACTGCTGGGTGCTGCGTAGGAACATTCGTACAGTATTCAGATTCGAAAAAATATAGACAAGAAACGCTGATGTCAAAGGTCGAAAGTGAACCGTCAGTCACAATCGAACTATTAGTCACATGAATGACCGCATCGTTCACGCGGCAGGCCGAAGGTGGACGAACGGCATAAGGCGCCGCCAAACCTTTGAAATAGCGCCGCAATAGAGCCATTTGTCGATCAATGACCTAGAATCCAGCGCAGTATTTTTCTTCTGCCGCCCAGTCTGGAGCTGTCATGACCCCCGCATTGGATTTGTTGAAAAAAGTTCGTGCCGAACATCGCGTACACAGTTATGAACATGATCCGAAGGCAGCGTCCTACGGGCTGGAGGCCGCGGAAAAGTTGGGATTGGACCCGGCGCAGGTGTTCAAGACCTTGCTGGCGGCCAGCGAGAAAGGTGAATTGCTGGTGGCCGTGGTGCCGGTCGTCGGAAGTCTGGACTTGAAAGGCCTGGCTCATGCTGCAGGCGTAAAAAAAGTCGAAATGGCCGATCCTGCCGCTGCGCAACGATCCACCGGTTACCTCTTGGGCGGCATCAGTCCGCTGGGACAGAAAAAGCGCTTGCGCACCTTTATCGATAATTCGGCGCAGCCCTTCGCCAGCATTTTTGTCAGCGCGGGGCGACGAGGGCTGGAGGTCGAATTGGCACCCGCGGTGCTGGCCGAACATACCCAGGCGAAGTTCGCTGATATCGGCCGCGCCTGACGAGGGCTTCCGGTCCGGCGCTGTATGGTGCAAATTTACGGGCTCTGTCACTGGTGTCGGGTTGTCGGCAGCTTCATGCTCCGTGGCCTGACAAAGGGAGAAGGTTATGCAGCTTGAGTTTCATCAGGTCGATGCGTTCAGTGATCGGCCGTTCAGTGGCAACCCGGCGATGGTCTATCGCCTCGATGCCTGGCTTGCCGATGAGTTGATGCAGAAGATCGCCGCCGAGCACAACCTCGCCGAAACCGCTTTCGTGGTGCGCGAAGGGCAGAACTGGCACATCCGCTGGTTTACTCCGACCACCGAAGTGCCGTTGTGCGGTCATGCAACCCTGGCCAGCGCTTACGTTCTGTTTGAAATCTATAAAGAGCCGGTCGAGCGGCTGGACTTTATCTGCAAGTCCGGCCCGCTGAGTGTGAGCCGTGAGGGTGAGCGCTTGTGGCTGGATTTCCCGGCGCTCATTCCGTCGGAAGTGGGCGTGACCCTGGATGTCGAGCGCGCGCTGGGTGTGGAAGCGGTTGATGTGCTGGGGTCGAACGAGTTGTTCGTGGTGCTGGAATCCGAGCAGGCGGTGCTCGAATGTCAGCCGGACATGGCGGCGCTGGCGAAACTGCCGTGGCCGGGGGCAATTGTCACGGCCAGGGGCAGTAAGCATGATTTTGTGTCCCGCTACTTCGCGCCGGCAATCGGCATCAACGAAGACCCGGTGACGGGTTCGACCCATTGCAGCCTGATTCCGTACTGGTCGAAACGTTTGGGCAAGTCGAGCCTGACGGCTTGTCAGCGTTCGGCTCGAGGCGGGGAGTTGTACTGTCGGCTGGAAGGGGATCGGGTGAAAATCGGCGGGAATGCGACGCTCGTTGCCAGCGGAACGCTAATGCTGGGTTAACCGAAACCTACTGTGGGAGCGAGCTTGCTCGCGATTGCGGACTGTCAGTCGACATCATCATTGACGGACATACCGCTATCGCGAGCAAGCTCGCTCCCACATAGGTCCGTGTTTCTCAGTGGGCGCTGCTGTAGCGGCGAACACCGGACTCGACGACCGGAATCTGCGCCGCCGTACTGCCCGACGCCTGAAACAGCACCAGGTGTTCAGCCGCGACACGAATGCCGACCTCTGAACCCACCTGATGATCGGCATGGCTCGGGAAAATCGATTCCAGCTGCGCGCCGGTCGGCAACTGCAAGCGATACAAGGTGGACGCACCCTGGAAAGACTTGCCGACAATCCGCGCCTTCAACGTGCTGTCCGGTGCATAAACGATATCGTCCGGACGCAGCAACACATCCACCGCACCGCCAACCGGCCAGGTGTAGGCACGATTACCGCGTAACTCACCCAGTTCGGTCTGTACCGACTCGGGGCTGCTCAGCTGACCGCGAATGAAATAACCCTGGCCGATGAAACTGGCCACAAACGGCGTCAGTGGTTCGTGATACAGGTTGTAGGGCGTGTCCCACTGTTCCAGACGACCTTCCTTGAAAACCCCCACATGATCGCTCACCGCGAAGGCCTCTTCCTGATCGTGGGTCACCAGAATCGCGCTGGTGCCACGGGCCTTGAGGATGTCGCGCACCTCATGGCTGAGCTTGCGTCGCAGCTCGCCATCAAGGTTGGAAAAGGGTTCGTCAAGCAGCAGCAATTGCGGTTCCGGCGCCAGGGCGCGGGCCAGTGCGACGCGCTGCTGTTGACCACCGGACAGCTCATGGGGGAAGCGCTTGCCGAGGTTTTTCAGGTTGACCAGTTCCAGCAACTCTTCGGTGACGCGATCCTTTTGCGGGTGCTTGCGGATCCCGAAGGCGATGTTTTCGGCCACGCTCAAATGCGGAAACAGTGCGTAATCCTGGAACACCATGCCTATCCGGCGTTTCTCCGGGGCAAGGGTGAAACCGGCGCGGGAGATCGTCTCGCCCGCCAACTGTATTTCACCTTCGTGCACCGGTTCGAAACCGGCAATCGCCCGCAGCGTGGTGGTTTTTCCGCAACCCGAAGAGCCCAGCAGGCAACCGATGTCGCCGGCATTCAAATGCAGGTTGAGGTTCTGCACGACGCGCTGGTCTTGATAGCCGCAGGCGAGGTTGCGCAGGTTCAGCAGTAATGGATGGCTCATGCGTGGTGATACGCCGGCTCGACGAGAAACTCGAGCAGGGCCTTTTGTGCGTGAAGACGGTTTTCGGCTTGATCCCACGCGACGGAACGCTGGTCATCGAGCAGGTCGACGCTGATTTCTTCGCCACGGTGGGCCGGCAGGCAATGCATGAACAGCACGTCCGGTGCGGCCAGGTCGAGCAGGGCGCGGTTGACCTGGAATGGCGCGAACAGCTTCAGGCGTTTGGCGGTTTCCTCTTCCTGGCCCATGGAGGTCCAGACGTCGGTGCTGACCAGGTGGGCGCCGCGTACGGCATCCTTCGGATCGCGGACGATGGTGACCCGATCACCGGCCTTGGCCACGAATTCAGGGTTGGGTTCAAAGCCTTCCGGGCAAGCGACGCGCAACTGGAAGTCGAACTGGATCGCCGCTTCTATATAGCTGTTGCACATGTTGTTGCCGTCGCCAATCCAGGCCACGGTTTTGCCCTGGATCGAACCGCGGTGTTCGAGGAACGTCTGCATGTCGGCCAGCAACTGGCACGGGTGCAAATCGTCGGACAGGCCGTTGATTAGCGGGACGCGCGAATTGGCGGCGAACTCGGTCAGTGTGCTGTGGGAAAACGTGCGGATCATCACCGCATCGAGCATGCTCGACATGACAATGGCGGCATCGCCGATCGGCTCGCCACGGCCCAGTTGGGTGTCGCGCGGCGACAGGAAGATCGCCTGGCCACCGAGCTGGATCATGCCAGCTTCGAACGAAATTCGGGTGCGGGTCGACGATTTCTCGAAAATCATCCCGAGCACGCGGTTTTTCAGAGGCTCGAACAGTACGCCGCGGTTACGCAGGTCTTTGAGCTCAACGCCTCGACGGATCACGCTGACCAGCTCTTCGGGCGTGCAATCCATCAGGGAGAGAAAGTGCCTTGCGCTCATCATTGACTACCTTTTTGCAACAGACCGCAGATACTCAAAGCCTTGTTTAACTGAAAAACGGGCGAGACCTGCGGCGTAAGCCGCACGGGGCGACGAAATAGGGGAAGGCGCGATCTTATAATTAAATGTCGCGTCTTACCAATAGGGCTACGGTTTTTAGGGGATTTCAGAGGGGCTACGGGATGACCGCAGTAGCGCTTTTGAAGCCTGTTTCCTGACAGCAGCCCGTCATTTGTACACTGGGGTCGCGGGGCTTTGCAATCAAACGGGGCGGGGACGGCATAGCAACGGTCGGTTTCTGACCTGTCATTCGAAACATTTGTGCTCAGGATTGAGGGATGTGTCTGGTCTGAAACATTTGCTAATGCAAAGTGGCGGGTTATAACTAACGCACGAACGACGCAGGAAGCCTTCGGAATGGAATCGAAAGAACGACAGTTAATGGAATTACTCGGCCTCACGGCTCGCTCGCTGACCCACCTCACCGCGTCCATGACCTCGATGTCCTTCGAGTTAATGCGCAGTGAAGACGAAGTGACCAAGGCTGCCGGCCGGCGGATGATCGACCGTATGGCAACCATCAGCACCGGGCTCGACGAGCACTGGCGGCTGATCGGCGAACTCACCGGTGTTCATCTCGCTCAAGAGCAGATCGAAACCATCCAGGAGATCCAGTTGCAGGCGCCGCCGAGGCTGCCGCCGAACTGATCCCCAGCGGTCATCGGCTGGCCTGATGGCCGCCGATTCACAAGACGAACGTCGCTGGCGCAGCAGTGGATCAGGCGCCATAGTTTTGTTCCCGCGGCCGATATTGCCCGCCCAGAACAAGACAGAGACTGGCCATGACCAAGACTCTCCATCACCGTGCGTGCCACTTGTGCGAAGCCATCTGCGGCCTGACCATCGAAACTACCGAGGTCGAAGGCGCGGTGCAGATCACGTCGATCAAGGGTGACTCTCAGGATACATTCAGCCGCGGGCACATCTGCCCCAAGGCCGTCGCCCTGCAAGATATTCAGAACGATCCGGATCGTCTGCGTCAGCCGATGCTGCGGGTTGGCAGTGAATGGCAACCCATCGAGTGGGAAGACGCCTTCAACCTTGTAGCCGAACGTCTGGCGGCGATTCAGGAGCGTCATGGGCAAAACGCGGTGGCGGTCTATCAAGGCAACCCCAGCGTGCACAACTACGGGTTGATGACCCACAGCAATTACTTTCTCGGCCTGTTGAAAACTCGCAACCGGTTTTCCGCGACCTCGGTCGATCAGTTGCCCCATCACCTGACCAGCCATTTGATGTACGGCCACGGTTTGCTGTTGCCGATCCCAGACATCGATCACACCGATTTCATGCTGATCCTCGGCGGCAATCCGCTGGCCTCCAACGGCAGCATCATGACCGTGCCGGATGTGGAGAAGCGCTTGAAGGCCATTCAGGCCCGCGGCGGCAAAGTGGTGGTGGTCGATCCGCGCCGCAGCGAAACCGCGGCGATTGCCGACCAGCATCTGTTCGTGCGCCCCGGTGGCGATGCGGCGTTGTTGTTCGGACTGCTCAACACTTTGTTCGCTGAAGGCCTGACCCGCGACAGTCATTTGCCGGTGGACGGTCTGGATGAGGTGCGGGAGGCGGTCGCGAATTTCACTGCCGAGGCCATGAGCCCACTGTGCGCGGTGCCCGCCGAACAGATCCGCCAACTGGCGCGGGACTTTGCGGCGGCGCCGACAGCGGTCTGTTACGGCCGCATGGGCGTCTCGACCCAGGCGTTCGGCACCTTGTGTCATTGGGTTGTGCAACTGATCAATCTGGTCACCGGCAATCTTGATCGCGTGGGAGGTGCGTTGTGCACCGAACCGGCGGTGGATTTGGTGGCGTCCACCTCAGGTGGGCATTTCAATCTGTGGCAGAGCCGGGTCTCCGGGCGTCCTGAATATGGTGGAGAACTGCCGGTCTCGGCGCTGGCCGAAGAGATGCTTACCGAAGGGGAAGGGCAGGTCCGCGCGCTGATTACCGTGGCGGGTAATCCGGTGCTGTCGACGCCCAATGGCCGACAACTGGAACAGGCGCTGGACGGTTTGGAGTTCATGGTCAGCATCGACCTGTACATCAATGAAACCACGCGTTATGCCGACCTGATTCTGCCGTCCACCTCGGCCCTGGAAAACGATCATTACGACACGACTTTCAATATGTTTGCGGTGCGTAACGTCAGTCGGTTCAATCGCGCGATCCTGGCCAAACCTGAAGGTGCGTTGCATGACTGGGAGATTTTCGTGGGGCTGGCCAAGGCCTTTGCTGCGAAGACCGGCAAGGAACTGAAACCGACGATCCCGCCAGCGCAGATGATCGACCGTGGCTTGCGGATGGGGTTGTATGGAGATGCTTCGGAACAGAAATTGTCGCTGGCGACCTTGTTCGATCACCCGCATGGTGTCGATCTCGGGGCGCTGAAATCCAACCTGGCGCCACGCCTGAAAACCGCCAACCAGCGCGTCCAGTCTGCGCCACCAGCGATCCTTGCCGACCTGGCGCGCTTTGCAGCCTTGCAAGCACCAGCGGCCGATGAGTTGCTGATGATTGGCCGCCGTCATGTGCGCAGCAACAACTCGTGGATGCACAACTACCATCGCCTGGTGAAGGGCAAGCCGCGCCATCAATTGCTGATGCACCCGGATGACCTGGCCAGCCGTGGGCTCAACGACGGACAGCGCGTGCGGGTCAGTTCGCGGGTCGGTGAGATCGAAGTTGAAGTGCTCGGCAGTCTGGATATGATGAAAGGCGTGGTCAGCCTTCCGCACGGTTGGGGCCATGCGCGGCCGGGTGTGCAGATGGCCATTGCCAGTGGTCAGCCGGGCTCCAGCGCCAATGACTTGACCGACGAGTGTCAGCTCGATGAGCTGTCGGGCAATGCGGCGTTGAACGGTGTGCCAGTGACCGTGGCGGCGGCTTGATCAAGTCTGTCGGGGAGACCGAGCAGGGTGCTCGGGTTTCCGTTACAATGCGCCACCGTGCCGACCCCTGAGTCGGAAAGTTCAGCCGAGGTGCTCCATGGATATCATCGAAACGATTAAAGAGCAGATTGCTAACAACACCATTCTGCTTTACATGAAAGGTTCGCCGAATGCCCCGCAGTGTGGCTTCTCCGCGAAAGCCGCGCAGGCCGTGATGGCGTGTGGTGAAAAATTTGCTTACGTGGACATCCTGCAGAACCCGGAAATCCGCGCCAACCTGCCAAAATACGCCAACTGGCCAACCTTCCCGCAACTGTGGGTTGGCGGTGAGCTGGTCGGCGGTAGCGACATCATGACCGAGATGGCTGCAGACGGTTCGCTGCAAACCACCATCAAGGCTGCTGTCGAAGCTGCTGCTGCCAACAAGACCGAAGCCTAAGACGATTGGCTCCCCTGTAGGAGCTGTCGAGTGAAACGAGGCTGCGATCTTTTGATCTTCAGCAACTAAAAAGCCCCGCCCCTCTATCGAGGGACGGGGCTTTTTATTGTGCTTAATAAGTTATTGCAATGTCGTTGCTGCCATCGCCAAGATCGCAGCCTCGTTGCACTCGACAGCTCCTACACAGCTCCTACTCTTCGCCCATCTGCGATTGCAGATAGTTCTCAAGACCGACTTTATCGATCAGACCCAGTTGGGTTTCCAGCCAGTCGATATGTTCTTCTTCGGATTCAAGAATATCTTCAAGCAGTTCACGGCTACCAAAGTCGCCAACGGTTTCGCAATGAGCGATAG
This sequence comes from Pseudomonas sp. Root329, assembly GCF_001424925.1. Lineage (NCBI taxonomy): Bacteria > Pseudomonadati > Pseudomonadota > Gammaproteobacteria > Pseudomonadales > Pseudomonadaceae > Pseudomonas > Pseudomonas sp. Root329. Next base: position 40,267 of record NZ_LMCV01000015.1, on the reverse strand, counting down.
CCACTTTGAGGTCCGCATGACCGGTGCGCTCGATACGCAGGTCGCACTCAAGCATTTCCTTGGTGTGTTCGCCGATCTGCAGCTTGCCCAGGTCCTGGACGTTCGGCAGGCCTTCAAGGAACAGGATGCGCTTGATCAGCTTGTCCGCGTGCTTCATCTCGTCGATGGATTCGTGGTATTCGTGCTTGCCGAGCTTGTTCAGGCCCCAATCTTCGTACATGCGTGCATGCAGGAAGTATTGATTGATCGCGACCAGCTCATTGGCAAGGATCTTGTTGAGATGCTGGATGACTGTAACGTCGCCTTTCATGATGGGGTCCTGCCCTAAGTAGCTGTCTATAAGGCTGAGTTTGAGCCGCGTAATTAAGAGTGTCAAACCTAAGTTATTGAAACTTAAGTGAAAATTAATCTGAATAAGAATGTTTGTGTTCCGCGTCTAGAGCGTAAGCGATTGATTTTCAGACATAAAAAAACCGGACATCAAGTCCGGTTCTTTGAAATACGTTACTTACGCGGCAGTAAATTCTACAGGGTAGGGAATCGCGGCCTGAGCCGATTGCAATTTGGTCAGGGTTTCGCGGACCACTTCCTTGGCAAGGCAGGCACATTTACCGCATTGGCTAGCTACGCCGGTGGCCTGACGGACTTCCTTATAGCTGCAGCAACCTTCATAGATCGCTTCGCGGATTTGACCGTCGGTGACGCCAGTGCAGAGGCAAACATACATAAGTGAAAACCGTCGCTGGTTGTGACTCAATTGCGATGGATCTTAATGTTAACGAGAATGATTGTCAAAGTGGTTTCTGAAAGCTTTGCTCAGGGCTGACGAACGGTTTCCTCTCGGCATCGATCACGAGGAAAACCTGTCGACAGCATTTCCCCTGACAAAAAAACCGTTAAGGACAGGGCAAAAACGCAGTGTATGATGGCCGGTCCTTATGAAGCGGGTTCGTGTCACAGGGCTGTCGCCTGAAGGTGGCAGGCTGGCGCAAACCCGGAACTTCACGTTTTTACACCAGGAGATATCCAATGAGCGTACTCGTAGGCAAACAAGCCCCAGACTTCACCGTACCGGCCGTACTCGGCAATGGCGAAATCGTAGACAGCTTCACCCTGTCGTCGGCCATCAAAGGCAAATACGGCCTGGTGTTCTTCTACCCACTGGACTTCACCTTCGTTTGCCCGTCCGAGCTGATCGCTCTGGACAACCGCATGTCTGACTTCAAGGCACGCAACGTTGAAGTGATCGCCGTTTCGATCGACTCGCACTTCACCCACAACGCCTGGCGCAACACCCCGGTCAACAATGGTGGTATCGGCCAGGTCCGTTACACCATGGCTGCCGATATCAAGCAGGAAATCATGAAGGCTTACGACGTTCAGTCCGCTGACGGCGTAGCTTTCCGTGGTGCGTTCCTGATCGACGACAAAGGCGTTGTCCGCTCGCAGATCATCAACGACCTGCCGCTGGGCCGTAACATCGAAGAGCTGGTTCGTCTGGTCGACGCTCTGCAATTCCACGAAGAGCACGGTGAAGTTTGCCCTGCCAACTGGAAAAAAGGCGACAAAGGCATGACCGCTTCGACCGAAGGCGTCGCGGCTTACCTGACCGAGCACGCTGCTGCGCTGTAAGGCACGTTTAAGGCATAAAAAAACCGGCCGTTGAGGCCGGTTTTTTTATGGGCGGGATAAACCTGACGACGAATCAGTCGTTGTAGTCTTCCCAGCCGCCCATTTGTTTCCAGCGATTGACGATGCCGCAGAACAACTCGGCCGTCTTCTCAGTGTCGTAGCGAGCCGAGTGGGCCTCACGACCGTCGAAGTCGATGTCAGCTGCCGAACAGGCCTTGGCCAGTACGGTTTGGCCGTAAGCCAGACCGGCCAGGGTCGCGGTATCGAAACTGGAGAATGGATGAAACGGGTTACGCTTCATATCCAGGCGCGCGACAGCGGCGTTGAGGAAACCCAGATCGAAGCTGCTGTTGTGCCCGACCAGAATCGCCCGTTTGCAACCGTTGGCTTTCAGGGCCTTGCGGATGCCGCGGAAGATGTCGGTCAGCGCTGCTTCTTCACTCACTGCCATGCGCAGCGGGTGATCGAGTTTGATCCCGGTAAATTCCAGAGCGGCTGCTTCGATGTTCGCGCCTTCAAAAGGCTCTACGCGAAAGAAGTAGGTGTGATCGGGGTACACAAACCCTTTTTCATCCATGCCGATGGTGGTTGCGGCGATTTCCAGCAAGGCGTCAGTGGCAGAGTTGAAACCACCGGTTTCAACGTCGACAACGACTGGCAGGTATCCACGGAAGCGCTCAGCCATCGGGTGGCGCGAACCACCTCCGCCGCCTTGACCGTCCTGTTCGTCGTCGAAATGGTCTTCACTCACGCGTGTTCCTCCAGCAGGCGCCAGCGCAGTTTTTCACCGGCGCGCAGCGGGATTACGGTCAGCTCGCCAAATGGCAGGCTGGTTGGGGCGGTCCACTCTTCGCGGACCAGGGTGATGCGATCGGTGTTCACCGGCAGGCCGTAGAAACGAGGGCCGTTCAGGCTGGCGAAGGCTTCGAGCTTGTCCAGCGCGTTGCGCTGTTCGAAGGCTTCGGCATACATCTCGATCGCTGCATAAGCGGTGTAGCAACCGGCACAGCCGCAAGCGGCTTCTTTGGCGTGCTGGGCGTGGGGCGCCGAGTCGGTGCCGAGGAAGAACTTGTCGCTGCCGCTGGTGGCGGCGTCGAGCAGGGCTTCCTGATGGGTGTTGCGCTTGAGGATCGGCAGGCAATAGAAGTGCGGCCGAATCCCGCCCACGAGCATGTGGTTGCGGTTGTACAGCAGGTGATGCGCGGTGATGGTCGCGCCAACATTGGCCGAAGCCTCGTTGACGAACTGCACGGCGTCGGCGGTAGTGATGTGTTCGAACACCACTTTGAGGCTCGGGAAGCGCTCGACCACACGACGCATGTGCTCATCGATGAAGAATTTTTCGCGATCGAAAACGTCGACATCGCCACGGGTGACTTCACCGTGAACCAGCAAGGGCATCCCGACTTCGGCCATGGCCTCAAGTGCAGGGAAAATCTTGTCGATGCTGGTGACACCAGAGTCCGAGTTGGTGGTCGCGCCGGCCGGGTACAGCTTGGCGGCGTGAATGAAGCCGCTGGCCTTGGCCTCGCGAATTTCTTCGGGCTGGGTGCGGTCGGTCAGGTACAGCACCATCAATGGTTCGAAGCGGCTGCCGGCCGGGCGTGCAGCGAGAATCCGCTGGCGATAGCCGTCGGCTTCAGCGGTGTTACGCACCGGAGGTACCAGGTTGGGCATGATGATGGCGCGACCAAAGGTGCGCGCGACATCCGCGACTGTATTGGGCAACACAGCACCATCGCGAAGATGAATATGCCAGTCGTCGGGACGCAGCAGGGTCAGGCGGTCGGACATGAGGGGATTCCAGGCGGGTCAAACTGAGGGGAATGCTACCGGAAAAGACTCTTCCAGGCACTCGCTATCAAGTTTTGCTGGAAGCTTCCGATATCCAACAGGTATGCCGTAAACATCTGTGTGTCGGTCTTTTTGTTGTAAAAGCCAGTGGAGCCTCCCGTGCGCCAGCGTTATTTAGCCTTGCTCAGCGTGTTTGCCAGCCTTCCTGCGATGGCGCTCACTTTCCAGACCCGTCTGGAGAGCATCGAGTGGACGGTCGAAGGGGACAAGTTCGAGTGCCGCCTGACTCAGCCGATCACCGATTTTGGTTCGGGTGAGTTCGTGCGCCGCGCTGGCGAGCAAGCGACGTTTCGTCTGAAGGCCTATAACGCGATGATCGGCGGCGGTTCGGCCACCTTGCTGGCGGCGGCTGCACCCTGGCAGCCGGGGCGTGGCGACATCAACCTCGGTTCTGTACGAATCGGCAGCGGCAATGTGTTGTTCAACAGTTCGCAAGTTCAGGCTGGCCGCTTGCTCAGTGGCCTGATGGATGGTCGCAGTCCGGTCGTTCGACATTACTCGGGCGATGGCCGGGTGTCGGAAGTGCGTCTGTTGCCAGTCAAGTTCAGCCAGGCCTTTAACGACTATCAGGGCTGCGTGGCGAAGCTGCTGCCGAAGAATTTCGAGCAGGTTAAACAATCGCAGATCGGCTTCCCCGGCGAAGGCATCGATCTCGACGCGCAGGCCAAGGCTCAATTGCAGGTGATGCTGGATTTCATGAAGGCCGACCCGACGGTCAACCACATCGAACTCGATGGCCACTCCGACAACAGCGGCAACCGCCTGACCAATCGTGATTTGTCGCGGCGTCGGGCCCTGGCCGTCATGGAGTTCTTCAAGGCCAACGGTGTTCAGGAGTCACAAATCACTGTGCGCTTTCACGGCGAGCGTTATCCATTGGCGCCCAATACCAATTCCGCCAACCGGGCGAAGAACCGTCGGGTCAATGTGCAACTCGCGCGTGTTGCGCCCACCGAAAAGCCGGCCCCTCAGGCCACTGTATCGGCGAGCGCCGCGTCGACCTCCTGAACCCGCTGTTATCGTCGCTCACTCGACATAATCTGTCGCTTCGTCGTCATAAGCTGTCGCGCCTCTGTAAATTATCCTGCATGAGCGGTAGACTTGACGGCTTTCCGTAGAACCCCGTGGAGTGATGGCATGGCGGACGTAAACAAGGTCGTTCTGGCGTATTCCGGCGGCCTGGACACTTCGGTGATCCTCAAGTGGCTGCAGGATACTTATAACTGTGAAGTCGTGACCTTCACCGCTGACCTGGGTCAGGGCGAAGAGGTCGAACCTGCACGCGCCAAGGCACAGGCCATGGGCGTGAAAGAGATCTACATCGACGACTTGCGCGAAGAATTCGTGCGCGATTTCGTTTTCCCGATGTTCCGCGCCAACACCGTTTACGAAGGCGAGTACCTGCTGGGTACTTCCATCGCTCGTCCGTTGATCGCCAAGCGCTTGATCGAAATCGCCAACGAAACCGGTGCTGACGCCATTTCCCACGGCGCCACCGGCAAGGGCAACGACCAGGTTCGTTTCGAACTGGGCGCCTACGCCTTGAAGCCAGGCGTGAAAGTGATTGCTCCGTGGCGCGAATGGGATCTGCTCTCCCGTGAAAAGCTGATGGATTATGCTGAAAAGCACAACATCCCGATCGAGCGTCACGGCAAGAAAAAATCCCCGTACTCGATGGATGCCAACCTGCTGCACATCTCCTATGAAGGCGGCGTGCTGGAAGACACCTGGACCGAGCACGAAGAAGACATGTGGAAATGGACCGTCTCCCCGGAGAAGGCTCCTGACAAAGCGCAATACCTGGAACTGACCTACCGCAACGGCGATATCGTCGCACTGGACGGCGTCGAAATGACCCCGGCCACTGTGCTGGCGACCCTGAACCGTATCGGCGGCGAACACGGTATCGGCCGTCTCGACATCGTCGAGAACCGTTACGTGGGCATGAAGTCCCGTGGCTGCTACGAAACCCCTGGCGGCACCATCATGCTACGCGCTCACCGTGCAATCGAGTCGATCACCCTGGACCGCGAAGTGGCTCACCTCAAAGACGAGCTGATGCCTAAATACGCCAGCCTGATCTACACCGGTTACTGGTGGAGCCCTGAGCGTCTGATGCTGCAACAGATGATCGACGCATCCCAGGCCCATGTGAACGGCGTTGTGCGCCTGAAGCTGTACAAGGGCAACGTGATCGTCACCGGTCGCAAGTCCGACGAATCGTTGTTCGATGCCAACATCGCGACCTTCGAAGAAGATGGCGGCGCCTACAACCAGGCCGATGCGGCGGGCTTCATCAAGCTCAACGCCTTGCGCATGCGTATTGCGGCGAACAAAGGCCGGAAGCTTTTCTGAGATCTTTGAAACCGTAGTGGAACGACGTTAATAGAGTTGTGGCCTTGTCGGTGACAAGGCCACAATTTTGAATAGGGGGGAGTTTTCCTGCTGGACATCGTGTTATCAGCGCTCTTTTTGTATCTGTAATACCTTCCTTTTGTTTCCTCTCTCTGAATGCTCTTCAAACGTTACCTGCTGCGTGTCAGGTAAAAAGAGTGATCAAGAATCGTCAGACCGTGTGAATTCAAATTGTAAGCAATGCAAAGTGTTGGGCCGCTGCGATTCTTTGCCTGTTTTGATTGCTTGCTTGCGCTTTCCTTCAGTAATGCCTCCGAATCGGTACAGGTGAGAAATACGATCACTTGTGCTGGGCTTCCCTGTGGGTGCCGGTTTTTTTCAATCCATGCACCGAATTCCATTTTCTTGTTCAGCCACCGCGCATCGACGATGTGCAGGTTTTTTAACTGCTCGGCCAGGCAAACGTGCTGTAGAGCCGAGAGGCCCGTCTGAATACCGATCCGGACGGGAGGGTCCTTCAGGTTATCGGGCCGCTGGCCGCGTTCTGCGTTGTCCATCACTTTTATAAAATGCTTTCCCTTGCCGAAATCGGATGGCGCGTACAGCGACCGGTAGTTGAAGTTGAGTGTGGCGAAGAAAAGAAAAAGCAAATAAAAAGGGAAACTGATCAGGAACCAGACATAGAGCTCCCGCTCATTATTGTCGAGAAAGGGCAGTGAGACGGCAGCCGATGTTTCAGAAATAGCGGCAAATATTGCAATAACTGTCATGGGGTTGATGATTTTTTTCTTTGATTTGATCATGTTTTTTGCTCATTAGAATATTGTCTTTTCTCGGTTGATTAATGTGTTTGGTTTTAATTTTAATAACTAAGTGGCCGGTGTTTATATTGGTGCGGTACTCCTTTTAAGCTTTGGATTTCGAAGGTTTGATAGTAACGGTATTGAGTGTGCGGCGGGTACCTCTGTTGTTGAGTTTTAGGGGGTGATGGATTGAGTTTGTTGTTGAAGTGTTGCCTGGTGTGATTTTTTATTACAGTCTTGATGTGCGGTGTTTGTGGTTTGGGGTTTCAAGTGGTAAATATCAGTTACTTTTAAGGGTAGCTCAATAGTCAGTATTCGTTGGGTCTCTTGCGACGAACCCTGTTATTTGGTTTTCTGGTTGTAAATAGAAACAAAAAAACTGCGGATAATCGAAATGTTTTCAGGTTAAAAAAATTTTATTTTTGGGGATTTTGTAAGACTATTCCTTAATGTCTGTAGGGAATGTCTCTCGGTGCGGGTGGCCGAGGGGGGCGGCATGCCATGGGTGAAACGACTAGGCTATTGTGCGGGCTCTAAAAATTCGAACAGCGAAAATTGGACTTGCCCATGAATAAAGTGCTGATCGTGGATGATCACCCCGTCATTCGTCTTGCGGTACGTATGCTAATGGAGCGTCACGGCTACGAAGTTATTGCAGAGACAGATAATGGCGTGGATGCGTTGCAACTTGCCCGTGAGCATATGCCGGATATTGTCATCCTGGATATTGGAATACCGAAACTTGATGGGCTGGAAGTCATTGCGCGTCTGACATCGACAGCGATGCCCATGAAAGTGTTGATATTGACTTCCCAGGCACCTGGGCATTTTTCCATGCGTTGCATGCAATCCGGTGCCGCAGGGTATGTCTGCAAACAACAGGATCTCACCGAGTTACTCAGTGCAATAAAGGCAGTATTGTCGGGCTACAGTTATTTTCCGAATCAAGCCTTGCATACCGTACGTTCCAGTTTGGGGAACGCCAGTGAAGCCGATATGGTAGATCGACTGTCGGGACGGGAAATGATGGTCTTGCAACAATTGGCCCGAGGCAAGACCAACAAGGAGATCGCCGATGGAATGTTCCTCAGCAATAAAACCGTTAGTACTTACAAGACTCGTTTGTTGTTGAAGCTCAATGCTCGCTCCCTGGTCGACCTGATCGAATTGGCGCAACGCAATGGTCTGGTGTGACTGTCTCAGCGTTTGACAAGGCGCAATGAGCAGGGGGGTATCAGGGGTCGGCACTTAGTAAAAAGCCTCCGTTTCGGGAGGCTTTTAGGTGTCATAGGTCAAAATCGTAATCGGCCAATTGCTTTTGCAGTCGGCGCTCCTCCAGCAGATTGTCGATGGTGCGGCGTTTGCTCAGGTTGGTCTTCGCCACTTCAACCACCGGTTCAGCATCATCAGCCTCAACAGGGGTGAAGTCGTCTTCTACGTCCAATTGCTCTTTGCCAGTGCTCATAGTGTTACTCCAGGCTAAGGCTGCCTTTGGCGCTCCTTATATCGATAATCTCCCTGCGGGTAAAAAAGATTTTTTCAATCGATAAATCGAAAAACCTAATAGCGCCTCAATCGTCCGATGTCTTTTGCTTGTATTCGCACAAGTCTTCGATTCGGCAACTGCCGCAGCGAGGCTTGCGGGCCAGGCAAACATAGCGTCCGTGGAGGATCAGCCAGTGATGGGAGTCGAGCAGATATTCCTTCGGCACGAACTTCATCAGTTTTTGCTCAACCTCGACCACATTTTTGCCCGGAGCAATGCCGGTACGATTGCTGACCCGGAAAATATGCGTATCCACGGCCATGGTCAGTTGGCGGAATGCGGTGTTGAGCACCACGTTGGCAGTCTTGCGGCCGACGCCGGGTAACGCTTCCAGTTCTTCACGGGTTTGCGGCACTTCGCCTCCATGACGCTCCATCAGCAAGCGACATGTCTCAATCACGTTTTTCGCTTTACTGTTGAACAGGCCGATGGTCTTGATGTATTCCGACAGCCCCTCGACACCCAGGGCATAAATCGCCGCCGGTGTATTGGCCACCGGGTAGAGCTTGGCGGTGGCCTTGTTGACACCGACATCGGTCGACTGCGCCGAGAGAATCACGGAGATCAGTAATTCGAACGGCGAGGAGTAGGCCAGTTCGGTCTTCGGTTCCGGGTTGTCTTCGTGAAATCGGCGAAAAATTTCCAGACGTTTTGCGGCATTCATGGGCAGTGCATATCCTCGAAGGCGGTCAGTGAGAGGGCGTCGAGCGGGTCCAGGCCTGACGTGCGGCGATCAGCAGTCCCAGCAGAATGAATCCGCCAGGGGCCAGGGTGGCCAGGCGCAACCCCCCGTCGGCGGTCAGTACCCAGCCTTGCCAGTCCGCTTGCGCAGTGCCAGCCAGCCATGGCAGATGGCTACCGAGTGTCCCGCTGCCGATGAGTTCGCGTAGCAAGCCAAGGCCCGCCATCAACGCGCCGAAAAGGCCACACAGGCGCAGGCGATCACGCCAGGCGCTCTGGAAAAAACCGGTGTGTTCCAGCACAACGCATTGCAAGGCAATCAATCCTGCATAGAACCCTACATGTTGGTGCCATTGCAGCGACCAGACTTGCGCAGCGAGTTCCGCGCAGCTGGTCAGCGTGGCAGCCAGCATGACGCTGGCAAGCAAACGTGTCTCCGGGACAAGTCGGGATCGCAACGCGCCCATGCTCACTCCAAAGGCACTGATCACCACGATGAACATCAGCCACAAGCCCAGAGCGGACACCCATGAATCCGAGGCACCGATCAGCGGTGCAAGCATCAGTGAACTCTGCAGCGTCGATGACTTATTCATGTGCGCTGCTCCCGATCAACTGTTGCTGATGTTCGTCGAAATAGCGCAACGCGTCATGGATGGCGTTGATGACCGCTCTCGACGTAATGGTCGCCCCGGCCATTTGATCGAATTGCCCCTGATCCTTTTTCAAGGCCCAGCCGTTGTCGGCCGGTTCGGTTCGGGATTTTCCGGAAAAAGCCTGAAGCCAGGCATTGGGCCAGTCAGCGAGTCGACCGCCCAGCCCCGGAGTTTCCGATTGCTTGAGCGTTTTTACGCCCAGCACCTTGCCGTTTGCGCCGATGGCGATCAGCAATTCGATGGAACCCTCGTAACCCAGGGTTTGGCTGCGCAGCAACACGGCGCTGGGTTGGCCCGTCTTGGTCGCCAGGTAGCCACCCAGCAGCGTGCTGTTGCCCAACCCAGTGTTTTGCAGGATGAGCGACTGTTCCAGCGGCTGATTGTCGTAGCTTTCAGCCGGGAGCAGGTCCAGCAGGTTACGGCTGTCGATCAGGCGCTGTTCGGCTGCAATGCGCGGCGCGCTGGTGTGTTGCACGAGGTAAGTCGCGCCAAACCCCAGGCCTGCCAGCAACACCAGGATCACACCGCTCGACGCTCGGCTCATGGCGCACCCCGTTCCAGTCTGGAGGCGGCAAACCGCTCCAGCGTCGGCACACAGAGGTTCATCAACAGCACGGCAAAGGCGACGCCGTCCGGATATCCACCCCAGGTACGAATCAGGTACGTCAGCAGCCCGACGCCCGCGCCGAACAGCAGTCGCGCGCCGGGGCTTTTTGCGCCGGACACCGGTTCCGTGACGATGAAGAATGCACCCAGCATGCTTGCGCCAGTGAGCAGATGAAACAGCGGCGAGCCATGGGAGTCGGAGCCCGAGCCGTTCCAGCACAGCAGGCTGATGATGAACAGGCTGGAGAGCATGCCGACCGGCGCATGCCAGCTAAACACCCGTCGTTGCAGCAGAAACGCGCCACCTGCCAGAAAGGCCAGGTTGACCCATTCCATGCCCCGGCCGCCAAAGTGGCCGAACGCCGGGTTAGCGGCAAACAGTTCATCCATGGTCAGGCTTTTGTTGATCCGCAGGCTGTCCAGTGCCGTGGCCTGGACCCAGGCATCTGGCGTCTGACCGAGGCTGAACCCGAACACCTGCTGCAAGCCGCCGATCAGGTCCAGCCCATGGGATGGCGGCCAGTGGGTCATCTGTTGGGGAAAGGTCACCAGCACCAGGGCGTAGCCCAACATTGCCGGGTTGAACGGGTTCTTGCCAACGCCGCCATACAGGTGTTTGCCGAACACCATCGCGAACGCCGCGGCACAGACCGTCAGCCACCACGGGCAATAAGGCGGCAAGGCCAGAGTCAACAGCATCGCGCTGACCAGCGCACTGCCGTCACTCAAGGTCGGCTTGAGCGCAAGCTTGCGCAAGCGCAACACGGTCGCTTCAACGGCCAGTGCGGTAACACCCGCCAGAATCAGGTTGATCAACACGCCCCAGCCATACAGCCAGAAAAACACCAGCATTCCCGGCACGGTGGCCAGCAAGACCAGCTTCATGGCTTGCTGAAGGCGCTCGTCGACCGATTCAAGGGGCTGCATAGGCATCCACCTGACGCTCGGCTTCATTCACCGCGAGTTCCAGGGCTTCAATTTGCTCAATCGGCGCTTCGTTGGTTTGGGCTTTCTTGAGTTCGGCGCGGCGCATGGCCAACTGGATCTTTGCCCGATTCAGCTGCGCATTTTTTGCCGGAACGACAGGCGCCGCGGCTGGCGGTGCAGTACTTTCCAGTTTCGCCAACGCCTGTTCGGCAACCTCGAATTGCTGTTGCAGGACGATCAGTTGCGACTGCTGTTCGAAGGTCGGCGGATGCCCAAACGCCTTGAGTGACTTGTACAGTTGCGCCCGACTCATCGCCAGATCGATCTTGGCCTTTTTCAGCGCCACATCCGCATTCGCTGCTTTCTGTGCACGGACTCGCTCAAGAGCGGCCTGAACCGGATCGAGCGTCGCTACCTCACTGTGCTGGACGGCGCGCTGGGCTCGGGCCTGACGTTCGGCGATTTTCTGTTCTTCTTCGCGATGCAGGCGAGCGTTGCGCTGTTCAAATCGGCGCCGCGCGTGATTGCGCTTGGCCGCCCGAGCGCGTTGTTCCTCAAGGCTGAACGCCAGGCCGCCGACAATCGGCAGCACCGTGGCCAGCGGCAATGGCCGCATCTCGATGCAGTCCACCGGGCACGGCGCCACACACAGGTCGCACCCGGTGCATTCATCGACGATCACCGTGTGCATCAATTTCGCCGCGCCGACAATGGCATCCACCGGGCAGGCCTGGATGCACTTGGTGCAACCAATACACTCCGCTTCACGAATGTAGGCGATCTGCGCCGGGGCTGAACCGCGACTGACGTCCAGTTCCAGCACCGGCACTTTCAACAGTTCGGCCAGGGCCGCGATGGTTTCGCTGCCGCCCGGCGGGCACTTGTTGATCGATTCGCCGCTGGCAATGCCTTCGGCGTACGGTTTGCATCCGGGGTGGCCGCACTTGCCGCATTGGGTCTGCGGCAAGAGGGCGTCGATGCGTTGAATCAGACTCATGTTTTGATCAGTCCGCTGAATCCGAGAAAGGCCACTGCAATCAGTCCGGCTCCGATCAGGTCGATCGGCAGGCCGCGAAAGGGCAGGGGGATATCATTTTCGAGTGTGCGTTGGCGTAAGTCGCTGAACAGGCTCAGTACCAGCCAGAAACCCAAGCCGGCACCCAGGCTCAGGGCCATGGCGTGGAAGAAGCCTTTGTCGTCCTGAGCGTTGAGCAGCGTCAGGCCGAGTACGCCAGCATTGCCCAGCAGCAGGGGCCAGAGGCCATCGAACGCAAGCTTTGGAAGTGTCTGGGAAAGCAATTTCAGCAGCGGGCCAATCAGCAGAACGCTTAATGGCAGGAAGACGAAAAGGCGCAGCGATGTCAGCTCCAGCGGGACCAGCAACCAACGGTAGGCCGAGTAGCCCACCGTGCCGACGATCAGCATCAAACACATTGTCGCAAGGCCCAGCGCGTGGACTTGCCGATGCTCGTTGCCCAACAGCGGATCGACGCCCAGCGGCCAGTGCAACACGAGGTTGTTGATCAAGGCAGTGCTGATAAGCGTAAGAACAATTTCGGTCATGATCGTGCCGGCAAGAACGGGGCTTTTTAACGGAGCGGTCTAAAAAGCTTAGGCATTATCCGGCAAGGACGGAGGGTGGGCCAGACATGAAAATCCCACAGTCGCAGCAGGTACGACTGTGGGATCGGTTTACAGCAGAGCCTTACTTGATGCGCTGACCTGGCTTGGCGCCGCTGTCAGGGCTGAGCAGGTAGATTTCTTCACCGCCAGGGCCGGCCGCCATCACCATACCTTCGGAGATGCCGAACTTCATTTTCCGTGGCTTGAGGTTGGCGATCATCATGGTCAGACGACCATTGAGCTTGGACGGATCCGGATAAGCGCTCTTGATCCCGGAGAACACGTTGCGTTGCTCGTCACCGATGTCCAGGGTCAGGCGCAGCAGTTTGTCGGCACCTTCCACGTGTTCGGCCTTGAGAATCAGGGCGACGCGCAGGTCGACAGCGGCAAAGGCATCGAACTCGATTTCCGGCGACAGCGGATCCTTGGCCAGTTCGCCATTGCCGGCAGGTGCAGCGTCGCCGGTGTCGGTAGCGCTGGCGGTCAGGTCTTCTTTCGAGGCGTCGCTCATGGCTTGCACTTTTACCGGGTCGATACGGGTCATCAACGGTTTGAACTCGTTCAGCTGATGGTTGCTGAGCAAGGTGGCGTGGTCGTTCCAGGTCAGCGGCGCGACGTTCAGGAACGCCTCGGCATCGGCGGCCAGCAGCGGCAGCACCGGCTTGAGGAAGATCACCAACTGGCGGAACAGGTTGACGCCCAGGGCGCAGATGGCCTGGACTTCGTCTTGCTTGCCTTCCTGTTTGTTCAGCGACCACGGCGCCTTGTCGGCGATCCAGGCATTGGCACGGTCGGCCAGGCCCATGATCTCGCGCATGGCACGGGCGAAGTCGCGAGCCTCGTAGGCTTCGGCGATGCTCGGCGCTGCGGCCAGGAACGCTTCGGTCAGTTCCGGCGCGGCATTACCCGCCACCAATACACCGGCGTTGCCTTTGTGGATGAAACCGGCGCAACGGCTGGCAATGTTGACGACTTTGCCGACCAGGTCGGAGTTGACCTTCTGCACGAAGTCTTCGAGGTTCAGGTCCAGGTCATCGACGCCACGGCTCAACTTCGCCGCGTAGTAGTAGCGCAGGTATTCCGGCGACAGGTGGTCGAGATAGGTCCGGGCCTTGATGAAGGTGCCGCGGGACTTGGACATTTTCTGACCGTTGACGGTCAGGTAGCCGTGCACGTTGATGCCGGTCGGTTTACGGAAACCGGCGCCTTCGAGCATGGCTGGCCAGAACAGGGCGTGGAAGTTGACGATGTCCTTGCCGATGAAATGGTACAGCTCGGCGGTGGAATCCTTGCCCCAGAACGCGTCGAAATCAAGTGTAGGCGTGCGGTCGCAGAGGTTCTTGAAACTGGCCATGTAGCCGATCGGCGCGTCCAGCCAGACGTAGAAGTATTTGCCTGGCTCGTCAGGGATTTCGAAACCGAAGTACGGCGCATCGCGGGAGATGTCCCACTGTTGCAGGCCGGCGTCCAGCCATTCGGCGATCTTGTTCGCCACGGCTTCTTGCAGGGTGCCGCTGCGAGTCCAGGCTTGCAGCATTTCCTGGAAGTCCGGCAGCTTGAAGAAGAAGTGCTGGGAATCCTTGAGCACCGGAGTGGCGCCAGAGATCGCCGACTTCGGATCCTTCAGGTCGGTCGGCGCGTAGGTCGCACCGCATTTTTCGCAGTTGTCGCCGTACTGGTCTTCGGTGCCGCATTTCGGGCAGGTGCCCTTGATGAAGCGGTCGGCCAGGAACATTTTCTTTTCCGGGTCGAAGTACTGAGTGATCGAACGCTGGGCGATGTGCCCGGCGTCGCGCAGCTTCAGGTAGATCTGGCTCGACAGCTCACGGTTTTCTTCGGCGTGAGTGGAGTGGAAGTTGTCGAAGTCCACCAGGAACTCGGCAAAGTCGGCGCTGTGTTCAGCCTGGACGTTGGCGATCAGTTGTTCCGGGGTGATGCCTTCCTTTTCCGCGCGCAGCATGATGGCCGAACCGTGGGCGTCGTCGGCGCAGACATAAATGCATTGATTGCCGCGGTGCTTCTGGAAGCGCACCCACATATCGGTCTGGATGTATTCCAGCATGTGGCCAAGATGGATCGAACCATTGGCATAGGGCAGGGCGCTGGTGACGAGGATCTTGCGTGGCTCGGACATGGGGCTCGGCTACTTGATGAAACGGAGGTCGGCCACTATAAAGCGCCGGCGCATATTTTTCACCCCCGCGACCGGCACCTCGGACCTTTGTAGCAGCTGCCGAAGGCTGCGTTCGGCGGCGAAGCCGTCGCCAATCCGGACGCTCCAGACTACCTGAAACACCGCGCTGTCTGGTTTTACGACGGCTACGCCGCCGAACGCAGGCTTCGCCAGCTGCTACAGGTAGCATTCGACCATGGGTTATTTGTCACATCCTGAAAGCATGCCGTCCGGACTATAGAACGGGTACGATACCCGCCTGATTTTCCAGTCTTGCTATCGGAGTTGCCCATGAGCGCCGTCAATCGCGCAGCGGTGGAAGCCGTCCTTCGCCAATACACCGACCCTTATTTGAACCAGGACCCGGTCAGCGCCGGGTGCGTACGCGGCATCGACATCCAGGGTGATCGCGTCAGCGTCCAGCTGGAGCTGGGTTACGCCGCCGGTCTGTTCAAGAGTGGCTGGGCGCAGTTGCTGCAAATGGCCATTGAAGGGCTGGACGGCGTGACCATCGCCCGCGTCGAGATCACCAGTGTTATTGCCGCGCACAAGGCTCAAGCGCAGATCCCGGGTCTGGCCAACGTCAAGAACGTGGTGGCCGTGGCGTCCGGCAAGGGCGGTGTGGGCAAATCAACCACCGCCGCCAACCTGGCCCTGGCCCTGGCCCGCGAAGGCGCCAAGGTCGGGATTCTCGACGCGGATATTTACGGGCCGAGCCAGGGCATCATGTTCGGCATCCCTGAAGGCACCCGACCGAAGGTCAAGGATCAGAAGTGGTTTATTCCGATCGAGTCCCACGGTGTCGAAGTCATGTCCATGGCGTTCCTGACCGACGACAACACGCCGATGGTCTGGCGCGGGCCGATGGTTTCCGGCGCCTTGTTGCAACTCGTCACTCAGACAGCCTGGGGCGATCTGGATTACCTGGTCATCGACATGCCGCCAGGCACCGGCGACATCCAGCTGACCCTGGCGCAGAAAGTCCCGGTGGCCGGCGCGGTGATCGTTACCACGCCGCAAGATCTGGCATTGCTGGACGCACGCAAGGGCGTGGAGATGTTCCGCAAGGTCAACATCCCGGTGCTGGGCGTGGTGGAAAACATGGCCGTGCACATCTGCTCCAACTGCGGGCATGCCGAGCATCTGTTCGGTGAGGGCGGTGGTGTGAAGCTGGCCAACCAGTACGGCGTCGAGCTGCTGGCTTCGTTGCCGCTGGCGATGGCCATCCGCGAACAGGCCGATGGCGGCAAGCCAACGGTGATCGCCGAGCCTGACAGCCCGATTGCAATGGTTTACCAGGAACTGGCCCGCCATGTCGGCGCGCGAATCGTGTTGCAGGAAGCGGCGACACCGGCCATGCCGAACATCACCATCAGCGACGATTGATTCGCTGAAGAAATGCGATCCAATGTGGGAGCGGGCTTGCTCGCGAAAGCGGTGTGTCATTCAGCATTAATGTTGACTGATACACCGCTTTCGCGAGCAAGCCCGCTCCCACATTTGTTTTGTGTTGACCCTAGATCCGCAACCCGCCATCCAGCTCCATAATCCGACCGTTGTAGTAGTCGTTTTCGAAAATGTAGTTCGCTGAATGGGCGATCTCTTCAGGCGTGCCCATGCGCTTGAGTGGAATCGCGGACGTTATCTTCTCCAGCGCGTCAGGCTTCATGCTCAGCGTCATTTCGGTTTCGATAAAGCCCGGTGCAATGGCTGCCACACGAATACCGTAGCGTGCCAATTCCTTGGCCCAGGTCACGGTCATCGCGGCGACACCGGCCTTGGCGGCGGAATAGTTGCTCTGGCCGGCGTTGCCAGCACGGGAGATCGACGAGATATTAATGATCGCGCCGCTGTTGTTCAGCTCGATCATTTTGGCCGCGACTTCACGGGTACACAGGAAGACGCCGGTCAGGTTGACGTCGATGACCGACTGCCACTGGGCCAGGCTCATCTTGGTCATCTCGCCGTCCTTGACCTTGATGAGCAAGCCATCGCGCAGGATCCCGGCGTTGTTGATCAGGCCATGGATCGCGCCGAAGTCTTCGGCAACCTGGGCAACCATGTGCGTCACTTGATCTTCATTGGCGACATTGCACAGATAAGCGCGAGCCTCGACGCCTTTGGCCGTGCAAGCGGCGACGGCGTCGTCGAGCTTTTCCTGGTTCAGGTCCACCAGCGCCAGCTTCGCGCCTTTACCGGCGAAATACTCGGCCATGGAACGGCCTAAACCCTGGCAACCGCCCGTGATAATGATTACTTTGTCAGTGAGTTTCATTCGCATGCCCCAATAGCAGTCAGAGGAGTGGTTTCCTTTCAGAGAGTAGCCTCTCGATCTGCACCTGATGGCCTGGCTGCACATGAGAACTGCCCCGATGGCGCACTGGAACTTATCCCCGGCGCCTGTCCGTTTTTTTGACGGATTCTAATAAGGAGTCATAAATTGAGCGTTGAAGCAGCCAAGAATGCCCGAGAATTGCTTCTCAAGGAATACCGTGGAGTGCTCTCGACACACTCCAAGGCGATGCCCGGTTTCCCGTTTGGCTCCGTGGTTCCGTACTGTCTGGATGAACAGGGCCGGCCGCTGATCCTTATCAGCCGCATCGCCCAGCACACGCATAACCTGCAGAAGGATCCAAAATGCTCGCTGTTTGTGGGCGAGCGCGGGGCTGAAGATGTGCAAGCCGTTGGTCGCCTGACCTACCTCGCCGAAGCGGAAAAGCTCGAGGACGAGGCCGCCATCGAAGCGGCGGCTGAGCGTTACTACCGCTATTTCCCGGATTCGCAGAGCTACCACAAGGCTCACGATTTCGATTTCTGGGTGCTCAAACCGGTACGTCACCGCTACATCGGCGGCTTCGGTGCGATTCACTGGGTCGATCAGTTAACGCTGGCCAACCCGTTTGCCGGTAAGGCCGAAGCGAGCATGGTCGAGCACATGAATGCCGATCACGCCAAAGCCATCGCCCACTACGTCGAACTGGCGGGCCTGCCGAAAACCGAGCCGGCGCAACTGGCGGGTATCGACACCGAAGGCATGCACCTGCGCATTGGTCAGGGGCTCTATTGGTTGCCGTTTCAAGCGCCGTGTAATACGCCGACACAAGTGCGCGAAGCCTTGGTTTTCCTGGCTCACGCCGAACATTGGCCGAAAAATGAAGTGGCCGACGCTTGAATTCACGAATCGGCGACGTCATCTAGGGAAGACTGGCAAGGCATTCTTGCGTTGAGGAACCATTTGATGCGCCCTTTTTTATTGCTCTTTGTACTGTTTCCGGTGTTGGAGCTGTTCGTATTCGTCAAGGTCAGCGGGGCGATCGGGTTTTTCCCGGCCCTGCTGCTGGTCATTCTCGGCTCGATGCTCGGCGTGTTCGTGCTGCGTATCGCTGGTCTGGCAACCGCATTGCGTGCTCGTGAAAGCCTGAACCGCGGCGAGTTGCCGGCCCAGACCATGCTCGAAGGCTTGATGCTGGCGCTGGCGGGTGGCCTGTTGATCCTGCCGGGCTTCGTCACTGACGTGCTGGGTCTGATCATGTTGCTGCCGATCTCTCGTCGACTGATGGCCAATAAAATGCGCCAGCGTGCCGAAGAGGCGGCAATCCGTCAGCGTGCATTCGCCGACGACCTTCAGCCTCGTGGCGGTCCTGCTCCGCGCCAGCCGCTGGGCCGCGAGCCCAACGTGATCGAAGGCGAATTCGAACACCGCGATACCAAGTAATCCGCACCACCGGCACGGCACCTTCGGGTGCCGTGTTCGTTTGTGGGGCAGCAACCTGAAAAAATTTGCTTCCTCGCCCTTGTAATAAGCTTATGCGCCCTTATGTAACGGTCACCGCAAGGTTTCTGGCGATTGCGCCAGACAGACTTCCGCGGTTCGCTCGACGAACCGCACCCGGCACCGCCGGATTTGTTAAACCCGCCGGGAATACACCGGCCGATGAAAACCACAATTAGGAGAGATCGACAATGAAGCTTCGTCCTCTGCATGACCGCGTCGTCGTCCGTCGCAGCGAAGAAGAAAAGAAAACCGCTGGCGGTATCGTCCTGCCAGGTTCGGCTGCTGAAAAGCCAAACCAGGGTGAAGTTCTCGCCGTAGGTCCAGGCAAAGCACTGGAAAACGGTGAAGTGCGTGCACTGGCTGTGAAAGTGGGTGACAAGGTTGTGTTCGGCCCGTACTCCGGCAGCAACACCGTGAAAGTCGACGGCGAAGACCTGCTGGTAATTGGCGAGAGCGAAATCCTCGCCGTTATCGAAGGCTGATTCCCCGCTCATTTTCCCGCTACTACAAAGTATTTAAGGAATATCGATCATGGCTGCTAAAGAAGTTAAATTCGGCGATTCCGCCCGCAAGAAAATGCTCGCCGGTGTCAACGTCCTGGCTGACGCAGTAAAAGCGACCCTGGGCCCTAAAGGCCGTAACGTGATCATCGAGAAGAGCTTCGGCGCTCCGACCATCACCAAGGACGGCGTGTCCGTTGCCAAAGAAATCGAGCTGAAAGATCGCTTCGAAAACATGGGCGCGCAGCTGGTCAAAGACGTTGCCTCCCGTGCCAACGATGACGCAGGCGACGGCACCACCACCGCTACCGTTCTGGCTCAATCGATCGTCAACGAAGGCCTGAAAGCCGTCGCTGCCGGCATGAACCCGATGGACCTGAAGCGCGGTATCGACAAAGCGACCATCGCAATCGTCAAAGAGCTGAAAGCCCTGTCCAAGCCTTGCGCTGACACCAAGGCCATCGCTCAGGTCGGCACCATCTCGGCCAACTCCGACAGCTCCATCGGCGACATCATTGCCGAAGCCATGGAAAAAGTCGGTAAAGAAGGCGTGATTACCGTTGAAGAAGGCTCGGGCCTGGAAAACGAACTGTCGGTTGTTGAAGGCATGCAGTTCGACCGTGGCTACCTGTCCCCGTACTTCGTCAACAAGCCAGAGACCATGACTGCCGAGCTGGACGGTCCGCTGATCCTGCTGGTCGACAAAAAGATCTCGAACATCCGCGAAATGCTGCCAGTACTGGAAGCCGTTGCCAAAGCCGGCCGTCCACTGCTGATCGTGGCCGAAGACGTTGAAGGCGAAGCCCTGGCGACTCTGGTTGTGAACAACATGCGTGGCATCGTTAAAGTCGCAGCCGTCAAGGCTCCAGGCTTCGGCGACCGTCGCAAGGCCATGCTGCAGGACATCGCTGTTCTGACTGGCGGTACCGTTATCTCCGAAGAGATCGGTCTGAGCCTGGAAAGCACTACCCTGGAACACCTGGGTAATGCCAAGCGCGTGATCCTGTCCAAAGAAAACACCACCGTGATCGACGGCGCCGGCGTTGAGGCTGACATCCAGGCTCGCGTTCTGCAGATCCGTCAGCAAGTGGCCGACACTTCGTCCGACTACGACCGTGAAAAACTGCAAGAGCGTCTGGCCAAACTGTCCGGCGGCGTTGCAGTGATCAAGGTTGGCGCTGGTTCCGAAGTTGAAATGAAAGAGAAGAAAGCCCGCGTTGAAGACGCCCTGCACGCTACCCGTGCAGCCGTTGAAGAAGGCGTGGTACCTGGCGGCGGCGTGGCACTGGTTCGCGCTCTGCAGGCAATCTCCGAGCTGAAAGGCGACAACGATGACCAGAACGTTGGCATCCAGTTGCTGCGTCGCGCTGTTGAAGCGCCACTGCGTCAGATCGTTGCCAACTCCGGTGACGAGCCAAGCGTAGTGGTCGACAAGGTCAAGCAGGGTTCGGGTAACTACGGTTACAACGCTGCTACCGGCGAATACGGCGACATGATCGAAATGGGTATCCTGGACCCGGCCAAAGTGACTCGTTCGGCTCTGCAAGCGGCTTCGTCGATTGCCAGCCTGATGATCACCACCGAAGCCATGATCGCTGAGATCAAGGAAGACGGTCCAGCTGGCGGCGGCATGCCAGACATGGGCGGTATGGGCGGCATGGGCGGCATGATGTAAGCCAGCCTTACCCCTGTACTAAAAAACCCCGCCTGCGATAAGCAGGCGGGGTTTTTTATTGCCCGGAGTTTTGATAGTCACATCAGTCAAATGTGGGAGCGGGCTTGCTCGCGAAGGCGGTAGATCAGTCAACTTATGTGTTGAATGAAACACCGCTTTCGCGAGCAAGCCCGCTCCCACATTTGGATCTGTGTATCAGGCGCTGACCGGTTCTGCCTTGGCCTCTCGCTCAGCCTTCGAGGCCGGGCGATAAAGGATGTAGTAATACGCCCCCAGACAAATCAGCCAGCAGAAAATCGCCGTCCACACGTTGTGCGAAAAGAAGTGAGCCCCTTGCATCATCCGGCCGATGGAAAACACCGTGCCCAACGCGAAAGCGAACACAAACGCCTTGCGCGCCAGACGCGGACGACGGTCGCGCAGAACAAAGAACAGCGCAAACAGTGTGAAACCGGTCGCCGCATGACCGCCGGGCCAGCAACGGCCCGGTTTATCGGTGTGCGGGCGAGGGCTGAGCAGTTCGCTATAGGTTTCGTGACCACCGAATTGCTCCAGACTCCACGGGCATTGAACGGCCGTCACCGCTTTGACTGGCGTAACAAAGGAGGTTGCCAGCGCCAGAGACAGCACCAGGCAGCCCAATTCCCGTTTGATCGGTTTGAGACTGTCCATGAAAAAGGAGGCGATGAAACCGAAGATGGACAACACCGAGAAGGCGATGACCACTTGCTTGGCGCGGTCATGCAGGATGTCTTCCAGGAAGTAACTGTGCCGCCCGATGAAATCACCCGCGACCGGGTCATAGAGCAGCTTGGCAAGGTCCATGTCCAGGGACGTCAATTCGAGCAGCATCAGAGTGATCGCTGCGATGGCGGGAACGCCCAGGCACACCCAGAAATTGAGCGGGCGGGAGGCGGGGCGGACAGCAATTGATGGCATGTTGGATCCTGAACAAAGGAAAAGCCCCGGGGCATCAAGCCCGGGGCGATTCGATTAATGTGCGCTGACTTGGCCAGTGCCCTCCATGGGCGCCTTCCAGCCAAGTAGCTGTTGTTTGAAGCCATAACTGGCGGTTTGGTAATAGGTGATAGCACGGACAATCAACGGATCGCTGGCGGTGGCCCGGGACTCGCGGCTCTCGGTCAATGCTTCATCATGGCGCCGCAGCCCTTGGCGAGGGCTCAGGATCGCCAAATCCTTGCCGTCGAACAAGCCCAAATGCTGGTAATTGCCAACGACCACGCGGGGCGGCAGTGGATTGTCCTGCAGCAAGTTGCGGCCGAAGAAGGTCGATTGATAATCCAGGTTCAGCAAACCCAGCAAGGTCGGCGCCAGGTCGATCTGGCTGGCCAGTTGCGCGGTTTCCCGTGCATCGATCAGCTTCGGTGCATAGATGAACAGCGGAATCTGATAGTTTTTGATCGGCAAGTCTTCCATGCCGGCGCTGCCGGCCGTGTGGTCGGCGACGAAGACGAAGATTGTATTGTCAAACCACGGCTTTTGGCGCGCCTGATCGAGGAACTGACCAATGGCATAGTCGGTGTACTTCACTGCACCGTCGCGACCGTTGCCGGATTTGATGTCGATCCGGTTGTCCGGGTAGGTGTAAGGGCGATGGTTGGAGGTGGTCATCAGTTGCAGCAGAAACGGCTGCTGTTTTGCGTAGTCAGCGTCGGCCAGTTTGAGGGTCTGCTTGTAGAGATCTTCGTCAGCCATGCCCCAGGCATTTTTGAAGTTGATCTCTGATTCATCGACGCTGCTCTGGTCCACCACACGGTAACCGTTGCCACTGAAGAACGCGTTCATATTGTCGAAGTAACCGCGTCCGCCATAGACGAACACGCTGTCGTAACCCACGGCGCTGAGTTGCTGGCCGAGGCTGGCGAAACCGCTTTCACGCCCTACACGCTTGACGATCGAACGCCCTGGGGTTGGCGGGATCGCCAGGGTAATGGCCTCAAGGCCGCGATCGGTGCGGGTGCCGGTTGCATAGAAGTTGTTGAAGTACAGGCTCTGCTTGCGCAAGGCATCGAGGTTGGGTGTCAGGTTGCGCTCGTCGCCGTTACTGCCCATGTACTTGGCGCTGAAGCTTTCAATCGTCACCAGTACAATGTTGGGTTTGCGCACAGTGCCCGGGTTGTCGATCATCCGGCGAATGTCCTGCGGATCCTCGCCGATGAAACGTGCGTTGGGTTCGCTCAGTTCGGCACGAATCTGCTGTGCAACGATTGCCGGCGGCAGGCTGCTATAGAACTGCGGGTAATCCAGTTCGTTGTTACGGAATGCTGCAAAAAACTGATAGGGCCCATTGCTCGCCAGTTCGTTTTGATAGGCATTACCGCCCTGGGCGCGCGGCGAATCCTGGCTGAGCAGTTGCAAGCTCAGCCCCGCGACGATCAACAGGGCCAGCGCATTCAGCAGGCGCCCGCGCAGTGGCGGCAACGGTGCGTCCAGCGCGGCATTGAAAGGTTTGCGCAACGCAAAGCTCAAGGCGACGGCCAACACGGCAAGGATGCTCAGCAGCGTACCGATTGGATAAGACTCCAACAGGTTGTTCAACACCTCATCGGAATACACCAGGTAATCGACGGCGATGAAGTTGAAGCGCACACCGAACTCATCCCAGAACAGCCACTCGGCTACCGCGGTGAACAACATGGCGAACAGGCTGACGGTCAGCAGTCCCTGAAGGAACCAGCGATGGCCGCGGCGGCGCCATAAGGCCGGTGGGCAGAGCAGCAAGTAGAGACCCATCGGCATTGCTGCATAGGCAATGAAGCCCAGGTCGTAGAGCAGGCCGATGCCAAACACCGACAGAAATCCGCTACCGGCCTCATCCAGGTGGGTGAGCAGCAAAACCATCCGGGTCAGCAAGAAAATGACCAGCCAAGTGCCGGTCACGAGCAAGAGAAAGCGCATTGGCGCGGTCTTGAAGAGGTCCATTGTGTGTACATTCCTTAACAACAATTGCGTGGGATTCTCGCGCGTCCACTGTAGTCGGCTTGTGAATCGATAGTGAAAAACGTGTTAACTCTATCATTTGGTTGAGCGGATTGATTCCAGGCACCGTAACCCTAGCCCTCAGCCACGCTTGGCCTTAAGCTGCGCGGGCCAAGACGGCCGTTACTGTGTACGCAGGAGATACCCATGCGAATTCTATTGGTTGAAGACAACCGCGATATCCTGGCCAATCTGGCCGATTACCTGGGGCTCAAGGGTTACACCGTGGATTGCGCGCAGGACGGTTTGTCAGGCTTGCACCTGGCGGCCACCGAGCATTACGACTTGATCGTGCTCGACATCATGTTGCCTGGCATCGACGGTTACACCCTGTGCAAACGCCTGCGCGAAGACGCGCGCCGCGACACGCCGGTGATCATGCTCACCGCCCGCGATCAATTGGACGACCGGCTGCAAGGTTTCAAATCCGGCGCCGATGATTACCTGATCAAACCCTTTGCCCTGTCTGAATTGGCGGCGCGCATCGAGGCGGTCATGCGTCGCACCCAGGGTGGCGGTCGCCGTACTTTGCAGGTCGGCGATCTGAACTACGACCTCGACACCCTGGAAGTGACCCGCGAGGGGCGACTGCTGAAGCTCAACCCGGTGGGCCTGAAGTTGCTCGCCGTGCTGATGCAGAAAAGTCCGCACGTACTGCGCCGCGAAATTCTCGAAGAGGCGCTGTGGGGGGATGACTGTCCGGACAGCGACAGCCTGCGCAGCCACGTCCATCAATTGCGTCAAGTGATCGACAAGCCGTTCGCCAAACCGTTGCTGCAAACCGTGCACGGTGTGGGTTATCGCTTGGCCGAGGGGCGTGATGGAGTTTAAACAGAGCCTTGCTCAGCGGATCATCATCGCCTTTGCGCTGATGAGCGCACTGGTCGCGGGAGCCTTTGCCATGGGCATTGTGGCGACTGTGCACCTGGTGGAAGAAAAACTGATTTCGGCAGGTCTGGGGGGCGATTTACAACGGCTGTTGCTGATGGACAGTGTCACGGACTGGAGCCATCGTCCCGAGCCGGACCAGCTGTTCTATTTCAGTGGCGGGCCGGGTGATTTTCAGTTGCCCAAGGATTTACGCCATCTGCCGCCGGGTTTTCACGAAGTGTTTCGCGAACAGCTGTCGTATCACGCGATGGTCGAAGTCGTCGACGGCCGGCGTTATGTGCTGTTACAGGATCAGAGCGATTTCGAAGAGCGTGAACGGGTGCTGTTTGCCGTGGTGCTGGTGGGCTTCGTCCTGAGTCTGGCATTGGCGGTGTTTCTTGGCTGGATACTGGCGCGCAAAGTGATGGCGCCCGTGGTGCGACTGGCTCGCCAGGTCCGTCACCGTGATCAATTGTTAGGTCTGGCGCCACCGCTGGCGCCGGATTACGCCGCTGATGAGGTGGGCGAGTTGGCTGTGGCCTTCGACGCCACCCTCGGGCGCTTGCGCCAGGCGTTGACCCGCGAACGGTTATTCACCAGTGACGTCAGCCACGAACTGCGCACGCCATTGATGGTGCTCGCCAGTTCCTGCGAGCTGTTGCTGGAAAACCCCGGCATCGATCAGCGTGGACGTGCTCAGGTCCAGCGAATCGCCCGGGCCTGTGAAGAGATGCGCGAGCTGGTGCAAACCTTCCTGATGTTGGCCCGCGCACAACGTGAAGACGCCAGCATGTCGCCCCAGCAGACTCTGAACCAGGTCGCTGATGGACTGCTCAATCTGTGGCGCGAGCCGATCGAGTCCAAGGGACTGACGCTGATCTTTGAACCGGGCAATCCGGCCAACACTTGCTACAACGCAACCCTTCTGCACGCGGTCATGGGCAACCTGCTGCGTAATGCGCTGCATTACACCGAGCGCGGGTTCATCCGCCTGACGCTGACGGCCACCGGTTTCATCGTCGAAGACAGTGGCGTGGGCATTCCCGAGGAAAAACGCGAGGCGATGTTCGAGCCGTTTGTGCGGGGCAGTGAGAAACGCGGTGAAGGCCTGGGGCTGGGGCTGTCGCTGGTGCAACGGATCTGTGAAAACCAGGGTTGGAGCGTCAGCCTGACGAACATGGAACCCAACGGCTGTCGCTTTCAGGTGGAGTTGTCAACGAGTAACTGATCGCCTTATTGAAACGCATTAACCCCGTGCAATTGTTTTCGTCCCGTAAATCCTCGAAATGATTTGGGGTTTTACATGACGTTTTTTTCACAGCGGCATGACCTGACGCTGACACGGCGCGACCTATCGTGGGAGCCATCAGCAGCTCAGGAAACCTTGATGATGGACGGCCCGATCAAACTGGATTTTTCCGAAAAATACGACGATCAACACGCTCAACGATACCTGCGCAAACACCAGGATGGCTTTGGCCGTCGCCTGTCCCACTGGCGTGACGAGCAACTGGCGCGCAAGGCGTTGGCACTGGCCGGTGAGCCGGGGCTGATCCTCGATTTGCCCTGCGGTGCGGGGCGTTTCTGGCCATTGCTGGCGGAAAAAACCAATCGAGCCATCATCGGGGCCGACAACTCTGAATCAATGCTGAAGATTGCCATGCAGGCGCAACCTGCCGAGGTGGTGAAACGGGTACAACCCTTGCACACTTCTGCATTCGACATTGCTTTGCCTGATAACGCCGTCGACAGCATTTTCTGCATGCGTTTGCTCCATCACATCGGTGAAGCCGAGCATCGACGGGCTATTTTGCGCGAGTTCGAGCGAGTCACTCGCGACAGCGTGATCCTTTCCTTGTGGGTGGATGGCAATTTCAAAGCGTGGAAACGCAAGCGCCTTGAGAGAACCCGTGGGCATGTAGGTTACCAAAATCGATTTGTGTTACCGGCTGCTACGGTTGAAAAGGAATTCGAGCAAGCGGGTTTTCATATTCAGGAACAACTGGACTTTTTACCGCTCTATGCCATGTGGCGGGTCTACGTATTACGCAAGAGGTAACAGAATGGCAGTGCAATGTGCAGCAGAAACGGAAGTCGCTCCCCAGGACCGCTTCGATTATTTTTGGAATCAGCGCGGTGAATGGGTAGAAGAACCCAACGCCCGTCGCGGTGGAGAAAGCGGCGTGCAGCGCGTCGTGAGCGGCAATGGACAGCTGCTGTACGTTAAACGTCAATCCGGGCATATCCATCGCAGCTTGCTGCACCCGTTCGGTCGACCGACGGTGTTGCGCGAGCGCGATGCGCTCATCGGCCTGAACCTGCTCGACGTTTGCGTTCCGGAAATCGTTTTCTGCGGTGCACAGCGCGATCCGGTGCATAAATGGCGCGCATTGCTGATCACCAAGGCGCTGGACGGCTTCGAGGAAATCGATCACTGGTACGCTGGCGGCGGTCGCGAGCATCACGGTGAGGCTGTGCATGATCGAGTGTTGAAGGAGCTGGCCGAGAACCTGGCCCGGATGCACAAGGGCCGCTGGCAGCACAGCTGCCTTTATGCCAAGCACGTATTCGTGCGCGTCACCGGCGAAGGCGAGGCTGCCAAGGTTGAAGTGGCCTTGATCGATCTGGAGAAATGCCGGCAGCGTTTGACCGCTCGGCAGGCGGCTACTCATGACATGAAGCAACTGCGTCGCCACTCGTCGTTCAGCACGACGGACTGGCAAAAACTCGTCTACTTTTATAAGACGGCGTTTGGCAGCGCTATCAAGGGTTTATAGCAATGAAACTCGAAATTGCACGAGGTGTATTTTTAATAGGAGCCTTGGCAGTTGCTTCATTGGCGGTGGCGGCATGGGAGCAGCCCCGCCCGCAGGTCCTCAGTTCAGTGAGCGGCGACGCGCATTGTCCATTGCCACGAGTTGCCAAGGCATCCGTGGCATCCCGCCCCGATCATGATTTATTGCTGTTCATGTTCGGACTTTCTCAAGGACTGAGGCCGCAAAGTTGAACAGATTGAAGCCCAAATAAAAGGCCTCGCAAATGCGAGGCCTTTTTTATTCCCGCCTTTCAGCAACGACATCGACCAAATGTGGGAGCGGGCTTGCTCGCGAATGCGGTGTGTCATTCAGCATTGATGTGACAGGTACACCGCATTCGCGAGCAAGCCCGCTCCCACAAGGTTATGTGTGTTCTTTAGACTTATCGGGTTTAGCCAGCAAGGTGTAAACACACGGCAGCACAAACAACGTAAACAAAGTCCCGATCGACATCCCCGTGGCGATCACCGTGCCGATGTCGAACCGGCTGACGGCGCCCGCCCCCGTGGCGATGATCAACGGCACCATGCCGAACACCATCGCAGCGGTGGTCATCAACACCGGACGCAGACGAATGGCCGCTGCTTCCTCCACAGCCTCGCGCGGCGTCAGGCCTTTGTCCTTGCGTAACTGGTTGGCAAATTCGACGATCAGGATTCCGTGTTTGCTGATCAGCCCGATCAACGTCACCAGGCCGACCTGGGTGTAGATATTCATGCTCGACCAGCCCAGGAACAGCGGGATCAGCGCACCACAGATCGACAAGGGGACGGTCACCAGAATCACCAGCGGATCGCGGAAGCTTTCGAACTGGGCGGCCAGTACCAGGAAAATGATCGCCAGCGCCAGGGCGAAGGTGACCCACAGCGCACTGCCTTCCTGGACGTATTGCCGGGATGCGCCGGCATAGTCGAAGGCATAACCCACCGGGGCCTCTTCCCGAGCGATCTGGCGCACGGTGTCGATGGCTTCACCCATGCTGACCAGCGGCACCCCGGACAGGATGGCCGAGTTGAGTTGCTGGAACTGGTTCAACTGCCGTGGACGCGCCCGGTCAGTCACGGTGATCAGGGTCGACAGGGCCAGCAGTTCGCCTTGGGTGTTCCTCACATAATAATTGTTCAGCCAGTCGGGGTTATCCCGGAAGGGCCGTTCGACCTGCGCGATGACTTTGTAGCTGCGACCTTCAATGGTGAAACGGTTGATCTCCGCCTCACCCAGCAATGTCGCGAGCGTTCCGCCCAGATCCTGCATGGAAACACCCATCTGTGCGGCTTTGGCGCGATCGATATCCACCACCACTTCAGGTTTGTCGAACGCCAGGTCGACGTCGACGAAGGCGAATTTGCCGGATTCCATTGCCCGCTTTTTCACCCGGTCGGTCACTTGCAGCAGCGACTCGTAATCCTTGGCGGAGTTGATGACGAACTGAAACGGCAGCCCCTCGCCGGTACCGGGCAGGGAAGGCAGGTTGAAGCCGAAGATTTGCAACCCGGAAATGCTCTCCAGTTTGCGCTGGACCTCGGGCAGGATTTGCATCTGAGTGCGGCTGCGTTCGTTCCACGGCTTGAGCAGGAAGCCGCCGATCCCCGATTGCACGCCGTTGAAGCCATTGATCTGGAACGACGAGTAGTACTCGGGAAACGTCTTGAAGATCGTGACGAACTCGTCGGTGTAGGTGCTCAGATAGTCGAGGTTGGCCGGTTGCGGGGCGTTGGCCATCATGAAAATGATGCCCTGGTCCTCGTCCGGCGCCAGTTCCGACTTGGTGAACGTGAGCAGTACCGGAATCAGGCACAGCACGATCACCGCGAACACCAGCACCACCGGCCGGGTGCTCAGGGTTGCGTGCAGCATGCGTTGGTAACGGCGCTTGAGACCTTCGAATATCAGGTCCAGGCGATGGGCCAGGCCGCTGGGATTTTCGTCGTGACGCAGCAGGAAGGCGCACATCATCGGCGACAGGGTCAGGGCGACAATGCCGGAGATCACCACCGCGCCGGCCAGGGTCAGGGCGAACTCCTTGAACAGCGCCCCCGTGAGCCCCGTCAGGAAGCCGATCGGCGCATAGACCGCTGCCAGGGTGATGGTCATCGAGACCACCGGCATGGCGATTTCCCGGGCGCCTTCGATGGCTGCATCCAGCGGTGTCTTGCCTTCTTCAATGTGCCGGTGGATGTTTTCCACCACCACAATGGCGTCGTCCACCACCAGGCCGATGGCCAATACCATCGCCAACAACGTCAGCAGGTTGATCGAGTAGCCCATCATCTGCATGAAGAACATCACGCCGATCATCGACAGCGGGATGGTGACTACCGGGATCACCACCGAACGCAGCGCGCCGAGAAACAGGAACACCACCACGATCACGATCAACACCGCTTCGAACAATGTTTTGATCACCTCGTTGATCGAGGCCTGGATAAACAGTGTGGCGTCGTAGGCGATTTCACCTTTAAGGTTTGGCGGCAGCTGGGCTTCCAGGTCCGGCATGATCTTGCGCACTTCCTTGATCACGTCCAGCGGGTTGGCGCCGGGCGTGGCCTTGATGCCGATGTACACCGAAGGTGTGCCGCCGAAGGAGCTGATCGAGTTGTAGTTTTCCGCACCCATTTCAACCCGCGCCACATCGCTGAGCAGCACGCGACTGTCGCCCTCGACCTTGAGCGGAATCGCGGCAAAGGCTTCAGCGGATTTGAGCTCGGTGTTGGCGTTGATGCTGGTGACGACGTACTCGCCTTTCACTTCGCCGGCGGCGGAGAGGAAGTTATATTTGCGTACGGCATCGGTCACGTCGCTGGCACTCAGGCCGAAACCGGCGAGCTTGACCGGGTCCAGCCACAGACGCATGGCAAATACCTGGTTGCCGAGAATCTCGGCTTCAGCCATGCCCGGCAGGGTCGCCAGTTTCGGCTGGATGACCCGCGACAGGTAGTCGGTAATCTGCGGGTTGCTCAGTTCCTTGCTGAAGAAGCTGATGTACATCAGTGCCGAGGCGTCGGCGGCTTCCTTGCTCAGTACCGGGTCTTCGGCGTCCTGAGGCAGTTGGTTCTTCACCTCGTTGGCCTTGGCCAGCAGTTCGGTGAACAAGCGGTCGCTGTTGGAGCCGATGCGCGCATAGATCGAGATCACCGAGAAGTTCTGGCGACTGACCGAGGTCATGTAATCGATGCCTTCGGCGCTCGCCAGACTTTGCTGCATCGGTTGGGTGATGTAGCCCTGAATGGTTTCGGCGTTGGCCCCGGGATAAGCGGTGGTTACCGTGATCAGGGCGTTTTCCATTTGTGGATATTGGCGCAGCGGCAACTTGCTCCAGGCCTGGAAGCCCAGCAGCACAATCAGCAGGCTGACTACGGTGGCGAGCACCGGGCGACGGATGAACGGGTCGGTAAAAGCCATGGGGATTCCTTGATCAGTCCGCGCGCGGCGGGCTGTTCTTCTCGGCTAAGGTCTTGTCGTCGCTGATCGCAATGTGTGCGCCGTTGTCCAGTTTGATCTGGCCGGCCGTGACCACTTTTTCGCCGTTCTGCACGCCTTTGGTGATCATCACTTGCCCATCGCGGCGCTCGCCGGTTTCGATGAAACGTCGTTCGGCGATCAGGATCGGTTGGCCCTTGTCGTCTTTTTCCAGGCTGCCGTCTTCGGCTTTTTTCTGCGCGACGACATAGAGCGAGTTGCCGTACAGCGTGTAGGTGATCGCGCTTTCCGGCACGACGATGCGCGGCTGCGGGTCGGGCAACAACACTTGCAGGCTGGCGAACATCCCCGGCAGCAGTTTGCCGTCGGGATTAGCCAGGGTCGCGCGGACCTGGACGTTGCGCGTGCTGTTTTCGACTTTCGGGTTGATCGCGCTGATGGTGCCGGGGAAGGTTTGTGTCGGGTAGGCCGCGACAATGATCTGCACCGGTTGGCCGAGGGCGATTTTCGGTACCGACTGCTCGGGCACGAAGAAGTCTACATAGAGGCTGCTGAGGTCTTGCAGGGTGGCAATCATGGTGCCGCTGGCGAGATAGTCACCGATGTCCACCTGACGAATGCCGATGGTCCCGCTGAACGGTGCGAGCAAGCGTTTTTTGGCCAGCGCCGCCTTGAGCTGATTGACCGTGGCCCGGCTCTTTTTCAGCACTGCAGAGAGCCGGTCGAATTCGCCTTTGGAAATGGCCTGGCTGCCCACCAATTGACTGCCGCGACCGTAATCGAGCTGCGCCAGACCCAGGTCGGCCTGAGCAGTTTCGAGCAGGGCGGTTTCTACCACGCTATCAAGCAAAAGCAGCGGTTGGCCGACCTTGACCTTCTGGCCTGACTCGAACTGCAAATCGATGACGGTGCCGTCGGTCTCCAGGCTCAGGTCCACGCCTTGCAGCGCCTTGAGCGTGCCGACGGTGGGCAGGCGGGCTTGCCACGGCCGTTCGGTGGCCGTGGCCACGGCGACACTGATCGCCGGTTTCGGCACAGCAAAGCCCTGAATCATCGTATAGATGGAGAAGGCTTTGTAACCGGCCAGCACCAGCACGATCAGCAAAACAACACCCAACATGATCAGCATGCGGCGACGCAGCATATTTCCACTTCCTTGGAGAAAATCAGGTGAGACAGTCGGGGCACATTACTCCGAGTGGGAGATTGATTCCAACTGGCAGAACTTACAGGTGGGCGTCACCCCGACCTGTAGCAGCTGGCGCAGCCTGCGTTCGGCTGCGAAGCAGTCGTAAATCCAGACACCTCGGTTTTCATGAAACATCGCGGCGCCTGATATCACGACTGCTTCGCAGCCGAACGCAGGCTGCGCCAGCTGCTACAAAGGACCGTGTCTAGATGAGGTGCAGGTGGTTGTCCCAGAGCCCTGCGGGTAGATCGAGGGGTTTTGCTACAAGGCTTGTCTGGCGGCAATCGTAGAACCGGCAGCGTCCTTGACCCGAGGTCACGACAAAGCCATCGGCTACCGCGCCGACCCCGGCGCAATCGGGAAGCGGCGCGTCCAGGCGCACTTCACCGCTGTCCAGGTCCCAGATGAAAAAGCGGTTGCCCCGTGGCGCAGTCAACGCGACCAGGCGCAATTCGCTGTGCACCGCGACGCTGGCTGTGTAATGCCCCATGGCCTGCAACTGATGCTCAGGTACCGGAAAGGCCACGAAAGGCTGCCCGGGACGCTTGATCGCCAGCAGCTCCGACGACTCGTGAGACGGCCCCATGAACTGCTGACCGGCGACGATGGTGCCGTCGCTGGCAATTCCCAAATGCCGCACGCTGTTCATCTGCTGGGCCAGGGTTTCCTTGCTCAGCAGGGTGCCGTCGCGTTGCATCAGGACCAGGCTCGGTTCCATGGCGTTGAGGTTCATCTCGACGCGGCTTTCGGCCTCGGTGCGAATGCCGCCGTTGGCCACCACCAGGGTTTCACCGTCGGGCATCCACGACACCTGATGCGGGCCGACGCCGTGGGTCGAAATCTCGCCGCTGTGCACCAGCCGCTCACCTTCGAACTTATACACACCGAGCAAGCCGCGACCTGGATCGGAGGTGTCGTTCTCGGTGGCGTACAGCCAGTCGCCGCTCTTGTGAATCACCGCGTGACCGTAGAAGTGCCGGTTCGGCAGCGAGGTCACGGTTTGCAGCAGCGTGCCGTCGCGCAGGTCGATCAGGTAACTCTCGGTGCCAGGACGACGGGCGACGAACAGCGCAATCGGCAGCGTCGGGTGGTTGATGATGTCGTGGCAGCGCTGGCCGACCTGGGTGGCAAACACCCGGGTGCCGTCCAGCCGGTAACCGACGGCGTAGTGCTTGCCGTCGGTGTCGTCCCGCGCCGACAGCAGCAGCGGGCTTTTGTCCTTCTGCTTGAACAGCGTCCAGCCGCCCAGTGTCACCGCACCCAGCAGCAAACTACCTAACGTCAGAGCCTGGCGTCGCAGCATGGAACTTGCCCTCATCAGTCACCGTCGTTGGCGTTGAAGCCCAGTTGGATGCCCAGCGCCTTGGCCAGTTCGCCTTCGTGCAGGCGGTGGACGACGTTGAGGCTGTCGTAGAGATCGTTGAGTTGCTGGCGACCGGCATCGTCATTGAGCATCTCGGTCAGCGAGCGCTGATTGCTGGCGAACAGTTTCAGGGACGCGGCGTAAGCGGCGTCAATCTTGTCGGCCAACGGTTTCTGCTCGCTCGGCAACAGGCCGCGCAGGCCTTTGTTGTCGACGCCTTCCCACACCGTTTTGGCGGCGGCGAGGCTGGCTTCGAGGCCGGTCAGGGACGACTGGCTGCGCCATGCATCGGCCTGGAACGGTTGCGGCACACCCTTCGTTTGACGGCCCATCGGCGTGCCGAGTTTTTTCTTCAGGCTGTCGATGGCGGTGACTTGCACGCGCAACAGATCGGCGATGGCTTCGTGGGAATCGGCGTAGCGCTGGTTCGGGAATTTGCTCATCTGCGCGAGCATGCCGTCGGTGTTGTTCCAGCTTTTCAGAATCTCTTCGGCCAGTTGTTTCTGACGCTCGCCAATCGCGATCAGCAGCGGGCAGTACTTGGCTTTCTGTTCAGCGTTGGCCACATCAGGCTTGCTGTCGAACAGGATGTATTCGTAGGCAGAAAGGCCTTGAACCACAACGCTGGACTTGGCCAGGGCAGCGGCATCGATCTGCGGCTGTGCGGTGACCAGTTGCTCGACCTGACGGCCGACGAGGTTTTTCTTGTCCGGCCAGAACTGCACTTGCCAGGCGCGATTGCCCTCGGCCAGCGGCCCGATCAGCAGCGGCTGCAACTCGGCCCAGGCTTTCTGCGCATGCAGGAAGTCGGCGCGGGCGGTGTCGAGGTTTTCCTTGCCTTCGCAGTAGGCCAACGCACTGACAGCCAGCTGGCGGTCGGCTTCAACCCAGCGCGTGTAGGTCGGCAGGATCACCGACTTGGCGATGGCTGCTGACGTGACGGCCTGCGGATCCTGAGGGGAACAGGCGCCCAAGGCTAGCGCGGCAAGGCTGGTGAACAACAATTTGGGACGGAACATGTCGGGCTCCCGCTATGGAATACGTATTAAAGGGAATTCAAGAACGCCAGCAACGCAGCGCGCTGTTCGGCGTTGAAAGACAAAACCTGTTGCTGCGCCGCTGTGGCTTCGCCGCCATGCCAGAGCACGGCTTCGAGCAGATTGCGGGCGCGGCCATC
Organism: Pseudomonas sp. Root329; assembly: GCF_001424925.1. NCBI lineage: Bacteria > Pseudomonadati > Pseudomonadota > Gammaproteobacteria > Pseudomonadales > Pseudomonadaceae > Pseudomonas > Pseudomonas sp. Root329. Next base: position 5,626 of record NZ_LMCV01000015.1, on the reverse strand, counting down.
GTGCAAAAACTGGGTGTGGCCACTGACCGCCTGCGTCAGGCCGATGCCCCACAACGGCGGGGTGCGCCAGTCGCGGCCGCTGGCCTGGAATTCGGTACGGTTGTCGGCCAGACCGTCGCCCATGTCATGCAGCAGCAGATCGCTGTAAGGGCGAATCACTTGATTGGCCAGTTCAGGTTCTGCGGCATTGGCGGCGGTGGTGTATTTCGGGGTGTGGCAGGACTGGCATCCGGCCTGGAAAAACAGATTCTTGCCGGCCAGCACCTCGGGGGCGCTGACATCGCGGCGGGCCGGTACGGCGAGGTTACGGCTGTAGAACAGCACCAGGCGCAGGATGTTATCGCTGACTTCCGGCTCGCCATCCGGGCCATTGCCATTCGGTGCCTGCTTGCAGGCGGTTTGCGCATCGGTGCAGTCGTCGACGGGCCTCAGGCTTGTGGTCAGACCCATGTCACCGGAAAACGCGTGAACATTCTGTTGATTGAGGTTTGGTTGGCCGGCCTTCCAGCCAAATCGGCCGAGAACGGTTTTTTGCTGCGCGTCATCCCAGACCTGGTTCGGGCGCCCGGCGATACCGTTTTTGTCTTTTGCCTGAGCCTCGGCATTGGCCAGGATCGTCTTGTCGGGAATTGCTTCGAGCAGGCCCAGGCCAATCATTGGCGGTGCAACCCTGGCCGAGAAACGCGTGTCAGGGTGCATCGGGCCGTAGCCGAGCTGGGTGATCTGCAACATCGGTTTGCGCAACTCGACTTCGGTGCCGTCCTTGAAGCGAATCGGAACGGGCGTGTAATCGACGCGCACTTTGCCTTCCGGCACGACACCCGGCACGGACATGTCCTGGAATTGTCCGCCGTAAACCGGCTCCGGGACGACACCGAGCTGCTCGATGACCTTGGCATAGGCCGGCGCATCGGGAATCGACAGGCGTACCAGCATCGACACGGCGTTCTGCGCATCAGGCGTGGGCGGATGACCGCGGCCGTCCTTGATGTGGCAGCCCTGGCACGCGTTGGTGTTGAACAACGGCCCGAGGCCATCCCGGGCAGTGGTGGTCGACGGCGCGATCACCCAGGGATTACGGAAAAAACTGTTGCCGACACTGAAGTCCACGCGCCGTGACGGCGACAGGTTGGCGGACGGCAAAGAAAATGAGTTCTGATCGGTCTTGCGCACGGTTGCACTGCCACCGGACCGGGCTTCACCGGGTTCGGCCTGGGTAAAACGCGGGGCGTCATCGCAGGCACTCAGGCCCAGGGCCAGAAACAGTGCGGGAAAGCGAAGAGGCAGCGAGGGCATCAGACATCCTGCAAGACGAGCAAAACAAGGGGCGCAAAGTCTAACAGGGCAGGGGAGATTGAATAAGAGGAATTATCGTTTGGTTGATGTAGCGCAGGGTTTTGCGATGATCATCAGGTTAATCACAATCCCCTGTGGGAGCGGGCTTGCTCGCGAAAGCGGTTTGTCAGTCACCAATAATGTTGAATGTGACGGCGCCTTCGCGAGCAAGCCCGCTCCCACATTTTGATCTGCGTTAGGGCCAATAAAAAGGCGACCCGAAGGTCGCCTTTTTATTCAAACAGCGTTGATCAGAACTCGTGATCAGCGTTGTCCGGGTTCAGGTCACTGATGCCCAGTTTGCCAGCGGCGGCTTCGATCGAACCGGTCTGCTTGACCAGGGAAGCGATAGCGTCGCGGACGATCTGGTTGCCAGCGGTGTTGCCGGCGGCGATCAGTTGGTCGTAGTGCTCACCCTTGTTGGCGTGATCGACCATGATCTGGATTTTGGCTTCGGTGGCGGCCAGGTCGGCTTTGAGCGCGGTGTCGGCAGCCGGGTCAGCCTTGGCCACCAGGGACGACAGGCTGGCGCCGGTCATTTTGGTGCCGTCGACGCGGGAGTATTCGCCCAGGTACACGTTACGAATGCCTTTGGCATCGTAGAAGTGCGAGTTGTGGGTGTTGTCGCTGAAGCAATCCTGTTCGTCTTCCGGGGAGTTCGCTTCCAGGGAAACCTTCATGCGCTCGCCCGCCAGTTCGCCCAGGGACAGGCTGCCCATGCCGAACAGCATTTTGCGCAGGCCGGATTCAGCTGGCTCGGCTTCCAGGGTGGCGCGGTAGTTGTCGGCCACGTTCGGCTTCCAGTTACCGACCATTTCTTCCAGGTCGCTGACCAGCAGTTGGGTCACGGACTTCAGATAAGCGCGACGACGATCGTTATGACCGCCGGTTGCGCCTTTGCCTTCCAGGTAGTCGGAAGCTGGACGGTTGCCGGCGCCAGGGCCAGTGCCGTTCAAGTCCTGGCCCCAGAGCAGGAATTCGATAGCGTGGTAGCCGGTGGCGACGTTGGCCTCGGAGCCACCCAGCTCGTTCAGGCTGGCAAGTTTTGCCGGGGTGATGTCTTTCACGTCGACCTTGTCTTCGCCGACCTGAACCTGGGTGTTGGCGATGATGTTGGCCGTGGCGCCCGGGTTACCCAGTGCGTGCTCGTAGGATTTGTCGACGTAGTCGATCAGGCCTTCGTCCAGCGGCCAGGAGTTCACCTGACCTTCCCAGTCGTCGATGATGGTGTTGCCGAAGCGGAACACTTCGCTCTGCAGGTAAGGAACGCGGGCAGCGATCCAGGCAGCCTTGGCAGCTTTCAGGGTGTCGGCGTTCGGCTTGGCGAGGAAGGCGTCGACGGCGGTTTGCAGGGTCTTCGCGGTGGATTCGGCATCGCTGTAAACGGCGAAGACGATGTCGGCGTAATGCGCGACAACGGCTTTGGCGGCGGCTTCGTCGACTTTACTGGCAGCGGCAGGTGCAGCAGCCGGGGCCGTGGTGCTGGCGGCCGGAGTCGGTGCTTGCGCAGCGACAGCTTTGTCTTTGCCTTCGCCACAACCGGCGAGGGAAATAGCGATGGCCAACAGACTGGCGGTAGCCAGAGGCATACGAATCATGGCGAACATCCTGCTTCGAGAAGGGGTGGAATGGCGCAGCAAGCGCGCAAAACTGCGACATAATGCAAATCTTTCGCATTATGTGTAAAGGGTTGTGCTTGGAAATATTTCTTATTCGCGGGGACGCGTGAGGTAGATCAAGAGAACGCAGCCTCGTTTCACTCGACAGCTCCTACAGAGTGAAACGAGGCTGCGATCTTTTGATCTTTTACAAAATAGCAGCGTTACTGCGCTGGGCCTGTTTCAGATACGCGCTCAATTCGCGCGCCGGCAGCGGCTTGCTGTAGAGATAGCCCTGACCTTCGTGACAGCCCTCGGAGATGATGTAGGCCTCTTGCTCGGGGGTTTCCACGCCTTCGGCAATCACCTGCATGCCCAGGCTCTTGCCCAACTGGATGATGGCCCGAACGATGGTCGCATCGTCGTCGTCATCGAGCAGGTCCTGAACGAAGCTCTTGTCGATCTTGATCTTGTCCAGCGGCAGGCTTTTCAGATAACTCAATGACGAGTAACCGGTGCCGAAGTCGTCGATCGCGATCAGCGCACCGGAGCGGCGCAGGCTCAGCAGGTGCTGGGCGGCCGTGCTGATGTCTTCCATCAGGCCGGTTTCGGTGACTTCCAGCTCCAGGCTGCGCGGTGGCAGGCGGTACATCTGCAGGAGGTTGTTGACCACCCGTGGCAACTCGGCGTGGTGCAGCTGCACCGTGGACAGATTCACCGCCATGCGCAGGTCGACGAAACCCTGGTCATGCCAGTCGCGCAATTGCTTGCACGCCTGATCCAGCACCCATTCACCGATGGCGATGATGGTGCCGTTCTGCTCGGCCAAGGGGATGAACAAGTCCGGCGGAACCAGCCCGTGCTCGGGATGCTGCCAGCGAATCAGCGCCTCGACACCCACCACGCGGTGATCGCGATAACTGATCTGCGGCTGGTAGACGAGGTAGAACTGGCCTCGGGCCAAGGCGTCGCGCAGGTCTTTTTCCAGCTCGCGACGGCGGCGCATCTCGGTGTCGACGCTGGCGATATAGAACTGATAACGGTTGCGCGAGCGAGTCTTGGCCAGGGTCATGGTCTGCTCGGCTTTTTGCAGCAGCTTCTCGGTGCTGTCACCGTCTTCGGGGAACAGGGTGATGCCGATGGTGGCGCGCAGGCGAATCTCTTGATGATCGAGGGCAAAGGCCGCTTCCAGGTCATCGAGAATGCTTTGGGCCAGTTCGGCCGCTTCGTAGGGTTGTTCGATGTCGGCCTGAACCAGGGCGAACTGGTCGCCGCCGAGGCGGGCGAGGGCGCCAAGGCGTCCGCTGTGAGCGCGCAGGCGATCGGCCAGGGCCAGCAGCAGTTGGTCGCCGGTCTGGTAGCTGAATTGTTCGTTGATGCCCTTGAAGTCGTCCAGGCCGACCACCAATACCGCGACCCGACGTTGCAACCTGCCGGCGTCTACCAGGATTTTGTCCAGTTGCTGCTGCAATTGCTGGCGGTTCGGCAGGCCGGTGAGGAAGTCGTACTGGGCCATGCGTAGCAGGCTGTTTTCCGCTTCGTGGCGCAAATGGGTGTTGCGCTCGATGGATTCGAGCAACTGGTTGGCGGTGTTGATCCAGATCCCCAGTTCGTTCTTTTCATGCCCCTTGAGTAGCGGGATTTTGTGTGCGCTGGGGCGATCCGGATTGATTTCCGTGAGGTGTTCGATGATCCGCGACAGCGGCTTGGTCAGCAGCCAGTGATAGACCAGGTACAGCACCAGCCCCATGGCCATCGCACGCAACACGCCGGAGATGAAGATGATCACCGAACTGACGATGAAACCCTGGCCGTAGGTGGCGGTGTCGAGGGTGATGCTCAAGTCGCCGTAATACTCGCTGTAAGGGCCGCGACCCACCAGTTGGGTGGTGAAGGTGCGCTCCTTGCCGAGGATCAGGTCGGTCAGCCAGCGACTGTCGGAATGCTGCAGCTCGCGAGACTTTTGCGCGAGCATGGCTTCGTTGGGATGGCCAATGGAGGCCTTGCGCACAGCGTCGTCCTGAAACAGGCCTTCGATCACCTGCATGCCCATTTCCCGGTCCAGGCTGTAGACAGCCTGGGTCGAGGGGTCGCGGAACATGTCGAGGATGCGTTGGGCATCGCTGGCCACGGCCTGGCGTGTTTTATAGGCATCGAAAACGATCTGCGCGCAGCTCAAGACCACGCCGACGATCAATGCCGACAGGAGCACGACCCGGAGCAACTTCACCGACAAGCTGTTCTTGAGTTCCAGCTTCAAAGAGTCATTTCCTTGTTCCGTGCGGGTAGCGTCAAGTTGCCATGAGTATTGGCAATCCGGTGATGGCAGTCAAAGGGACAATCAATCACATTGGGTTTTGCCTGTAGCTTGGCCGAAATGCTGTGGCTTGGAGTGTTTGCCTATTCGTACTGTGTCGGTTGTTGGGTCCTTCAACTTGAGGGGGATTGGGACATATTTTCCGTTTGGTTGATGTTAGACGGCTGTGGCGTTGGGGCAAGGGTTTGCTGTGGGGATTTGGTCTGGTGTGTATATCCGTTCCTGCGGTAACGGCCACTTAGGGTTTCGCCCTTACGGCGACTCACTTTTTTTACAAACCCCTCCGTGTCAGGCTACCTGTCGCCCTTGTTGATTGACTCAATCATTCAAGAGGGCGAAGGTGCATAACAATGTCCAAAATGGGCAAGCGATACGA
>NZ_LMCV01000014.1:0-90791 GCF_001424925.1 Pseudomonas sp. Root329 | reverse complement strand
GGTTTCCCCATGTGAGAGTAGGTCATCGTCAAGATTAAATTCCGAAACCCCTATCTGCGTATGCAGGTAGGGGTTTTGTTTTGTCCGCAGGAAAGTGCCGTGGCGAAAAAGGGACAGTCCATCGGCTATCCCAGATTCCAGCAGCATCATTAGTGAAACTTCGGCAGAACGTATTCAGCGATCTCTTCCATAACCTCGGCAACCGGCCGCTCGCTACGACGCAGATGCAAGCCAACGTGCTGCACACCGGCTTCACGCAAAGCCTGGAGCTCATCGATCAGTGCCAGCCTCCCGCAACTGCCGCCAAAACGCACGCGTCGCATCGGTGCATGAGGATTGGCCGCCAGATCCAGGTGAACGAAGCTGATGTAGGGTTTATCGCCACCGACCTCCCGCCACAGTCCCACTCTGCGCCGATGCTCATCCGGAGTACCGGGGTAGGCGAGCCAGCCGTCCATGTGTTGGCCAATCCACGCTGGAGATTGCTGGCCAAGGCCTGCAACCAGCAATGGCACTGGCTGATCTCGCTCCGGTAACAGGCGAGCACCTTCCGGCAAGCGGCCTTCACCTTGGCTGCGCAACAACTCGACCGTATCGCGAAAGATCTCTCCCCGCTGATCGTAGTCCACACCAAATAACGGATACTCCATAGGTCGGTCACCACTGGCCACACCCAGTAGCAGACGTCCATCACTCAGTTCATCAACACTGTTGGCTGCCTTGAGCGTTAACCAAGGTTGACGTAGCGGTAATACAACCGCCGCCGTACCCAGCATAATGTTGTCGGTGATCCCTGCCAGGTAGCCAAGGTAGGAAAAGGTTTCGAACACCTGTGCCGCATCACCAAAATCGGGATCATAAACCGGTACATCGCGTACCCACAGAGCGCCGAAACCAGCCTTGTCTGCGAGGCGAGCCATAGCGGCGTGCTGCTTCAGGTCCGGAACACCAAACGGCCGCTCCTCGGCAATCCGCAGCCGCTGCCCATCGCTGGACCAATCATTATCTAGCGGCAGTTCAAGCCCAATGGAAAATCCATTGGAGCCCAGTAAACGTTGAAATCGTGGATGCATGAAAAGACTCCAGAAAAACGAAACGGAATGACATGCACCCAGTATCTACAGGCCGTCCTTCAAGAAAAATGCATGAATGGGAATATCAATCTTGAGCAAAACGCACGAGTTATAAAAAAACCGACCGTCGTTTTGGCCTTCAAGGACAACCGTTAGAGGAAATCGCACTAAAGTGACCATCCGGTTTTTGGTATGGTGCAGCTCGTTTTTTAACGGACTGATTTCAAGCCTACGGATTGGCGCCCCTTTTACAGTCAAAGAGCTGCTGCAGAAATGCCCCAACCGATACCGATCAAGGACCACGAAAAAGAGACGCGCCTGGTCAACAAAAGACTGATGGCCTGCGCCCTGTTCGTTGTCGCCATAACCTGTGCGCTGGTCGTGCGCATGTATGTCCTGCAGGTGGTCGAATTTGACTATCACTCGACGATCTCGGAAAACAATCGCGTCCATGTCCTGCCGATCACCCCTACCCGCGGATTGATTTACGACCGCAACGGTGTAGTTCTGGCGGACAACCGTCCCAGCTTCAACCTGACCATCACCCGCGAACGCGCCTCCGATGTCAAAGAGGAACTGGATGAGGTGGTCAACCTCCTGCACTTGCCGACCGAAGACCGCGCGCTGTTCGACAAGGCAATGAAGCAAGCTCGACATCCATTCGTGCCGGTCACCTTGTTCTACGAGCTCAGCGAAGAACAAATCGCCGTGTTGGCGGTCAACGAATTCCGTCTGCCGGGGATCGACGTAGAGCCACAATTCGTTCGCCACTACCCGATGGGGGCGCACTTTGCGCATTCGATCGGCTACGTCGGTCGCATCAACGAGAAAGAGTCCAAAGCCTTGGACACGGTGGAATACCGTGGCACTCAATCCATCGGCAAGACCGGCATCGAAAAATTCTACGAGTCGCAGTTGCACGGCCAGGTTGGTTACGAAGAAGTCGAAACCAACGCTCAGGGCCGGGTCCTGCGAGTGCTCAAGCACACCGATCCAATTCCAGGCAAAAACATCGTACTGAGCCTCGACGTCAAACTTCAGGAAGCCGCCGAGGAAGCCTTGGGTGATCGTCGCGGTTCGGTGGTCGCTCTCGATCCGTCGACCGGCGAAGTACTCGCGATGGTCAGTAAGCCGAGTTTCGACCCGAACCTGTTCGTCACCGGTATCAGCTTCAAGGAATACGCAGCGCTCCACGATTCCATCGACCGGCCGCTGTTTAACCGCGTACTGCGCGGCCTCTATGCACCGGGTTCGACCATCAAGCCGGAAGTGGCCATTGCCGGCCTGGACGCCGGCGTCGTTACCCCACAGACCCGCGTCTTCGACCCCGGTTATTACCAACTGCCGGACTTCGATCACAAATACCGTAACTGGAACCACAGCGGCGATGGCTGGGTGGACATGGACGCGGCGATCATGCGCTCCAACGACACCTACTTCTACGACCTGGCCCACAAACTGGGCATCGATCGCCTGCATGACTACATGGCCATGTTCGGCCTCGGCGAGAAAGTCTCGCTGGACATGTTCGAAGAGTCTGCCGGTTTAATGCCATCGCAAGCCTGGAAGCGTGCCACGCGCCGTCAGGCATGGTTCCCGGGTGAGACCGTGATCCTCGGCATCGGCCAGGGCTACATGCAGGTCACGCCGTTGCAGCTGGCACAGGCCACGGCATTGATCGCCAACAAAGGTGTCTGGAACCGGCCGCACCTGGCCAAAACCGTGGACGGTGTGGCGCCAGTGGATGAGCACCCAATACCAAACATCCTGTTGAAAGACCCGCGAGACTGGGAGCAGGTCAACCATGGCATGCAAATGGTAATGCACGACGCTCGCGGGATTGCCCGAGCGGCAGCGCTGGGCGCTCAGTACCGTATCGCCGGCAAGAGTGGTACCGCGCAAGTGGTGGCGATCAAGCAGGGCGAACGTTACAACCGGGCGAAAACCCTGGAGCGTAACCGAGACAACGCCTTGTTCGTCGGTTTCGCCCCGGCCGAACATCCGAAGATTGTCATCTCGGTGATGATCGAAAACGGCGAGGCCGGTGGTCGCGTCGCAGGTCCTGTGGTGCGGCAGATCATGGACGCCTGGCTACTCGATCAGGACGGCCACTTGAAGCCGCAATACGCTACACCTAGCAAAGCACCGGGTGATCCTCACGTCTAAGCGATCAAGGCTTCACAGCACCGGCTCACGAATACTGAGCATGTGCTGGAAGCTTTCGAGGAATACGGTTTCGGCCTGACTCATCTTCTGCTCACGATTCCACAGCAGCTGGATATCGAAATCCACCACCCCATCTTCCGGCGGCAAACGCCAGAGCAAACCTTGCTCGACATCCCTTCGTACCAGGTGCGTCGGCAGGCAGCCAATGCCGAACCCTGAACAGATCAAGCGATAAATCTCTTCGAAACTCGTCGATGAAGCGACGATCTTGCCGGTAAAGCCCTGTTGGTCGCGGAACAATGTCAGGGGCGAAAGATTGCCCCCCAGTTGATCGCTGGTGAAGCTGACAAAGTTCTCCGCCGCGAGCTGTTCCAGGGGCAGATTCTCTTGCCCGAACAGTCGATGACGCTGCCCACAAAAGTACGCATAAGTCTCACGAAACAGTACTCGCTGCTCCAGCCGCGGCTGCGGTAAACGGCACAGGCCGACGCCAATGGTCGCTGTCTTTTGCAGCAGTGAACTGATGATGTTCGAGCTGCCCATCACCTCGACTTCAAACTCGATTTTTGGATGAGTTTCGTGGAAATCGGCGAGGAACTCGTCGTAATGTCGTGCTTGCACGCCGCTGACGGTAAGGATGCGAATCTTGCCGACCACGTCGTCGTTACGACTTTCTACCACCGTGCCCAGACGCGAAATATCGCCGTAAATATCCGCCGCAATACGCAGGACTTCCTCCCCGGTTTCCGTCAGGTCAAACCGTCGCCCGCTGCGGGCAATCAACACACATTCCAACTGTTCTTCCAGCCGTTTCAGTGCCTGGCTGACGGCTGACTGCGTGATGTGCAATCGCGCGGCGGCCCGGCTCATGCTGCCTTCCTGGCCGATCACCAAATAGGTGCGTAGGAGGTTCCAGTCGAGGCGGTCATTCAGAAAGCGGCGACCGACCCAAGGGTTAGAAGTGGAGGGCATAAAACTCCTGGTAGTAGCAAGGCTAATAGTAAAGATAAGAATTTGAAAATTGACTAATCCTGGCACGGAAGCGATAAAGCTAACAAGCGCCACAGAGTGCAACCCGTAAACAGCCTTCAGTACCTGCCCAAAACTATAAATACACAGGGTCCTTGCATGCACACTACCCCTCAACCGCGTCGAGCGGCGGCGGCAGCCTTCATTGGCACGACCATCGAGTTCTACGACTTCTACATCTATGCCACGGCGGCCGCGCTGGTGCTCGGGCAAGTGTTTTTTCCCAGCCACGACCCGGTGATGAGTACCCTGGCAGCGTTCGGCAGTTTCGCCGTCGGCTTCATCGCTCGCCCAATGGCCGGCATGGTGTTCGGTCATCTCGGTGATCGCCTGGGTCGCAAGAAAATGCTGCTGGTGACCATGGCCCTGATGGGGTTGGCGACCGCCGGCATCGGTCTGTTGCCCAGCTACGCCAGCGCCGGTATCTGGGCCCCGATCGGCCTGATCGTGCTGCGGTTGATTCAGGGCATTTCAGTTGGTGGCGAGTGGGGCGGGGCGGTGTTGATGGCCAGCGAGCACGCCCCGGCCAAGCGCAAGACTTTCTACGCCTCGTTCGCCCAACTCGGCAGCCCGGCCGGTTTGCTGCTGGCGTTGATCGCCTTTCGCCTGGTGACATCCCTTGAGCCAGAGGACTTCCTCGCCTGGGGCTGGCGTCTGCCGTTTCTCGCCAGCGGTGTGTTGATGATGGTCGGCCTGATGATCCGTTCCGGTGTCCACGAGTCGCCGGAGTTCGCCAAGGCCCGGGACAACAACGAGACTTCCAAGTACCCGGTGAAGGACGTGATCCGCACCTGCTGGCGGCAGATCCTGTTTGCTGCCGCCGCCGTGACCATCGGTTCGGCCGGGTTCTTCTTTACCAATACCTTCATGATCACCTACGTCACCCAGTATCAAGGCATCGCGCGCTCGACGATTCTCGATTGCCTGTTCCTGGTGACCGTCATTCAGCTGCTCTCGCAACCGCTCTCCGCGTTGCTGGCCGAGCGCATCGGCGAAGGCCGCTTCCTCAAACTCGTCGCGCTGCTGTGCATGGTCACGCCGTACCCGATGTTCATGTTGGTGGGCACACAGAACATTGTGCTGATGACCGTCGGCATTGCTCTGGCGGTGGTGATTCTCTCGGCGCTGTACGCGGTGATCGCCGGTTACATGACCCAGGCGTTCCCGGTGCACCTGCGCTACTCGGGCATTTCTATCGCCTACCAACTCAGCTGCGCGCTGGCCGGCGGCACCACGCCGCTGATCGGCACGCTGCTGGCGAGCAAGTTTTCCGGACAATGGTTGCCGCTGGCGGTGTTCTTCACCTTGCTCTCGGCCCTGTCCTTGATCGGTGTTTGCGGCCTGGCCCGCCTGCGCGCCAACCCGGTCGTCACCCACGCTGCTAAAGAGGTGTATTCGTGAGTAAACCTGAACACATCGGCCCGGTTGAATGGCAAGCCCGTTGCGAACTGGCCGCGCTGTATCGCCTGGTCGCGCACTTTCGCATGACCGACCTGATCGACACCCACATCACCCTGCGAATTCCAGGGCCGGAGCACCACTTCCTGATCAACCGCTACGGGGTGATTTTCGACCGCATGCGCGCTTCGGACCTGGTGCGTATCGATCAGGACGGGCGAGTCGTCGATCCGGAGTATGAAGGTCATCGGGTCAACGCCGCCGGCTTCGTCATTCACTCGGCGATCCACATGGCCCGCCCGGATCTCAACTGCGTAATCCACACCCACACGGCCGCCGGCATGGCGGTCGCCGCCCAGAAGCACGGTTTGCTGCCGATCAGTCAGCACGCGCTGAAGTTCTACGGAAAATTGGCGTATCACACCTATGAAGGCATCGCGCTGTCACTGGATGAGCGCGAGCGTTTGATTGCCGATCTGGGCCCGCACCGGGCGATGATCCTGCGCAATCATGGACTGTTGGTCGGTGGTTCTGGCGTGGCCCAGGCGTTCCAGGAGATTCACTTTCTGGAACGTGCCTGTCAGGCGCAGGTGGCGGCGTTGTCCGGTGGTTCGGCGCTGCATTATCCGTCCCCGGAAGTCTGCGCACACACCGCCGAGCAGTTTGACCGCGATGAGCAGGACAACATCATCGACCTGGCCTGGGAGGCCGCCCTGACCCTGATTGAATCCCAGCGCGAGTCCTACTTATCGTGAAAGCCGTCACCAACACCGTGGTTTTGCTGTCCCGCGACACCTTGCTGCTCAAGCAATTGCAGGCTGCCTTTGCCCGCAGTGCGCCGCAACTCAAGGCAGTCCTGGCCGATGATCCGTTGGCCAGGAATGCGCAGATTGCCGCGTGCTGGTTTCCCTTGCCGGGCAGCCTCGCCGCATTGCCGAACCTGCAAGTCATTCACTCGGTAGCCGCCGGCATCGATCACCTCGATCACGACCCGTCGTGCCCGGATCTGCCGATCTGCCGAGTGGTCGATCCCGGCCACCGCCAAGGCATGACCGAGTACGTGCGCTGGGCGGCGATTCACTATCACCGCGGCTTCGATCAGGTGCTGTTGCAGCAACAGGACCAGCGTTGGGAGCGGCCGCTGCAACGGGCGGCGGGGCAGTTCAAGGTCGGGGTGATGGGGCTTGGGTCGTTGGGCAGCGCGATTGCCCAGGACCTGGCCGCCGCCGGCTACGACGTCCGTGGCTGGGCGCGCCGCAGCAAGGACTTGCCGGGCGTACAGACGTTCGCCGGTGCGGAAAAGCTGAACCCGTTTCTCGATGGATTGGAGTTGCTGATCAACCTGTTGCCGCTGACCAGCGAAACCCGCGGCATCCTCGGCAGCGCAACGTTCGAGCGACTCGCCAATGGCGCCGCGCTGGTCAATTGTGGGCGCGGCGGTCATCTGAATATCGACGACCTCGAACAAGCCCTGGCCCGAGGAAAACTGCGCGGTGCGTTGCTGGATGTTTTCGAACAAGAACCGCTGCCGGTCGATCACCGTCTCTGGACTATGCCCGGCGTCACCATCACCCCGCACATGGCGTCCGCGGCCTCTCACGACTGTATCGCCGAACAAGTAGCAGAGAACTTTCGCCGTTTAAATAGCGGAGAACCGTTATTGAATTGTGCGGACCGGACACTCGGTTATTAATTAAAAAGCGCCTTGCGAATTCGCCCATTTAATTGGGCGATCTATAACAACAGTCCCTCACCTCGAACGTTTTACTGCCAGTTAAAACAATTAAATACGAGTTCCTGATGAACTCCTGGAGACAGTAATGAGCGATCTATCGCCTGTAGAAAAGTCCGGCGCACCTCCGGAAGTTGCAGTCAGCATGAAAAAAGTTGCCGTGGCCAGTGTGATTGGCACCACCGTGGAATGGTACGACCTGTTTGTGTTCGCCACGGCTTCGGCGCTGGTGTTCAACAAAGTGTTCTTTCCGGATTTCGATCCGTTGATCGGTACATTACTGGCATTCGGTACGTTTGCTTCGGCCTACCTGGCCCGGATTGTCGGCGCGGCACTGTTCGGGCATTTCGGTGACCGTTTGGGACGCAAGTCGATGTTGTTGGTTTCACTGTTGACCATGGGTGCCGCTACGTTCGCCATCGGGTTACTACCCAATTACGCGGCCATTGGTATCTGGGCGCCGATCCTGTTGTTGCTGCTGAGGGTGATTCAAGGCCTGGCGTTGGGTGGCGAGTGGGGCGGTGCGGTGCTGATGGCGGTGGAACATGCGCCGGCCAACAAACGCGGTTTGTACGGCTCATGGGTACAGATCGGCGTTCCGGCCGGGACCATGATTGCCAACCTGGCCTTCCTGCTGATTGCCGCGTGGCTATCCCCTGAAGACCTGTTGGCCTGGGGCTGGCGTATCCCGTTCCTGGGCAGCGTGCTGCTGATCGCCGTGGGCTTGTACATCCGTTTGAACATCTCTGAAACCCCGGCCTTCAACAAGGTCAAGGAAGCCGAGGTGCAAGTGAAAATGCCGCTGGCGGAAGTGTTTCGCAAGTACTGGAAACAAGTCGTGCTGGGCGGGATCGCCACCATGTCGACCGGGGCGTCGTTCAACATCATCGTTGCCTTCGGCCTGACCTACGGCACGCAGAATCTGGGGTTCAGCCGCAGCGTGATGCTTGGCGTGGTGTTGCTGTCCTGCGCCTGGTGCATCGTTATGCTGCCGGTGTTCGGCGCGCTGTCGGACCGTTACGGACGCAAGCCGATCATCGTTGCCGGCATCGTCGCCGAAGCGTTGGTGGCGTTCCCGCTGTTCTGGTTGATGGACACCAAAGAGTTACCCTGTGTGATCTTCGGCTACCTGCTGTTGATGACGGCCTTCGCGGCCAATTACGGGCCGATCGCCACCTTCCTCGCCGAACTGTTCGGCACTCGGGTGCGCTATTCCGGGTTGTCGATCAGCTACATGTTGTCCGGTCTGCTCGGCAGTGCCGCGACGCCGATCGTCACCACCGCATTGCTGGCCGCGACCGGCAAAGGCTCTTCGGTGGCCTGGTACATGATCGGTGCAGCGTTGATTTCGCTGGTGGCGCTGTTGTTGCTGACCGAGACCTTCAAGCGAGACATCAGTGAAGTCCCAGCGGCAGTGCCGGCCAACGAGCCAGCCCTCGGCAAACCTGTCAAATCGGCCGCCGCCTGATCAATGGAGTTCAACAACATGCGCAGAATTCAGTCAGCCCCGGGCTTCATCGGCCCGGTCGGCCCTTACTCCCAAGCGGTGGTCAGCGGCCACCTGGTGTTCACCGCCGGGCAGATTCCGGCCCAGAGCGGGCTCGATGACCAGCCCGCCCACTTCACCGAACAAGTGCGACAAACCTTGCGCAATCTGGAAGCGATTCTGATTGAAGCCGGGTCCGATTTCAGTCACGTGATCAAGGTTAATGCGTACCTCACCGATCCCGCGCAGCTGGAGCCGTTCAACGCGGTGTATCGCGAGTTTCTCGGCCATGCGCCGCCGGCACGCACCACGGTGTGCGTGGCGTTGTGGGGTGTGTCGCTGGAAATCGACTGTGTTGCCGAGTTGATTGCCAAGGAGGCGCAACATGGATGAATCGCAGCTGATCGAGCAGCTCAACGCGGTGAGTTTTCCGACCCTCGGGCATTTTCTCGAGGAGGGCTTTGCCGACTCGCAACTGCGGGCCATGGTGCCCAATGTGAAACTGGTCGGCCGCGCGCTGACCCTGAAACTGGTGGGCGCCGATGCCATCGCGGTCAACCAGGCCCTGGCGCTCATCCAGCCCGGCGATGTGCTGGTGATCGACACCGATGGCGACTGGCAACACGCGCCGGTGGGCGCCGTCACCAGTTGCGCGGCGCGCTGCGCCGGTGCGGTGGGGATCGTGGTGGACGGCGCGGTGACCGACTTGCTCGAACTACGCGAGACCGGCCTACCGGTCTTCGCCCGCGGCACCAGCCTGCTGACCACCAAGTTGCATGGCCGTGGCGACAGTCAGATCAATCAGCCGATCCACTGTGCCGGCGTCACGGTGCATCCCGGGGATTTCGTGCTGGCGGACGACAACGGCGTGCTGTTTCTCGATCCGGTCACCGCGCAAAACGTCATCGAGCGCGCGCTGGCATCGGACCGGGCAGAACCGCAACTGCTGACCCGGTTAATGGAAGGCGAACCGGTGTCCAGTGTCTTGAGTATCAAACTTTCTTAATGACCGGCAGCCAGCGCAAAAGCTGGCTGCTCAGGAACTTCAAAATCAATGAACAAACAACCGTTGGCACTTATTGCGATCGGCAGTGCGCTATTCAGTCCGTTAAGCATGGCGGACTTTATTAAAGACAGTAAAGCGACCCTCGGGATGCGTAACTATTACTTCAATAACGATAATCGCGATGGCGCCGCGAGCCCTTCAAAAACCGAAGAGTGGGCGCAGGGTTTCATGCTCAACTATCAGTCCGGATTCACCGAAGGCACCGTCGGCTTTGGTGTTGATGCGTTAGGCCTGCTGGGTATTCGCCTGGACAGCGGTGACGGTCGCCATGTCGGCAGTTCGATGATCCCCAACGATGGCAACGGCGCAGCCGAGCAATGGTCGCGTTTCGGTGCGACGGCGAAGATGCGCTTTGCCCAGACTGAAATGCGTTACGGCACCCTGACGCCGAAGTTGCCGATTCTGCAGGCCAATGACGGGCGGCTGCTGCCGCAGACGTTCGAGGGTGGGCAGATCGTCTCCAATGACTTCGAGCACCTGACCCTGACCGGTGGTCATCTCGAACACGCCACGGGCCGCGGTTCCAGCGACAGCACCGGACTGGCCGTGGCCGGCGGCACCCGGGAAAGCAACGCGTTCAATTTTGCCGGTGCCGATTACAAAGTCACCGATGCGCTTCTGGCGCAGTACTACTACGCCACTCTCGAAGACTATTACCAACAGCATTTCGCCGGTCTGGTTCACAACCTGACACTGGGGGATTTCGGCGCGCTGAAAACCGATCTGCGCTACTTCAAGACCTCCGCCGACGGTGCCAATGACTCGGCCAGCGGTCGGGCCAGCGGCTACCGTACCAGCGGTTATACGCAGAACGGCGACGGCAAGATCGACAACAATACCTGGAGCCTGGCGTTCACCTGGAGCATCGGCGCTCATGCGCTGATGGCCGGTTATCAGCAGGTGTCCAGTGACAGCGGATTCGTGCAGCTCAACCAGGGTGGTTTACCGGACAAAGGCGCTGGAGGCGCCAGCGTCTACCTGCTGACCGACCGCTACATCCAGAACTTCACCCGCGCCGGTGAACGTACCGGTTTTGCCCAGTACAGCTACGATTTCGCGGCTCTCGGCGTGCCGGGGCTCAAGGCTTCGGCGATGTACCTCTCAGGCAGCGGCATTAAAACGGTGGCCGGACCTGAGCAAGAGGAATGGGAGCGGGACCTGAGCCTCGACTACGTGATCCAGAGCGGGCCGTTGAAAAACGTCGCACTGGGTTGGCGCAACGGTATGTCGCGCAGTGAAGCGTCGCGCGATGCGGACCAGAACCGCCTGGTGGTCAGCTACAGTCTGCCGTTGTTCTGATCGGGTAACTCAGTCCAGCAAGCACTGTTGCAGGCTCTCGAGAAAGATCGTCTCGGCCCGGCTCATGCGCTGCTCGCGGTTCCACAGCAAATGAATGTCCACATCGGCAATCCCTTCGTGGGGCGGCAGGCGCCAGAGCAATCCGGCGTCGACGTCCGCCGCCACCACGTGCTCGGGTAAACAGCCGATCCCGTACCCGGCGATCACCAGTCGCCGGACTTCTTCCAGGCTCGGTGACGAGGCGACGATCCGTCCGCTGAAACCTTGCTGATCACGAAAAATCGTCAGCGGCGAGAGCATGCCGCCGATCTGGTCGCTGGTGAAACTGACGAAGTTCTCCCGCTGCAAATCCCCTTCGGCAACGTTCTGTTGGCCGAACAGCGCATGGTGCTTACCGCAGAAAAACGCATAGCGCTGACGCAGGAACAGCCGTTGTTCCAGGCGCGGTTGTGGGCGGCGATTGAGGCTCAGGCCGAGGGTGGCGGTTTTTTCCTGGAGGGCGCTGACGATGTCGGAACTGCGCATCACGTCGACTTCCAGATCCACTCGCGGGTGCTGCCGATGAAAGTCCGCGAGGAAGTCATCGAAGCGCTCCGAAAAGATCCGGCTGATGATCAGCAATCGAACCCTGCCGATCACTTCGTCGGCGGGTTGCTCCAGCACGCTGCTGACCTGGGACATCTGCCCGTAGATTTCCCCGGCCAGTTCGAAGATCTGCTCGCCGACTTCGGTCAGGGCAAACCGTGGCCCGCGACGGGCGATCAGTTGTCGGCCCAGTTGCTCCTCCAGACGCTTCAACGCCTGGCTCACCGCCGGTTGTGTCAGGTGCAGGCGGGCGGCGGCGCGGCTGATGCTGAGCTCCTGACCGATCACCCGAAAGGTGCGCAGCAGGTTCCAGTCCAGACGGTCATTGAGCAGGCGTTGTACATCGCGTTCGGCCATGGCGGCTCTCGATTATAAGCTGTCGTAATAGTCCGCATAATAAATAGAAAATTGACTAATCATAGCCCCGAGACGATAAATCATCTCCAGACAGGCGCCGTCAGAGCGCCTTGATTTTGCAGTTTCACTCCTGCCAAAAAAATAACCAAAGGAGACCGACCCATGAAGCCCCACGCTTCTCCTCAGCCGCGCCGTGCGGCAGCCGCAGCCTTTATCGGCACCATGATCGAGTGGTACGACTTTTACATCTATGCCACCGCTGCTGCGCTGGTATTTGGCGCGCTGTTCTTCCCCTCCGACGACAAACTGTTCAGCACCATGGCCGCCTTCGGCACCTTCGCCGTGGGCTTTTTTGCGCGGCCGTTGGGCGGGATTATCTTCGGCCATATCGGCGACCGCATCGGCCGTAAAAAGTCGTTGATCATTACGTTGCTGATGATGGGCGTGGTCACGGTCTGCATCGGTTTGCTGCCGACCTACGCACAAATCGGCGCAGCGGCGCCGGTGTTGCTGATCCTGCTGCGCATCGTCCAGGGCATTGCCGTCGGTGGTGAGTGGGGCGGGGCGGTGTTGATGGCCGGCGAGCACGCGCCGAAAGGTCGACGCAACTTCTTCGCCTCCTTTGCGCAACTCGGCAGCCCGGCCGGTTTGATCCTGTCGTTGCTGGCCTTCAGCGCAGTCACCCGTTTGCCGGAAGAGGACCTGATGAACTGGGGCTGGCGCCTGCCGTTCCTCGCCAGTTCGTTGTTGCTGCTGGTGGGCCTGGCGATTCGTCTGGGCGTGAATGAGTCGCCAGAGTTCCTCGCCAGCCGCGAACTGGCCCGCAAAAGCACACGCAAGGAGCAGGCGCCGGTCATGGAGGTCCTGCGTACCGCGTGGCGTCCGCTGCTGCTGTGCATCGGCGCCAACACCCTCGGGATCGCCGGGGTGTATTTCACCAACACCTTCATGATCGCCTACACCACCCAGCAGCTCGAATTGCCGCGCTCACTGATTCTTGAGTGCCTGTTTGTGGTGGCGATCATTCAGTTCTGCATTCAACCACTGGCGGCGTGGGTCGCCGAGAAAATGGGCGCCACGCGATTCCTGTGCCTGGTGTCGTTGTTGGCCATCGCCTCGCCGTACCCGATGTTTGTGCTGGTCAGCTCGGCCCAGGCGCCGCTGATCATCCTCGGCATCGCCCTGGCGGTGGTGTGCATGGCGTCGTTCTACGCGGTGATCGCCGGTTACGTCAGCGGCATGTTCGAAACCCGCGTGCGCTACACCGCGATTTCGTTGGCCTATCAGATTTGCGGCGCCGTGGCCGGTGGCCTGACGCCGCTGATCGGCACCTTGCTGGCACACAAGTTCGCCGGCCAATGGTGGCCGATGGCGGTGTTCTACAGCCTGATTGCCGCGACTTCGCTGATCTGTGTCCTGTCCCTTGCCCGTCGCCATGCCAGCGCTGAACGCCTCGAAATGGCCAACGCTTAATTAACGTATTCCCAGGAGTAACTCATGTTGAAAATTAATGGTGAACGCCTCTGGGCGAGTCTGATGGACATGGCCGAAATCGGCGCCACCGCCCGTGGCGGCAGCTGCCGCCTGGCCCTGAGCGATGAAGACAAGGCCGGTCGCGAACTGTTTTCCCACTGGTGCCACGAAGCCGGTATGACCCTGAGCGTGGACGCTATCGGCAACCTGTTCGCCCGCCGCGCCGGCACCGACCCTGATGCCGCGCCAGTGATGATGGGCAGTCACCTCGACACTCAGCCTGAAGGTGGGCGTTTCGATGGCGTCTACGGCGTACTCGCCGGCCTGGAAGTGGTGCGTTGCCTGAATGACCTCGGCATCCAGACCCGCAAGCCGCTGGAAGTGGCGGTGTGGACCAACGAAGAAGGCGCACGCTTCACCCCGGCAATGTTCGGTTCGGCGGTGTTCACCGGGATCATGCCACTGGACGCAGCGCTGGCGGTGCGTGACATCAACGGCATCAGCGTTGCCGAGGCGTTGCAACGCACCGGTTACGCTGGCGAGCGCCCATTTGGCGGCGCGGTGGATGCGTACTTTGAAGCGCACATCGAACAAGGGCCGATCCTAGAAGACAACGCCAAAAGCATCGGCGTGGTCAGCGGTGGCCAGGCGATTCGCTGGCTCGACGTGCGGGTCGAAGGCATGGCCGCCCACGCCGGCACCACGCCGATGCCGCTGCGCAAAGACGCCTTGTACGGCGTCGCACAAATGATCCAGGCAATCGAAGGCCTGGCCAGCGATTTCACCCCCGAAGGACTGACCACCGTCGGCGAGTTGAGCATCAACAAGTCCTCGCGCAATACCATTCCGGGCTTGGTGAATTTCACCGTCGACCTGCGTCATCACCGCGACGAAGCCATTGAGGCCATGGAGCAGCAAGTCCGCGAGCGGCTTCAGGCGATTGCCGATAGCCGAGGCTTGAACCTGACGATTACGCGTCACTGGATCAGCCCGGCAACACCGTTCGATGCCGATTGCGTGGCGGCCGTGCAGCAGGCGGTGGACGCGCTGGGCTACGCTCAGCAATCGATTGTCAGCGGCGCCGGGCATGATGCGATTCATCTGGCGCGGTTTTGCCCGACGGCGATGGTGTTCATTCCATGCGTTGGCGGCTTGAGCCATAACGAAGCCGAAGACGTGCTGCCTGAAGATGTGCGTCAGGGCACTGATGTCTTGCTCAATGCTGTGCTGGCCCGCGCAGGCAGAATTGAATAAATACAATCCCTGTGGGAGCGAGCTTGCTCGCGATAGCGGTGGATCAGTCGCCATCAATGTTGAATGTGCTGACCTCATCGCGAGCAAGCTCGCTCCCACAGTTGAACGCGAACGGATTCAAGATCTAGGTTAACTGACAGGTATTCATCCCATGCGCAGTTTTTTCCACCCAGTACAATTGCTTCACCATCCACGCAGCTACTACTCCCGTGGGCAGATGCGCACACCGCAGGAAGTGCCTGAGCGGGCTCAGCGGTTGGTGCAGGCATCGCATTCACTGGGCTTTAATGTCGAGCAACCGGTCGATGCCGGGCTCGATCCGCTGCTGGCGGTCCACGGCGCGCCGTACCTGACGTTCTTGCAGGAAGCGCATCAGCGCTGGAAGGAAATCCCCGAGGATTGGGGCGACGAGGTGATGTCGAACATCTTCGTCCGCGAGCCCAATGCCCTGCGCGGGATTCTCGCCCAAGCTGCGAGGTATCTGGCGGATGGCAGTTGCCCGGTGGGCGAGCAGACCTGGCGTTCGGCCTATTGGTCGGCGCAAAGCGCCATTGCCGGCGCTCAGGCGTTGCTCGATGGCGAGCCGGCGGCTTACGCCTTGTGCCGTCCACCGGGGCACCATGCCCGGGCCGAAGCGGCGGGCGGTTTCTGTTATGTGAACAACGCTGCGGTGGCTGCTCAGGTTCTGCGTGCCGGGTTTGCGCGCGTCGCGGTGCTCGACACTGACATGCACCACGGTCAGGGGATTCAGGAGATTTTCTACGACCGCGATGACGTGCTCTATGTCTCGGTGCATGGCGATCCGACCAATTTCTATCCGGGGGTTGCCGGGTTCGCTGATGAGCGGGGAGACGGGAAGGGCAAGGGCTTCAACCTCAACTTGCCGATGGCGCATGGCGCCAGTGAGGCGGACTTCCTGGGTCAGTTGGACGTGGCATTGGCGGCGGTGAAAGACTTCGGCGCCGAGGTGTTGGTGTTGTCCTTGGGGTTCGATATTTTCGTGCTGGATCCGCAGAGCAAAGTGGCGGTGACCCGTGAAGGGTTTGCGCGGCTGGGCGAGCGGATTCGCAGCCTTGGGTTGCCGTGTCTGATTGTGCAGGAGGGCGGGTATCACCTGGAGAGTCTTGAGGATAATGCGCGGGCGTTTTTTGTGAGCCCCGAGGTGTGGAACCTCTGAGTTCGATGGTGCATGGGAGGCCGCCTTCGCGAGCAAGCCCGCTCCCACAGTTGACCGAGTTGAACCACAGACTTGTGATCAACACCGGCCAAATGTGGGAGCGGGCTTGCTCGCGAAGAACGATAACGCGGTCCACTTGACGGAACACAAGCGCCGTAAGGCACTTGCCATCGCCCTGACGTTAACGTAAAGATTGCGGCAGGGCGCTGATCTTAAAAAAGCGCAGGGCGGACCGATCCGGAGCGCTTGATGACGCTAATAAAAACAACTCCTCCCAAGCTGCACCACGAAGCCCGGCTGGCCCGGGAGAAACTCCATCTCGAGGGCGAAGTCCCGGATGGCGTGTTGCGGGCGGAAATCGATGCGTCGTGGCGGCGTAGCCTGAGCCATGGCGTGCATTTCAATGCCAAGCACGAGCTGGCGCTGGAATCGAGCGCGAGCCTCGACGTGCTGTTGGCGAGCAATCGGCTGCTGATCGATGCGGCATTGCCGGCCATCGATTACCTGGCCGAGCGCCAGGGCAAGGAAGGGCTGATCATCCTCGCCAATTCCGACGCCACCATCCTCGCCGTCGAAGGCCGCGCCGATCGCCTCAAGGGCAGCGGCCTGCAAGACATCACCCTCGGCGCCTGCTGGAGCGAAGCCGCTCGCGGCACCAACGCGCTGGGCACCGCATTGGTGGAAGCCCGGCCAACGATGATCGATTGCGGCGAACATTACCTCGATCGCCTGACCGATTTCTCCTGCACCTCGGTGCCGATCCATTGCCCCCAAGGCGACATCCTCGGCGTACTCGACCTGACCCGCGAAGGCCCGCTGGGCCGCGTCCATGACAGCACCGCGTTGCTGGCCATGGCCGTCAGCCAGATCGAAAGCCGGGTGTTCAACGCCAGTTATCCGGACGAAATCGTCCTGGCCTTCCACAGCCGTCGGCAGTACCTCGAATCCCCTTGGCAAGGCTTGTTGGCGGTGAGCCTCGGCGGGCAGATTCTCGCGGTCAGCGCCCAGGCCTGTCAGTTGCTCCACGCCGAGCGCTCGGCGCTGGTCGGTCGACGCTGTGAAGAGTTTCTGGGCGTCGATGGCCTGCAACTTCTGTCGCGTCTGCATCAGGGCGGTGTCGGCAGTCTGCAAACGGCCAAAGGCGAGTTCTTCTACAAAACCCTGCGTGCGCCGCAGCGTTCGATCAACCTCAGTACGCCGCCGCGCAGCACAGCGAAAACCGCCAAAGCACAACCGGATCTCGAATCCCTGGCCGGCAGCAATGTCCGGTATGCCCGAGCGTTGCGCATGGCCCGTCAAGGCCTGGCCAATGAGCTGCCGGTGTTGCTGCTGGGCGAAACCGGCACCGGTAAGGAAGTCATCGCCCGCGCCCTGCACATGGCCGGCACCCGCTGCGACAAACCCTTCGTCGCGGTGAACTGCGCGGCGATCCCCGAAGGCCTGATCGAGTCGGAACTGTTCGGCTACCGCGAAGGCGCGTTCACCGGCTCCCGTCGCGGCGGCATGATCGGTCGTCTGCAACAGGCCCATGGCGGCACCTTGTTCCTCGATGAAATCGGCGACATGCCGCTGGCCTTGCAGGCCCGTCTGTTGCGGGTGTTGCAGGACCGTAAAGTGGCACCGTTGGGCGCCGGTGAAGAGCAAGACATCGACGTCGCACTGATCTGCGCCACGCACCGCGACCTCAAGCGACTGGTCGAAGAAAAACACTTCCGCGAGGACCTGTTCTACCGCGTCAACGGCATCAGCGTGATGCTCCCGGCTCTGCGCGAGCGCGAGGATTTCAGCGGTCTGGTCGCTCGTCTGCTGGCCAAACTGGATGCGCCGACGATGGTCCTGCATGACGACTTGAACCGCTTGCTCGGCGGCTATCACTGGCCGGGCAACATCCGCCAACTGGAAATGGTTTTGCGCACAGCGCTGGCCATGCGCGAGCCGGGGGACACCGTACTCACCCTCGACCACTTGCCCGACAGCATGCTCGACGAGTTGAGCGCCAGCGAACGTCCTCAGGCCGGCAGCATTCGCGAAAACGAACTGGAGCTGATTCGCCAATCCCTGGACACTCATCAGGGCAACGTCTCGGCCGCCGCCGACGCCTTGGGCATCAGCCGCGCGACCCTGTATCGCAAGCTCAAACAGTTGCGCTCGTGATGCAGCGCTTGATCGTTCGGCTGATCGACAGCCAGAACCCCGAAGCCCTGCAAGCCGCATTGCGCTGGCTCTACAGCTTCGTGCGGCCGCATCGTCTGGCGATTGCCGGGTTGCTCGGGTTATCGGTCTGCGCCTCGTTGCTGGTGTTGGTCCAGCCTTGGCTGACCAAACTGCTGATCGACGATGGTTTGCTCGCACGCAACTTTCCGATGCTGGTGCTGATCGCCGGGTTGATGATCGTGGCCGGGCTGCTCGGAACTGGGTTGTCGGGGATCAACCGTTACCTGCACACGCGCCTGTCCGGGCGGATTCTGTTTGCCCTGCGCGATGATCTCTATCGACATTTGCAAACGCTTTCGCCGAGTTTCTACGGACAGCGCCGCATCGGTGACCTGATGTCGCGCCTCGATGGCGACGTCGCAGAGATCCAGCGCTTTGCCGTGGACTCCTTGTTCTCGGCGGTGTCGAGCGTGATCGGTCTGGTCTGTGCCGTGGCGATGCTGCTGACCCTGTCGTGGAAACTCTCGTTGCTGGCGCTGGTGCTGATTCCCCTCGACGTGCTCTGGTTACGCTGGATGCGGCGCAAGGTTGAGCGCGATGTGCGGCAATTGCGTGAGCGCTCGGCGGACATGTCCTCGTTCATGGTCGAGACCTTGCCGGTGATGAAATTCATTCAGTCTGCCGGCCAGCAGCAGCGTGAATCGCGGCGCCTGGAGACATTGGGTCAAGGCTACATGAGCCAGTTGCTGCGCCTGCAAGTCACCGAGTTTTTCACTCAGGCGGTGCCGGGTACACTGACGTCCTTGTCCCGTGCCTGTGCGTTTTTGATTGGTGGTTATTGGGTGGTGCAGGGGACCTGGCAATTGGGTGCGCTGATCGCGTTTTCCACCTACTTGGGCATGGCCGTCGGACCGGTGCAGAGCCTGCTGGGTCTCTATGTCGCGATTCAGCGAATGACCGTCAGCCTCGGGCGCGTGATGGAATTGCGCGGCGAAGAGCCGACCGTTCTCACGCCGGTCACGCCGCAGCCGATGCCGACCTCTGGCGAGCTGCGTTTCGACGACGTGCACTTCAGCCATCCCGGTCGCCCGACAACTCTGCGGGGCATCGAAGCGCGAATTCCTTATGGTTTGAAAGTCGCCCTGAGCGGCGGCTCTGGCGTCGGCAAAACGACCCTGATCGACCTGCTGCAACGGCACCACGACCCGCAGTCCGGTCGGGTGTTGCTGGGGGAGGTCGATCTGCGCGAACTGGACCTGTTCCAGCTGCGTCGGCGGATTGCCGTGGTCAGTCAGGACATCGTGCTGTTTCGCGGCAGCCTCGCCGACAACCTCGCCTACGCGGTGCCGGACGCCAGCCGTGAAGCGATTGCCGAAGTGGCGCGGCTGGCGCAACTCGACAGCCTGATCGAGTCGTTGCCCGAAGGCCTCGACAGTCCGTTGGGCGAACGTGGTCAGCAGTTGTCCGGCGGGCAGAAACAACGCATCGCCATCGCCCGGGCGCTGTTGCAGGATCCGTTGATTCTGGTGCTGGACGAAGCGACCTCGGCGGTGGATGAAGCCACCGAACGCGAAGTCATCGAAGCCATCGATCGACTGTTTGCCGGGCGTACGCGGATCCTCATCAGTCACCGTCCTTCAACCTTGGCGGATGCCGATTTGCGCTTTGAATTGCTCGACGGCGTACTCACTTCAAAAACGGTGCTGCATGAAGCCTGAGCTGCGGATTGGCGTGGTGGACAGCGGTCACTCGGCGGCGCAGCGGGTGCAAGTGGTCGCCGGGCGGCGCTTTTCATTGCTGGCGGATGGATTGGCCGAAAGCGACTTGCGCGACGATCCGCTGGGCCACGGCAGCGCGGTGATCGAGGCCATCGGTCGGCGGGCGCCGTCGGCGGTATTTTGCGTGGCTCAGGTGTTCGACCAGCGTGGGGTCACCAGCGCGTTGCAGATCGCTACAGCGATTGACTGGCTGGTGGCGCAGGACGTTCGGCTGATCAATTTGAGCCTCGGGCTGCGTCAGGATCGCAGCCTGTTGCGTGAAGCCTGTGGGTTGGCGGTAGCGCGAGGTGTTTTGCTCTGTGCGTCGAGCCCGGCGCAGGGCGAGGGCGTGTTTCCGGCGAATTATCCACAGGTGCTGCGAGTCACCGGCGATGCGCGTTGTGCCGAACAGGAATGGTCGTGGCTCAACAGCGCTCAGGCGGATTTCGCGGCGTGTGTGCATGGCACCTATCCGGGGCAGTCCGGCGCCAGTCTCGGCTGTGCAGCGTTGAGCGGGCACATTGCGGGTTTTCTGGTGGAACATCCCGAGGCGAGCAACGAACAGGTCATTGAGTGGCTGCGGGAGAATGCCCGTTATCGCGGCCCTGAACGGCGCTTCGGAGCATGATTTTGATTCTTGGCGCAGGGCCAGCGGGCGCCGCAGTTGCCTTGGGTTTGCGTCGGCTCGGTTATCCTGTGACGCTGGTCAGCGAATGGCGGCGATTTGCGGCGCTGGAGGGCGTTTCCATTCGGGTGCTGGAGGCCTTGCGTGGCGCGGGGCTTCATCAGGCGCTGGCGGATGCGGCGCTGCCGTCCCAACGACAGGTGTCATGGAACGGCCAGCAGCACGCGCAGAACATCGAATTTTTACTGGATCGCCCAAGCTTTGATCGAGGCTTGCGCGAGGATCTGCGCCTGGCTGGCGTTGAGCTGATCGAAGGCCGCGTGCTGACGGTGCAGTCATCGGTTTCGGGCCATCGGATCGAGGTCGAAGGGCGCGAGGCGCTGCTGGCGGATTTTCTGGTTGAGGCGCGTGGGCGTCAGGCACCTGCACTCGGCAAAGGCCTGCGCGGACCGGAGACGGTCAGCCTGCTCAATCGCTGGCAAGGCGCGCCGGGCAGCACCGCTAGTGCTGTGGAAAGCCTTGAGGACGGCTGGGCCTGGATGGCCCGGCGAGCCGACGGTCAGTGTTACTGGCAATGGACGGTGGACGTGGCCAGTGCTGAATTGCCGGGCAAGGCGATGTTGCTCGACTACTGTCGTGAGCGACGTCAGGGTTCGGCATTGGCGCGGGGGTTTTTCGGTGTCGAGCCGGAAATTGACCTGCAACTGCATGCGCGCAGCAGCACGGCGATTCTTTGCCCGCAGGTGTGTGGCGAAAACTGGATTCGGGTCGGGGATGCGGCGATGGCGGTGG
Source organism: Pseudomonas sp. Root329 (assembly GCF_001424925.1). Lineage (NCBI taxonomy): Bacteria > Pseudomonadati > Pseudomonadota > Gammaproteobacteria > Pseudomonadales > Pseudomonadaceae > Pseudomonas > Pseudomonas sp. Root329. Next base: position 69,368 of record NZ_LMCV01000014.1, on the reverse strand, counting down.
ATCCGCTGTCGGGCAACGGGATCTTTCAGTCATTGTCCTCGGCGTTACAGGCGCCGACGGTGATCAACACGTTGTTGCATAAACCCGAGCGAGCGGCGCTGGCTCAGCGCTTTCATCAGCAACGGGTGGAGCAGTTGTTTTTGCGTTTTGCGCGGATCGGGCGGGATTTTTATGCCGATGAGCAGCGTTGGTTGGATCAACCTTTTTGGCAGACGCGGCGGCAGTGGCCGGATGCTGAGGTGGCGCATGCCGAGGCGGATTTTTCCTCGCTGAGGATTGAGCGCGCGCCGGTGTTGAAAGAGGGGTTTGTGGATGAGGCTGAGGTGGTGATCACGACGGATCAGCCGCTGGGGATCTGGCATGTGCAAGGGGTTGAGTTGGCGCCGTTGGTGCGGCGGTTGCGGACCGAACCGGCCGAGCAGGCGTTGGCCGGGTTGACGGTGGAGCAGGGGCGGATGGTCAGGAGTTGGTTACTGTCGCAAGGCTTCAAACCCTGAGATTTGGGGCGACGGGGCTGGCCCCTTCGCGAGCAAGCCCGCTCCCACATTGGTTCTGTGTTGATCACAAATCAAATGTGGGAGCGGGCTTGCTCGCGAAGGCGGCCTAACAAGCGCCGACAATCACAACTTGATCAACACCGACTTCAACTCGGTGTAGTGCTCAATCGCCGCATACCCCATCTCACGTCCAACCCCCGACATCTTGTACCCCCCAAACGGCAACGCCGGGTCCAGCGCGCTGTGGCAATTCACCCACACCGAACCCGACCTGATCCGCGGAATCATCCGGTGCACCGCCGCCAGGTCGTTCGACCAGATACTCGCCCCCAGCCCATACGGACTGTCGTTGGCCATGCGCAACGCATCGGCTTCATCATCGAACGGAATCGCCACCAGCACCGGCCCGAAGATCTCCTCCTGCACCAGCGAGTGCTTCTGATCGACATCCACAATCACTGTCGGTTTAACGAAGAACCCCGGCCCGAACTGCTCACCACCGCAAGCGATGGTCGCGCCGCTTTCCCGACCCTTTTCGATGTACCCGTAAACCCGTTCCTGCTGACGCGCCGAGATCAGCGGCCCCATCTCGACGCTAGGGTCCAGTCCGTTACCGAGTTTCATGGCGTTGGCGATGTCGGCGATGTCCGCCACCACATTGTCGAAATGCTTGCGCTGCACATACAGCCGCGAACCTGCGCAGCACACCTGTCCCTGATTGAAGAAAATCGCGCTGGCGGCGCCGGCTGCGGCGGACTTCAGGTCGGCGTCGACCATGACGATGGTCGGTGATTTTCCGCCCAATTCCAGGGTCACCCGGGTCATGGACTCCATGGCGATCTTGCCGATCTGCTTGCCCACGGCGGTGGAGCCGGTGAAGGTCAGCTTGTCCACCAACGGGTTGTGGGTCAGGGCGGAACCAGCAGTGATGCCGGTGCCGGTGACCACGTTGAACACGCCTTCGGGGTAACCGGCTTCCAGCACCAGTTCGGCCAGTTTCAGTGCGGTCAGCGGGGTTTCGTCGGCGGGTTTGAGCACCACGGTGCAACCGGTGGCCAGGGCCGGGCCGAGTTTCCAGCAGGCCAGCAGCAGCGGGAAGTTCCAGGCAACGATGGCGCCGACCACGCCCACCGCTTCGCGGCGGATGAAACTGTGGAATTGATCGTTGGGCATCAACGGTAACGACACTTCAACGCTGGAACCCTCGATCTTGGTCGCCCAACCGGCCATGTAACGCAGGAAGTCGATGGACAGTTGCACGTCCATCACCTGGGCCACCGCCGCACTTTTGCCGTTGTTCAGGCATTCCAGTTGCGCCAGCAGTTCGGCGTCGCGCTCCATCAGATCAGCGAGTTTCCACAGCAGGTTCTGTCGTTCCCGAGGTCGGGTGCGGGTCCAGGCCGAATCATCGAAGGCCTGACGCGCAGCGAGCACGGCGCGGTCGACATCCTCAGGCGTCGCCCGCGGCACGACGCACAGCACTTCGCCGGTGGCCGGGTTGTGCAGGGGCATGGTCTGGCTGTCGGCGGCCTCGACCCAGTCGCCGCCGATGAGCATGCGCGGGGCGCGCTGGATGAACGCCGAGGTGGCGGGAAGCAAATAAGGGAGGGGCATTTGTCGAGACCTCTTGTTGTTCGTGAAACATGGCTTTCTTAACGGTTGGCAATGGCTGTGCCAAGTGCCCGAAAAGGCAGAACCGCCCTTGGCCGGCGGGGTTTTTGGGCCCTCAAGGGAACTGCGGGTGCGGTGAGATTGTTGCAAATTGCGACAGCTATGAGACGACGAGCAACCGGGTTGTGACCTTGAGGTACCTATTATTGAGGACTAGAATTTTCAGGATCGGTGGGTGAAATGACGGACCGTTCATCCGGCAATACATCTGGCGTGAGGGAGGTAACGATGTTCCTTTCAACCCTGGAAATTCAAAACATCATTGAACACAGTTTTCTGCCGTCCGTGTGCACCTGCACCATGGCGGCGGACCAGTCCCTGACGATTCGGGTCTGCGACTGCATGACCGGCAAAGTGGATATTGTGGCCACCCACGTTCCCCTGTGGACACTGGACAGTCCCCATGCGATCGCGTCGCTGGTGGCGGACATGCAGCACGAGATCGACGTACACAAAAGCGTTTCCCCCACCTATGACATCTGAACCGGCGTCACGCCGCACCGTGGGACAACGGTGCGGCCCGCGCCGATTGTTCAGTCTGCAAACTTCCGGGAAATTTCTTCGAACGTGTTGCCATCCACGGCAGCCAACAACTTTCTGTCGTCCTTGAGCGTCGCCAGAAAGGTCACTTCGGTTTCCTTGCCGGCCAGCATGAACCCGGCAATTGCGCCGATGGGCCCCAACAGCATGGCCCCGGCCACGCCAAAGCCGATGGCATCCTTGATGTTGTTGATCGAATCCTCGTTGGCCACTTCCACGCACTTGAACGATGAGAGCGGGAGGGTAATGCCAGGCCATGGATGAAGCGACGTTCTGAGGGTGAAAACGCCGTCTCTGTACTCTCCATCACCCTGCAGAAAGTCCCCCGCCAGGACAGTGATGCTTGCCATTTTTTTATCCCCTGGTGGCAATCGGTGAACAACCATTTCGCGCTTGCAGGGGATCGGCGTCAATCGCCGGCCGATGAGCTGTTTCGGTCAGGCCATCTATGCTGTCTCAGACTGCAACAACTGTCGCGATATTAGACGCAGGCGATCTCGTTCAGCGATGGTGCAAAGCAGTCATCTTCGCGCAACGACTTGATTTAAAAGGTAATCGGCAAGCTGGCACGCTCCGTGTATTGCTCATTGCAGACGTTTCTCTTGCCTCCGTCAGCGGTGCGCCGCCGACGGCAGAAACCATAAAAACGATAAGCCACAAAAATAAGAAAGCACCGTGCGAGGTTCGACGTTGATGAAGAGAAAACTCCGATCAGGCCTGAGTGCCAGTCTGCTGGCCGTGGCCGCTTGTGTGGCGCTGCATTCGCCTTACAGCCTGGCAGCCCGCGACGCTCAGACCATCCTCAAGGAAACCTGTCAGGGCTGTCATACCCCCGAAGCCGATAACGCCCTGAGCCGCATCAGCCACCAGCGCAAAACCCCTGAAGGCTGGCTGATGAGCATCGCCCGCATGCAAACCATGCACGGTTTGCAGATCAGCGATGACGACCGCCGAACCCTGGTCAAATACCTGGCCGACACCCAAGGCCTGGCCCCAAGCGAGACCGACGGCGTGCGTTATGCGCTGGAGCGTCGACTCAATACTGTCGAGAAATTCGACGACCAGACCAGCCAGATGTGCGGCCGCTGCCACTCCGGTGCGCGGGTCGCGCTGCAACGGCGTCCGGCCCAGGAATGGGAGCGTCTGGTGAACTTCCACCTCGGCCAATGGCCGTCCCTGGAATACCAGGCTCTGGCTCGTGACCGTGATTGGTTCGACCTGGCCCGAAAAGACATGGTGCCGCTGTTAGCCAAGCGTTATCCGCTGGACAACCCGGCCTGGAAAAAATGGTTGAGCACTGCGCCGAAAGCGCAAGCGCTGGTCGGTGACTGGAGCTTCAGCGGCCACTTGCCGGGCAAGGGTGAATTGGCCGGCGTGATGAGCGTCACGGCTGATGGCCGCGACACGTTCAAGGTCAGCGTCAAAGGCCAATACGCCGACGGCAGCCCGTTCAATGGCGATGGCAGCGCGATTCTCTACACCGGTTACGAATGGCGCGGCAACGTGACCATCGACGGCGTGACCATGCGCCAGGTGTTCGCCGCCCAAGGCAATGCCATGCAAGGCCGGATGTTCGAGGCCGAGCACGACGAGCGAGGTCTGGACTTCGTCGCCGCCAAGCAGGGCAGCAGTCGTTTGCTGGCGGTGCAGCCGGGTTACCTGAAGGCTGGCACTGAAACGGAAGTGACCCTTGTCGGCAGCGGCCTCACCGGCAAACCGAACTTTGGCAAAGGCGTGGAAGTGGTCGAGGTGCTGGAGCAGACGCCAGAGCGCCTGCGCGTCAAGCTCAAGGCCGCTGCGAATGCCCAACCGGGTCTGCGCAACGTCACCGTCGGCACGCTGAAAGGCCCGACCCTGTCGGTCTACAGCAAAATCGCTGAAGTCAAAGTCGTGCCCGAGTTCTCGGTAGCGCGGATCGGCGAGGGCGGTGGTTCGACACCGAAAGTCCAGGGCCGTTTTGATGCCGAAGCCTGGGGCAAGGGCGCCGACGGCAAGCCGTATCGCATCGGCGTGTTCCCGGCGCAGTGGTCGGTCGAAGCCTTCGACGACCGCGCCAAGGAAGACGAGGACGTCAAGTTCGCCGGCACCATGCAGGCTGACAGCGGCGTGTTCACACCGGGCGATGCCGGGCCAAACCCGCAGCGCAAAATGTCCACCAACAATGCCGGCAACCTCAAGGTGATTGCCGCCGTCGACGACGCAGGGAAATCCCTGACCGGCGAAGGCCACATGATTGTCACCGTGCAACGCTGGAACAATCCACCCATTCCATGATTTTGAAAACGTGAGCTGGCTGACTTCAACGGCTTCAGACATTTTTTTGGAATGACCGTGAGCCCCGTAGAACGGGGTTTGCACAGGAGGTTGCAATGGGCGCTATTTTGAATCTGGTTGAGCGGAATCTGCACGAAGTGCATGTCGATGCTGACCGCATGCTGTTTCACATCCCCAGCAGTTCGCTGTTCGCCAGCGATGAACTGACGGGCACCATCATCGATACCTTGCGCGGTCCTGGCTGTTCGTCGGACGATCTGATCCAGCGTTTGTCGTCACGTTTCAACGGCGAAGAAATCACCGAGACCTTGCGTGAGTTGATGTCCCTGGAGTTGGTCAGCGACGGTTCGCCGTTGACCCCGGACATCGGCACCAAACGGGTCGAGCGTACGGCGATCAACACCGTGGTGCTCAACGTCAACACCGGCTGCAATCTGAGCTGCACCTACTGCTACAAGGAAGACCTGGACAAGCCGTCGGCCGGCAAGAAAATGGACGTCGAAACCGCGGTCGCCTCGGTGGAAATGCTGCTGCGTGAATCGCCGGACGAAGAGCGTTTTACCGTGGTGTTTTTCGGCGGTGAGCCACTGAGCAATCGCAAGCTGATCGAGTACATGGTCGACTATTGCGAGAAGCGTTTCCGCGAGGCGGGCAAGTTCGTCGAGTTCGTCATGACCACCAACGCGACGCTGCTCACAGAAGAGACCGTGGACTACCTCAACGCCCACCGTTTTGGCCTGTCAGTCAGTATCGACGGACCGAAAACCGTGCACGACCGCAACCGCATCACCGTGGGCGGGCAGGGCACGTACGACGTGGTGCGGCGCAAGGCTGAAATGTTGCTGTCGCGCTACAACAGTCGTCCGGTCGGTGCCCGCGTGACCCTGACCACCGGCGTTACCGACGTCGAAACCATCTGGGATCACCTGTTCAACGAACTGGGTTTTGCCGAAGTCGGATTTGCCCCGGTGACCTCCGGCGACATCAGCACCTTCAACCTGTCCAGCGACGAGTTGATCGAAGTCTTCGCCAACATGAAGAAGCTCGGCCGGCGTTATCTGGAAGCGGCGCTGGAGCACCGCAACATCGGTTTCTCCAACCTGCACCAGCTGATCACCGACATCCACGAAGGCCACAAAAAAGCCCTGCCCTGTGGCGCGGGCCTGAAGATGCTGGCGGTGGATCACAAGGGTGAGCTGAACCTGTGCCACCGCTTTACCGGTTCTAGCCTGCCAACCTTTGGCAACGTTCACAGCGGGGTGAAACAGGTGGAGTTGAACGACTTCCTGTCCCAGCGCCTCGACCGCACTAACACGGGTTGCGAGGACTGCCAGATCCGCAATCTCTGCTCCGGCGGCTGCTACCACGAGAGCTACGCCCGTTACGGCGACCCGACCCACCCGACCTATCACTACTGCGAACTGATGCGTGACTGGGTCGACTTCGGCATCGAGGTCTACACCCGGATCATGGCCCACAACCCTGCGTTTATCAGCAGCTACATCACTCCGCGCAAGGCTCACTGATATGAAACATCTCAAGGCAATCAATAATAAAGCGCTGAAACTGGATGAGGCCGCGGCCGAAAACCGCATCGAAGAAGTGGTGGCGATGAGTTCCGTCGCCGGCTGCGCCTCGACCACCGACCCAGGTTGGGAAATCGACGCCTTTGGCGGTGTGTCGTCGCTGTGCCAGCCGATGGAAGCCGACCTTTACGGCTGTTCCGACCCTTGCTGGTGGCCGGCCCAGGTGCCCGACATGATGAGCACCTACCCGGACTGGAACAAGGATGCCCAGGCGTCCAATGAAAACTGGCGCAACCTCGGGACTGTCTTTCCAAAAGACAAGTAGCTCGTAGAAAAAAGTGGAACAGAAAAAGGATTCCAGCATGCACAGCATCAAAGCCTGCGGCCTGGCCGCATTCGCCGTCCTGAGCGCCTGTTCGCTCACTGTTCTGGCCGATGAAAACACCGCACTACAAGATGGTCACGAGTACATGTTGACCACCAATTACCCGAACAACCTGCACGTCATCGACCTGGCCACCGACACCCTGTTCAAGACCTGCAAAATGCCGGATGCCTTCGGTCCCGGCACCGTTCAGTTGTCGCCGGATCGTAAAACCGCCTACGTGTTGAACAATCACTACGCGGATGTCTACGGCGTCGAACTCGACAGCTGCAAGCAGGTTTTCCACGCCAGCATCACCCAGAAACCGGGGGAGAAAGCGAGGTCGATGTTCGCCTTCACCCTCAGTCATGACGGCAAGGAGCTGTTCACCATTGCCAACCCGACGTTGATGCTTAACGACCGCTACGAAGTGCAGCAACCTCGGCTCGATGTGTACGCCACCGACGCCGGCATGGACGCCAAACCCGTGCGCAGTTTCCCGGCGCCACGGCAGTTGACCATCATGCAGAGCGGTGACGACGGCGCGCTGTATGTGGCGGGGGCGGACGTCTACAAGGTCGATGTGAAAACCGGCAAGTTCGACGTGCTGATCCCCAGCCGCCACTGGAAACGTCCTGGCTACAGCGCGCCGGACGTGCTCTACGTGTGGAACCAGCAGACTTATCGCCATGACTTCTCGCTGCTCTACACCGCGGCGAAATTCAAGGACAAGAAGCAGGACCCGTTGACGGCTGAGTACCTTTACGGGCTGTTCAGCATCGACCTGAAAACCGGCAAGACCGAAACCACCGACTTCGGCCCTCTGACGGAAATCTACTTCAGCGGCATGCGCTCGCCGAAGGATCCGAACCTGATGTTCGGTGTGCTCAACCGTTTGGCGAAGTACGACATCAAGGAAAAGAAAATGCTCCAGGCGGCGACGCTGGATCATTCCTACTACTGCATTTCGTTCAACAAGGACGGCAGCAAGATTTATCTGGCTGGGACGTTTAATGACGTGGCGATCTTTGATCCAGAAAGCATGAAGCAGATTGGCAGCATCAAGTTGCCGGGTGGGGATATGGCGATCACCACGGCGCAGATATTTGTTCGGTAATTTGCGGCGCCTTAACTGACGCCTTCGTCGGATCGCCGCCCGGAGCAAGCCCGCTCCCACATTTGTTCTCGGGCGTACACAAAATATGTGTTCACCGAAAATCTAATGTGGGAGCGGGCTTGCTCGCGAAGAGGCCCTCACAGGCACCCAAGTATCAAGCCCCAGGCACCGGACAACTCAAATCCCCCTCCTGACACTTCAAATAATTCTTGAAAGTCTCAACCCGTGCCTTGGTCAATTCAGTAACACAGTTGCTGTAGATCAGCGGATACACACTCCCACCTTCCACCCCGGCGCTCGAGAACTTGCACTCGGCATCCCGGAACGCAATCCACGAACGCTGCGCCCCGAGCAGCAGCTTTTTGCTTTCGGGGTTGCTCTTCAAACGCTCGTTGATCTGCTGGTAAAGCGCATTCAACTCCTTGTCCGCCGTCTTGTGCTGCTGCGCCGCGCACTCATTCATCGTCGCCTGATTGGTGGCGTTGTCGCAGTCCACAGCATAAGCAGCGGTGGTGAACAGCAGAGGCGTCAGTGCCAGAAGAAAGCGTGGGTGCATGGGGATTCTCGCTGTGACAGGAAAGTCGGGATGCAGTTTAGTGCCATATTCGACCGTCTATGTTTCCCATTCAGGGCATTTTTTAATCGACTCATAGGCAAGCCACGGCACGTCATGTGTCGTCCAGATATGCGCCTGAGGCGTCATTTTCGGGTCATCGTCCAGTGTCGCCACACGAACAATAACGTGAGGTTGGGCCAAGCGTTCAGCCATCAAATGTGAACCGCAGACCGAACAGAAATGCCGAAGCTTGCCCGGTGACGATTCGTAGCTGCTCAGGCGGTCCTGGCCTTTGGTCCAGCGAAAATGTTCGCGCATGACCCCGGCTGTCGAGGCGAATGCCGCCGCGTGTGCCTTGCGACAGGTTTGGCAGTGGCAATGACTGATGGGCATGTCGAGGCTATCGACTTGGTACTCGACGGCTTTACACAAGCAGCTGCCGTGCAGGCTATTCATCGCGTGCTCCTGATTGCGTTAGGGTGGCTGCCCGCAGCAAGGCGTCAGCCGTGGCTTCGATGTCTTCGCGCCAATGTAACTTCTTCAGCCAACGGTCGGGAATGGCCTGCACACCGTAATGAGCCCCGGCCAACTGGCCAACAATGGCGGCGGTGGTATCGGCGTCGTCGCCCAGGTTGGCGGCTTTCAGGATGGCGGCTTCAAAGCTGTCAGTCTGATGAAAGCACCACAGGGCCGCTTCCAGTGAAGCAACGCAGTAGCCGCTGCCATGGATATCGCGTTCAGGTTTACCGAAATAATCGCCTCGCGCGATGGCGGCCACTTTGGGTTCCAGGTATGTCGTTTCTGACAAGCCGAGCACTTCTGCCTTGGACGCGCCTTGCAACGCTCGGTGGATCAGCTCAGCGAACAACTGACAGCATTCAACCGCTTCCGGTGCGGCGTGGGTGGTTCGTGAGCTGTTGGCGGAAAACGCCAGGATCCGGTCGCGATGGGGAAAGTAATACAGCACCACCGGCACCAGGCGCATCAGCGAGCCGTTGCCTGCCGTGCGGGGATCGGTGGAGCCGGCGAACGGTTCCCCGGTTTTCTGAAATCGCGAAAGGGCGTCGCGTACCGTCATGCCAATGTCGAAGCATTCACCCGTTGAACTCAGATAACCCCATTGCCACCAATTCAAGTAACGACCCATCTGATCGGCCGCCTCGAAGCCGTTTTTGCTCAGCAGGCTTTTGGCCAGGCACAGCGCCATCGAGGTGTCATCGGTCCATTGCCCGGCTTTCAGATTGAAAGGGCCACCACCCACCATGTCAGTCAGGGGCTTGAACGAGCCGCGTGGCTGGAACTCGACGCTGGTGCCGACGGCATCACCGCAGGCCAGGCCCTGCAGGGCTCCGCGATAACGCTCCGTAAGTGAAAGCTGCATGAATCGTCCTTGCCTGAGTCAATTTCGTTTTTTACGTTAGCAGTTTCGGTCCACTCGTTTTGCTTTCAAACCAGCAGTTACACTTGGAAATGCAGCTGAATGTTTCGTAGAGGGTTGATTGCGATACCCGATTGATACAACTTTAGGGTTGGTCTTGTGGTCTTACAGGCCTACTGTTCAGTACAGGAGGTGACTTATGAATCCAGCATCAGATCGCATCGAAAGGAAGATCCTGCTCAAAACGCCGCGCTCGCAGGTCTGGCGCGTGCTGGCCAATGCCGAAGCCTTCGGACAGTGGTTTGGCGTGGCGCTGGAGGGCAAGCGTTTTGTCGCCGGTGAATGGACCCAGGGGCAGATTACGTACCCGGGTTATGAGCACTTGCTGTGGAATGTACTGGTGGAGCGGGTCGAGCCGGAACGGGTGTTTTCGTTTCGCTGGCATCCGTACGCGATTGAGCCCGATATCGATTACTCCCAGGAACCCACCACGCTGGTGAAGTTCGAGCTCGAAGACATGGATGAAGGCACGTTACTCAAGGTCACCGAGTCCGGTTTCGATCACATCCCTCAGACGCGCCGACTCAAGGCGTTCCGCATGGACAGCCGCGGTTGGGATGAACAGATGAACAACATCGAAGAATTTCTCAAAGTCAGTGCCAAGGCGCGCGAGCGTCAGGAAGAGTGATGGCTGCATGTTCGAACCTTGGCTGAAACGCTGGGCGTTTCTCGAGGACGACACCCTGGCGGCCGAAGGTCAGCTGCAGGCCGCGAAACTCGCGGCTTCAATGCTTGAAACCTTACCTGTCTAAGGGTTTTCGGAAGGGCGGCTATAGCGAATGTCCTACACTCGATGGTAGCTATGTCGTCTATTGCACATTGGATCCGAAGCGTAATCTAGCTTCATCAACCGAAGCACAGGAAGTGCTCGGGATCATGGATGATCGACCATAAGCAAGGAATCGCTGCCGACAGGGAGTCGTAATGGTCTTGGGAAAAACCCGCTTCGGCGGGTTTTTTTTGGTCTGTCGAAAAGTACTTGGCAGCTGCCACAGGAAGGGGCTTCAAGGCTGGAATGGTCAATGGCTTACACCTGAGCGCTGGTATGTCCTCTGTTTACGCTTCACCGATGTGTTTAATCTGGATCCATCAACTGAGTCGCAGGAAGCGCTCAGGATCACGGATGATCGACCATTGGCCAGGATGGCTGCCGACAGGATGTCGAAATGGTCTTGAGAAACCCGCTTAGGCGGGTTTTTTTATGGGCGATGGAAAATCCTCGGCACCTCATTTTGGCCGGGGAAACGGCAGCCAGGCACTGGCTGCCGGTCGGGATGGATCAGCGAGCTGACATCTGATCGAGTTTCGCCGCTGCACGCTCAGTGATTTCCGAGCGCAATTTCAATGACCCGGCAGCACGTTTGCGGGCCTCCTCCAGCACACTGACCGGAGCCGTCTCAGGACTGCCCGACGCAAACGGCGGTGCCGGTGCGTATTCGAGCTGCAACTGCACCAGCTCTGCCGTGTCCTTATCGAACAGCTCCGCGGCCAGGGTCAGGGCAAAATCGATGCCCGCCGTGATCCCGCCACCCGTCAACAGATTGCCGTCGCGCACCACCCGATCCTTTACCGGGATCGCCCCCAAAGGCGCCAGCAACTCGTGATAAGCCCAGTGAGTGGTAGCGCGTTTGCCCTTCAGCAGACCCGCCGCACCGAGCACCAGCGCGCCGGTACACACCGACGTGACGTAACGCGCGGTGGCGGCCTGCGCCTTGATGAAGGCCAGCGTCTGTTCATCTTCCATCAACGGCCCGACGCCGCTGCCGCCGGGAATGCAGATCACATCCAGCTTCGGGCAATCGTCGAACGTGGTGGTCGGTTTCAGCACCAGGCCCGTGCTCGCGGTGACCGGCACCAGATCCTTCCAGATCAAATGCACCTTCACGTCCGGCAGCGAGGCCAGTACGTCGTAAGGGCCGGTGAGGTCCAGTTGCTGAACCTGTGGAAACAACAGAAAACCGATCTGCAACGTCATGGCATTTTTCTCATGAAGTGGGTGGACGACTTCACTTTAGGCTCGTAGGATTTGGCGTATACGCCAATAACCCCACGAATTACGCCAATCATGCCGAAAACCATTCACGTGCTCGCCTTTGCCAATGTGCAATTGCTCGACGTCACCGGGCCGTTGCAGGTGTTCGCCTCGGCCAACGATATTTCCCGCCAGCAAGGTTTTCCGCCACCTTACGCGCCGTCGGTGATTGCCCGCGGCGGCGGGGCGGTGATGTCGTCGGCGGGGCTGGCGCTGTTGGCCGAGCCGTTGCCCGAAGAGGGCAGTGACACGTTGATCATTGCCGGTGGCTGGGGCGTTTACGACGTGGCGCAAGACGAACCGCTGGTGGCCTGGGTACGTGAACACGCGATGGGGTGTCGGCGGGTAGCGTCGGTGTGCACCGGGGCATTTTTGCTGGCGGCCAGCGGCTGGCTCGATGGCCGGCGGGTGGTCACTCACTGGACCCGTTGCGAGCAGTTGGCGCAGCAGCATCCGCGGCTGCAGGTTGAGCCCAATCCGATTTTCATCAATGACGGTCCGGTCTGGACCTCGGCCGGGGTCACTGCCGGTATCGATCTGGCGCTGGCCATGGTCGAAGAAGATCTCGGCCGCACGATGGCCCTGGAAGTCGCCCGGCAACTGGTGGTGTTCCTGAAGCGTCCCGGCGGCCAGTCGCAGTTCAGCGTGACCCTCTCTTTGCAAAAGGAAGGCAACCGCTTCGACGAACTTCATGCCTGGATCAGCGAAAACCTCACCAAGGATCTCGGCGTCCCGACCCTGGCCTTGCAGGCCGGCATGAGCGAACGCAGCTTCGTCCGCCACTACCGCGCCGACACCGGCCAGACGCCAGCGCGGGCCATCGAACTGATTCGGGTCGAGACCGCCCGACGTTTGCTCAGCGATACCGGCGTGCCGATCAAACGGGTGGCGGTGCAATGCGGTTTCGGCAGCGAAGAGACGCTTCGACGCAGTTTTCTGCGGGCCATGGGCGTGACCCCGCAGGCCTATCGCGAGCGTTTCAGCGTCAGTCCTCCAGCAGATCCAGTAACGCTCTGAGCGTTGCCTCGGGCGCTTCTTCGGGAATGTTATGCCCGACACCTGCCAGCACTCGCCGCTCATAACGCCCGGTGAAATGGGCGATGTCTTCGTCTATCTCCGGTGCCGGTCCGACGCCATCGTCCGCCCCGCACAGGGAAATCGTCGGTACGCTGATCGGCGGCTGTCGGGTCAGCGCTTCTTCGATCCACTCCAGCGCTGGGTCGCCGGGCACGTACATGAACCGGTGGCGGTAGGAGTGAATCACCACCTCGACGAAATCCGGATTATCGAAGGCCGGTGCGCTTAACGGGTACAACTCAGGACCTTTTTTCCAGGTCGGTGACCACAACGTCCAGAGCAATTCACACAAGGCTCGACGATTTTTCGTCAGGCCTTCGACGCCGCGTGGCGTGTGGAAGTAGTACTGATACCAGAGGCGGTGCTCGGTTTCCGGGTCCAACGGTTCGGTGGAATGGGGAATGTTCTGAAGGTTGTAACCGTCGCCGGTCACCAGGCAACGAACCCGTTCGGGCCATAACGCCGCCACAATACACGCCGCCCGACCGCCCCAGTCGTAGCCGCAAAGGGCGGCTTGTTTAATGGCCAACGCATCCATCAGGTCCAGCAGGTCCCGGGCGAGTGCGGCTTGTTGTCCGGAGCGCAGGGTGTCGGGGTGGTTGAACCGGCTCGGGCCGTAACCGCGCAGGTACGGGACGATGACGCGGTAGCCCTTGGCGGCGAGGGCTGGGGCGATTTCGTCGTAGGCGCGCGGGGAGTAGGGGAAGCCGTGGAGGAGGATGACGGCCTCGCCGGTGGTGGGGCCGTGTTCTTCGTAGGCGAGCGACAGACTTGGCGTTTGGGTGAAGTGGATCAGCGCTTCATTGTTCATCCGACACTCCAGAAAGGGTTGTTTTTAGCCTGTTTCCTAGGCTTCGATTTCCGCCACTTGATTGAAGTACTTCGACCGATCCGGCGTAAACGTCACCACCATGTTGGTCCGCGAACAGGTCAATGCCCGTTCTTCACCCAAATCAACATCCAGATCTTCCCCACGCAACCCTTGCCACTGAGCGAGGTATTTGAGGGATCCGTATTTTTCGAGTTTTTTCAGGCTGCGGCTGACGCCACCTTTCCAGCCCAGCACCGGCAGTTCGCCGGCAAGGCAGCGTTGGGCGAGTTCGGGGAAACGGGCGGCGCGTTGGCGGCCGATTTCCCAGCATTTGATCAGGCCTTTGTCTTGGGCTTCCCACAATTCGTCGCGGTTCAGTCCGGACCTGAGAGGGGTGTCAATGCTGCGGTGGATGCGCTGGGTCATTCTGGTTCCTTGAATTCGGGTTTTGTTGGACAGCTCCGCTGTACCCGTTGATGGTCGATGGTAGGGGTGGATGTAACGGGTGGCAACAAACGTTTTCAGGCTATAGAAATGAGGTGCTTCGTGCGATTGAACAGGTCTGTTTAGTAGTTGTAGGAGCTTGGCCTAAACCGGCCAAAGTTTCTTTCGCCGGTATTCAGTCGGTCTTATGTTGTGGTTGATGGCCCCTTCGTCGGAACGCCGCCCGGAGCCGGCTCGCTCCCACATTTAATCTCGGTTGAACACAAATTTCGTGGCCACTAAAGATCAAATGTGGGAGCGAGCTTGCTCGCGAAGGAGGCAACACGGTCTCAAGGCTGCCAGAAACTCTTCTCTCCACTCAATTTCCGATCCAGAAAACACGCCGCACTGATCAGTGCCAAATGCGTCAGCGCTTGCGGCGTATTGCCCAGATGCCGCGCATGGCTGTCGAACTCTTCGGCGTACAACCCCAACGGGTTGGCGTATCTCAGCAACTGTTCAAATTCCAGATGCGCTTTTTCCACCCGTCCGGCGCGGGCCAGGCATTCGACGTACCAGAACGAGCACGCGGCGAATGCGCCTTCGGTGCCATCGAGGCCGTCGATCCGGGTGTCGTCATTGCGATAGCGGTAAACCATGCCATCGCGCACCAGATTCTTTTCGATGGCGTCGAGGGTCGCGAGCCAGCGCGGGTCTTTGGCGCTGACGAAGCGCACCAGCGGCATCAGTAGCATCGAGCCATCAAGCGCGGTGCCGCCGATGTGCTGGACGAAGTGCCCGCGTTCTTCGTTCCAGAAGTTTTCCCAGATGTCCGCGTAGATCGCCTGTCGGGTCTGGTCCCAGCGGGCGAACGGGGCGGGCAGTGAGCGTTTTGAGGCGAGGCGAATGGCTCGGTCCAGTGCGACCCAGCACATCAGCCGCGAGTGTAGAAAGTGATGTTGTTCGCCGCGCATTTCCCAGATGCCGACGTCCTTTTGCTCCCAGGTTTCGCAGACCTGGTCGACCACTTCCAGGGTGTGTTTCCAGCCTTCATGGGAGATGGCGTCGCCATATTTGTTGACCAGGTACACCGCATCCATCAGCTCGCCGAAGATGTCGAGCTGGACCTGGTCGTAAGCCTGATTGCCGATCCGTACCGGTATCGCACCGCCATGACCGGACAGGTGCGAGAGTTCGGTTTCCGGCAGCTCCTGGCGGCCATTGATGGCATAGAGGATGTTGAGTTTCATCGATTTGCCGTGGCAATCGCTGACCCGCCCGCGCAGCCAGCGCATATAGTCATTGGCTTCCTGAACGAAGCCCAGGCGCATGAACGCATAGACGGTGAACGAGGCGTCGCGGATCCACGTGTAGCGGTAGTCCCAGTTGCGCTCGCCGCCGGGTGTTTCCGGCAGGCCGAAGGTCGCGGCGGCGAGGATTGCGCCATGTTTGCGCGAGGTCAGCAGCTTCAACGCCAGGGCCGAGCGATTGACCATTTCCCGCCAGCGGCCGCGGTAGTTGGATTGACCAATCCAGTCGCGCCAGAACTTCAGGGTCCGTTCCAGGCAGATCGCGGCGGCGCCTTCCTTGAACCGCGGGTCGTCGATACCGCCCAGCAGGAATTCGGCGCTCTGGTCCTGTTCGAGGGTGAACTCGGCGACTGCCGCATGGCCTTCGATGCTTAAGGATTGGTCCGAAGACAGGCGTAGAGACGGCTGATTGGCGGCTTCGAAGGTCACGTCCTCTTCATCCATGCGTGCGCGGGTCTTGGCGCGAGCGTAGTCATGACGCACGGCGCAGCGCATATGAAACGTTGCCTGGCCGCTGACCACACGAACCCGGCGCATCAGCACCGGCGTGTCATCTTCGCTGTCGCCGATGGGCAGCAGGTCGGTGACTTCGACGACTGCGCGGTCGCTCAGCCATCGGGTTTGCAGCACATTGGTGTCGGGCAGGTATATCTGTTCGCGGCGAGCGTCGGGTAAATTCGGGGACAATTGGAAAATCCCGGCCTCGGGCGTGTCCAGCAGCGAACAGAAGATCGACGGGCTGTCGAATTCCGGCCAGCAGAAAAAGTCCACACTGCCCTTGTCGTTGACCAGTGCCGCGCTGCGCATGTCGCCGATGATGCCGTGGGCGTCGATGGCGCTTTGTCGTTCGGGATGATGATCAGCCATTGCCGCGAAACTCCGGGAGCCTTGTGTCGAGGGCTTAACTAGCTGACTGGCGGGCGGTGATGAGAGTTCACGCAGAACCGTGAAAGTTTCGTCACCTGACTGCCTGATCGTTCCCACGCTCCGCGTGGGAATGCCTCTCTGGACGCTCTGCGTCCAACTGGGACGCAGAGCGTCCCTAGCTGCATTCCCACGCAGAGCGTGGGAACGATCAGGTCACGGGGGCAGCGCCTTAACACTCATCCAACAATTGCCTGCTTTCCCCTCAATCAAGCTTATGGCAACTTGCAGGCCCTTGTTGAGACCCGCACCCATGGCAAACCCCTACCGCGAGCTGTTCAAAGCCCCAGGCAGCAGCGCTTTTGTGCTGGCCGGGATGATCGCGCGCATGCCGATTTCCATGACCGGCATCGGCCTGATCACCATGCTCTCGCAGCTGCAGGGTGGCTACGGATTGGCTGGCGCAGTGGCCGCCACGTTTGCCTTGGCCACGGCGTTTTGCGCGCCGCAAGTCTCGCGGCTGGTGGACCGTTTCGGGCAGCGTCGGATCTTGCCAGTCTCGGCACTGATCGGTGGCGGGGCGTTGTTGCTGGTGTTGCTTTGCACTCGTTTGCAGGCGCCGCAGTGGACGTTGTTTGTATTCGCCGCGCTGGCCGGCTGCATGCCGAGTATGTCGGCGATGGTCCGGGCGCGCTGGACCGAGGTGTATCGCGGCCAACCTGAACTGCAAACCGCCTATGCGCTGGAGTCGGTGCTGGACGAGGTCTGTTTTATTGTCGGGCCGCCACTGTCGGTGGGGTTGTGCGTGGTGGCGTTCCCCGAAGCCGGGCCATTGGCGGCGTTGCTGATGCTGGCGATCGGGGTGACGGCGTTTGTGCTGCAACGTGACACCGAGCCGGCGATTCATCCCCATGAAGACCATCATCAGGCCTCGATCATTCGTTCCAGCGAGATTCAGTTGCTGATGCTGTTGATGGTCGCCATGGGCACCATCGTCGGCGTGGTGGACGTGGTCAGCGTGGCGTTCGCCCAGCAGCAGGGCCAGCCGGCGGCGGCGAGCATTGTGTTGTCGGTGTATGCCATCGGCTCGTGCCTGGCCGGTTTGGCGTTCGGGGCATTGCGCTCGAAACTGCCGTTGCCGCAACTGTTCCTGTACGGCGGAGTGGCGACGGCGGTGACCACGCTGCCGTTGCTGCTGGCGACGAACATTCTCGGACTGTCGCTGGCGGTGTTTGTCGCAGGGTTGTTCTTTGCGCCGACCCTGATTGTGGCGATGGCGTTGGTGGAACGCATCGTGCCGCCGGCCAAACTCACAGAAGGCCTGACCTGGTTGGTGACCGGGTTGAGCATTGGCGTGGCGATCGGTGCGGCCAGTTCGGGTTGGCTTATCGATACATTTGGAGCCCGGAGCGGATTCTGGGTCGCCGTCGCCGCTGGCGCCGTGGTCTTCGGTTCCGCAGTGCAAAGCTTCCGCCACTTGAAATGATGACTAAATGTGGGAGCGGGCTTGCTCGCGAAAGCGGCATAACAGTCAGCATAAATGTTGAATGTTACATAGCCTTCGCGAGCAAGCCCGCTCCCACATTTGATCTTCGACTAATTCAGACTCCGCCTCATCCGTTCTCTTAACAGACAACTTTTGAGGTAAGCCCGGTGACCCAGCTGACATTGCTCTGCCTGCCTTATTCGGGCGCGAGTGCCATGGTCTACAGCCGCTGGCGGCGCAAACTGCCGGAGTGGCTCAAGCTGCAACCCGTGGAACTCCCAGGACGTGGCGCCCGGTTTGGCGAGCCGTTGCACACCGACATGCGGCGCCTGGCGCTGCAACTCGCGCAGGAGCAAAAAGCCACGCTCAAGACGCCGTACGCGCTGTTCGGTCATAGCCTTGGCGCGTTGCTCGCCTGTGAGATGGCTCATGCGTTTCGCTCGCTGGGCTGTCCGGAACCGGTGGCGCTGTTCGCTTCGGGCACCGCCGCACCGACCCTGCGTGCCGATTACGACCGGGGTTTCGCCGAGCCCAAAACCGATGCCGAATTGATCGAGCAATTGCGCACCCTCAACGGCACCCGTGAGGAGGTGCTGGCCAACGATGAATTGATGAGCCTGACGCTGCCGGTCCTGCGTGCGGACTTTCTACTGTGCGGACGTTTCGAGCCGCAGCAACGCCCCTTGCTCAAGTGCCCGGTTCATGTGCTTGGCGGCAAGGCTGATCGTGCCACCACTGAGCAGCTGATCGGCTGGAGCAAGGAAACCCACGGTAGCTTTTCGGTGGACATGCTCGCTGGCGGTCACTTCTTTATCCACGAGCACGAGGCCAAGGTGTTGCGGGTGATCAAGGATCAGCTGGACGTTCACCATCGGCGGCACGCCATGGCCGTCAGCGCCTGACCCAATACCTCTGTGGGAGCGGGCTTGCTCGCGAAGGCGGTGTATCAAACAACATCAACGTTGACTGACACACCGCCTTCGCGAGCAAGCCCGCTCCCACAATGATCTTCATCACCCTGACACTCCGCGTTCTACCTCCTTTCTGATACTTGTTCTCATTCGCTAATTTTTCCGGTCTGCATTCGTTTTATAGGGACGACGTGCCTTTGTGCTTCCCGCCACTGATCCGGATGCTAAGAAATGAATGCTGAAGACTCCTTGAAACTTGCTCGCCGGTTTATCGGGTTGCCCCTGGAAAAGCGCCAGATGTTCCTTGCGGCCTTGCAAAAGGAAGGCGTTGATTTCGCCCGGTTTCCGATTCCTGCCGGCGTCGAAGCCGAAGATCGCCAGGCGTTGTCGTACGCCCAACAGCGCATGTGGTTTCTCTGGCAGCTGGACCCGCAAAGCGGCGCCTACAACCTGCCGGGCGCGGTGCGTCTGACCGGGCAGTTGAACCTGTCCGCGCTGGAACAAGCCTTCGCCAGCCTCGTTGAACGTCACGAAACCCTGCGCACGGTGTTCCAGCGCCAGGCCGACGACACCTTGCTGCAAGTGCCGGCCAGCGCGCCGCTGGTCATCGATCAGGTGGATTTCAGCGCATTACCGGCCACGGAGCGCGAAAGGTCCGTTGCCCAATCGGCCGAGCAGCAATCCGTACTGCCGTTTGATCTGGCAACCGGCCCATTGCTGCGCGTCACCTTGCTCAAACTCGCCGAGCAGGAACACGTCCTCCTATTGACCCTGCACCACATCGTTTCCGATGGCTGGTCGATGAACGTGCTGATCGACGAATTCATCCGCTGCTACGACGCCTTTGAGGCGGGTGCAGAACCGCAACTCGCGCCATTGCCGATCCAGTACAGCGACTATGCGTTGTGGCAACGTCGCTGGCTGGAGGCGGGTGAACAGGCGCGTCAACTCGACTACTGGCAGGCGCAACTGGGCGACGAGCACCCGGTGCTGGAACTGCCCACCGATCATCCGCGCCCGGCGATGCCGAGCTATCGCGGCACCCGTTACGAGTTCGCCGTCGACGGTCAGTTGGCCGAGCAGCTGCGGGCCACGGCGCAGAAGCACAACATCACCCTGTTCATGCTGTTGCTCGGCGCCTTCAACGCGCTGCTGCATCGCTACACCGGGCAGACCGACATCCGCGTCGGCGTGCCGATCGCCAACCGCAACCGCGCCGAGATCGAAGGCCTGATCGGCTTCTTCGTCAACACCCAGGTGCTGCGCACCCAGCTCGACGGCCAGACCTGCGTCGACGATTTGCTGCGTGCCATCAAGGAAACCGCCCTCGGTGCCCAGGCCCATCAGGACTTGCCGTTCGAGCGCCTGGTCGAGGCGCTGAAACTGGAACGCAGCCTCAGCCATACGCCGCTGTTCCAGGTGATGTACAACCACCAGCCGCAGGTCGCGGACATTTCCACGGTCAGCACCGCGTCCGGTCTGGCGCTGGGCGTGATCGAGTGGGAAGGGCGCACCACCCAGTTCGATCTGACCCTGGATACCTACGAAAAGGGCGGCAAGCTGCACGCCGCGCTGACCTACGCCAACGACCTGTTCGACGCGGCGACCATCGTGCGCATGGCGCAGCACTGGACGCATTTGTTGCAGGGCATGGTCAGTGATTCGCAGCAGCGCATCAGTGATTTGCCATTGCTGGAGAGCGCGGAATACCAGCGCATCGTGCATGACTGGAACCGCGCTGACGAAAGCTTCCCGCAGGACCTGTGCATTCATGAGCTGATCAGCCAGCAAGTCGTCGCGAACCCGAATGCATTGGCGGTGACCTTTGCCACGAAGCAGCTGACTTACGCCGAGCTCGACCATCAGGCCAATCGTCTGGCACATCGGTTGATCGAACTGGGCGTGGGCCCGGAGGTCCGGGTTGGCGTGGCGATGCAACGTTCCGACAACCTGTTGGTGGCGCTGCTGGCGGTACTCAAGGCGGGCGGCGCTTATGTGCCGTTGGACCCGGATTACCCGGCCGAACGCGTTGCCTACATGCTCGAAGACAGCCGCGCTTTGGTGCTGCTGACTGAGCAAGCTGTCGCCGCAACATTGAACGTGCCGGCGGATACGCAAGTGTTGCTGATGGACGATACGGAGTGGGCCGCTTATCCAAGTAGTGCGCCGATGACTCTCGTCACGCCGGACAACCTCGCCTACGTGATCTACACCTCCGGCTCCACCGGCAGGCCCAAAGGCGTGGCCATCGCCCATCGCAACGTGCTGGCGCTGATCGACTGGTCGAAATCGGTCTACAGCCGCGAAGACATCCAAGGCGTGTTGGCCTCAACGTCGGTGTGCTTCGACCTGTCGGTGTGGGAGCTGTTTGTCACGCTGGCCAACGGTGGTTCGGTGATCATCGCCCGCAATGCCCTGGAATTGCCGCAGCTGCCGGCCCGGGATCAGGTGCGACTGATCAACACCGTGCCGTCGGCGATCAATGCGTTGCAGCGCGACGGGCAGATCCCGCCGAGAGTTCGCATCATCAACCTCGCCGGCGAGCCGTTGAAACAGAGCCTGGTGGAGGCACTGTATCAGCAGTCGACCGTCGAGCATGTCTACGATTTGTACGGTCCGTCCGAAGACACCACCTATTCGACCTGGACCCGTCGTGAGGCCGCTGGCCGCGCAAACATCGGCCGCCCCCTGAAACACACCGCCAGCTACTTGCTCGATGCGGACCTGCAACCGGTGCCGCAAGGCGTGTCCGCCGAGCTGTACCTGGCTGGCGCCGGCATCACCCGTGGTTACCTGGCACGTCCGGGCATGACTGCCGAAAAATACGTGCCGAACCCGTTCGCCAACACCGGCGAACGCCTGTACCGCACTGGCGATCTGACCCGTTATCAGGCCGACGGCACGTTGCAATACGTCGGTCGTATCGACCATCAGGTCAAGGTGCGTGGTTTCCGAATCGAACTGGGTGAAATCGAAGCGCGGCTGTTGCAGCAGGACGCGGTACGCGAGCTGGCGGTACTGGCGCAGGACGGCGTCAACGGCCAACAACTGGTCGCCTACATCGTGCTCGCCGATCCAGCATTACTGGACGACATCGACGCTCAAGCGACCCAGCGTGAAATCCTGAAAGCTGCACTGCGTCAGCACCTGCCGGACTACATGGTCCCGGCGTTTCTGCTGTTCCTCGAACACCTGCCACTGACCCCCAACGGCAAACTCGACCGCAAGGCCTTGCCAGCGATTGACGGCTCGCAGCAACAACGCGAACACGTCGCGCCGCGCACGGCGATGGAAAAATCCCTGGCCGCAATTTGGCAGGACGTGTTGGCCATCGAAAATGTGGGTCTTGAAGACAACTTCTTCGAACTGGGCGGCGACTCCATCGTTTCCATGCAGGTGGTCAGCCGCGCGCGTCAGGCCGGGATCGTGTTGAGCCCCAAAGACCTGTTCCAGCACCAGACCATCCGCAGCCTGGCCCAGGCCGCCCGCAGCGGCGAGCAATCGTTGAACGATCAAGGTCCGGCGGTTGGCGCGGTGGCGTTGGCGCCGGTGCAACAGTGGTTTTTCGAACAAGCCATCCCCGAGCGTCAGCACTGGAACCAGTCGCTGCTGCTGGTGCCGCGTGAAGCGTTGAACGTCGAGACGCTGGATCGCGCGTTTGAGCAATTGCTGACCCATCACGACAGCTTGCGTCTGCGCTACCAACAGACCGCCGACGGTTGGCAACAAACCTATGCCGCGCCGACCACTGAATCAGTGTTGTGGCAGCGTCAGGCGCAATCGCTAGAAGAACTCAACGCTCTGTGCGACGAAGCCCAGCGCAGTCTCAATCTGCAAAATGGTCCGCTGATGCGTGCGCTGCTGGTGGCAATAAGCGACGGCACTCAACGCCTGCTGCTGGTCATTCATCACCTGGCGGTGGACGGTGTTTCCTGGCGCGTGTTGCTCGAAGACCTTCAGCAGTTCTACAGCGGCGGTAATGTGTCGCTGGCGAAAACCAGCAGCTATCAACGCTGGGTCGCTCGCTTGCAGGATCATCTTCCAGTCTTTGAAAACAGCCTCGGACACTGGCAGACTCAACTGAAAAACGCGCCGAGCGATCTGCCGTGCGACCGCCCAACCGGCGCACTCGAAAACCGCTTCGAACAAAAACTCGAACTCAAACTCGACGCTGAGCAAACCCGCAAACTGCTGCAACAGGCCCCAGCGGCGTATCGCACCCAGGTCAACGACCTGCTGCTGACCGCGTTGGCGCGGGCGGTTTGCCGCTGGAGCGGGCAGGGCAGCACGCTGATTCAGCTTGAAGGCCATGGCCGTGAAGACCTGTTCGACGACATCGACCTGACCCGCACCGTCGGCTGGTTCACCAGCCTGTTCCCGGTCAATCTGATGCCGTCCAGCGATCTCGGCGCGTCGATCAAATCCATCAAAGAACAACTGCGTGCCGTGCCGGACAAAGGCCTGGGCTACGGCGCGCTGCGCTACCTCGGCACATCGGCGATTCGCGCCGAATTGGCGGCGTTGCCGCAACCGCGTATCACCTTCAACTATCTGGGGCAGTTCGACCGTCAGTTCGATGATGCGGCGATGTTTGTGCCGTCCACCGAAGGCAACGGTATCGCGCAAGATCCATCGGCACCGCTGGGTAACTGGCTGACGGTCGAAGGCCAGGTCTACGGCGGTGAGTTGTCGCTGAGCTGGGGCTTCAGCCATGAGATGTTCGACACCGCGACCATCCAGCTTCTGGCAGACGATTACACGCTGGAACTCAACGCGTTGATCGACCACTGCTGTGCCCTTGAAGCGCCGCAAGCCACACCGTCGGACTTCCCTTTGGCGCGCATCAGTCAGGCGCAGCTCGATGGATTGCCAGTGGCGGTCGCGACGCTTGAAGACCTCTATCCACTGTCGCCGATGCAGCAGGGCATGCTGTTCCACACGTTGTACGAACCCGAAGTCGGCGCCTACATCAGTCAGTTGCGCCTGGACATTCAGGGCCTCGACCCTCAGCGATTCGCTCAGGCCTGGCAAACCGCGCTGGAGCGTCACGACATTCTGCGCAGCAGTTTCCACTGGCAGGGTCTCGACACCGCGCATCAGGCGATTGTCCGCCAAGTGGCGCTGCCGCTTGAACTGCTTGAAGCGACCGACACCGATGCGCTGGCCGACGCCGAACGCGCCCAGGGTTTCGAACTGGGCAGCGCGCCGCTTTTCCGCTTGAAGCTTGTCCGCACGGGCGTCAATGACTGGCACCTGATCTACACCAGCCACCACATTTTGATGGACGGCTGGAGCAACGCGCAGCTGCTGGCCGAAGTCATCCGGCACTACGCCGCCGGGCAATCGCTGCCGGCACCGACCGGGCAATACCGCGATTATCTGGGCTGGTTGCAGCAGCAATCGGCCGTCGCTGGCGAGCAGTTCTGGAAAGCGGCATTGGCACCGCTGGAAGCCCCTACGTTACTGGCCGAAGCCTTGCGGCCGCCGGTGGGTGCCGAGGGCAGCGAGGAATACCGCGTCGCCCTCGACAGCCGCGCGACCCAGCGTCTGGCCGAGTTCGCCCGTCAGCAGAAAGTCACCCTCAACACCTTGCTGCAAGCGGCCTGGAGTCTTTTGCTACAGCGCTACACCGGTCAGGATTGCGTCGTTTTCGGTGCCACGGTCTCTGGGCGTTCCGCGCCGCTGCCAGGCATCGAAGAGCAGCTCGGCCTGTTCATCAACACGCTGCCGCTGGTATGCGCGATGAAGCCGGATCAAACCGTCAGCCAATGGCTGGGCGAGTTGCAAGGGCTGAACCTGGCCATGCGCGAGTTCGAGCATGTGCCGCTTTACGATATTCAGGGCTGGGCGGGGCAGCAGGGTTCGGCGCTGTTCGACAGCCTGCTGGTGTTCGAAAACTTCCCGGTGGCCGAGGCGCTGAAACAAGGCGCACCGGCCGGGTTGTCGTTCGGCAACCTGCACAACCACGAACGCACGCACTATCCGCTGACCCTGGGTATCGAACTGGGCGAAGGCCTGAGCCTGGACTTCAGCTACGACGCGACGCGGTTCAGTGCGGTGCAGGTCGCTGAGTTGTCGGCCAATCTGCAGCATCTGCTGACGCAACTGGTGGCGCAGCCGGACGCGCCATTGGGCTCGCTGGAACTGCTCGATGTCGATGGCAAAGCCGCTGTGCTCGCAGTCAGCCAACCGGCCGCGGTTCAGTTATCCACAACGCTTTTGGCACACGAACAATTCGCCGCTCAGGCCGCCGCCACCCCAGACGCGATGGCATTGCAGGTCGACGGTCAATCCCTGAGCTACGGCCAATTGAACGCGCAGGCCAACCGACTGGCCCATCGCTTGATCGAAAACGGTGCCGGCCCCGGCAAGCGCGTCGGCCTGGCGCTGAACCGTGGTCCGCAACTGATCGTCAGCCTGCTGGCCGTGCTAAAAAGCGGCGCTGCCTATGTGCCGCTGGACCCGAAATACCCGGCTGAGCGCCTGGCCTACATGATCGACGACAGCCGCCTCGACGTGCTGCTGTGCGAGTCCGGTCTGCTGGAAAGTGTGCCCGGCGTGCGACGTCTCAGCCTCGAAGACAACGCCGACTACTCCAGCAGCAATCCGCAAAACCACGCGCTCACTGAAGACCTTGCCTACATCATCTACACCTCCGGATCCACCGGCCAACCCAAAGGCGTGGCCATCGCCCATGCCGCGTTGCGCGAGTTCTGCCAGACCGCCGCCGACTATTCAGTGCTGTCGGCGTCGGACCGCGTGTTGCAGTTCGCGACCTTCAGTTTCGATGGCTTCGTCGAGCAGTGCTTCCCGGCACTGTGCGTCGGTGCGGCGTTGATCATGCGCGGCGATGAGGTGTGGGACGCCGGTCGCCTCGCCGCCGAAATCGTCCAGCAAGGCGTGACGGTGGCGGATTTGCCGGCGGCTTACTGGTACTTGCTGGCCCGCGAATGCGCGAGCGGCGTGGTGCGCAATCTCGGTGATTTGCGTCAGGTTCACGTCGGCGGCGAAGCGATGGCGGTCGAAGGTCTGCGTTTGTGGCATCAGGCTGGTTTGAGCCATGTGCGCTTGCTCAACACCTACGGCCCGACAGAGGCGACCGTGGTGTCCAGTGTTCATGAATGCCATCTCGAAGATGCCAGCGACGCGTTTGGCATCCCGATCGGTCGAGCCATCGCAGGTCGCGCGCTGTATGTACTGGACGCGGCGGGTCAACTGCTGCCAAACGGTGGCGTTGGCGAATTGTGCATCGGCACGCCGGCAAGCCTCGCTCAGAGCTACTTCGACCGCCCGGCGCTGACCGCTGAACGCTTCCTGCCGGACCCATTCGCTCGTGAACCGGGCGCACGGCTGTACCGCAGCGGCGACCTCGCGCGCTACAACGCTGAAGGGAATCTGGAATACGTCGGCCGCATCGACCATCAAGTGAAGATTCGCGGTTTCCGCATCGAAATGGGCGAGATCGAAGCCTGCCTGCAAGCTCGGGAGGAGGTGCGCGAAGCGGCGGTTATCGCTCAGGACGGTACGCAACTGGTGGCGTACATCGTGGCCAACGGCGCGGTAGCCTCTCAGACGGAATATCTGGAAGGCCTCAAAGCCGTTCTGCGCCAGTCGTTGCCTGAATACATGGTGCCAAATCACCTGATCCTGCTGGCCAAACTGCCGCTCAACAACAACGGCAAACTCGACCGCAGAGCCTTGCCGCGCGTTGAAGCCGGCGATGCACAACGTGACTTCGTGGCCCCGGCCGAAGGGCTGGAAACGCAACTCGCGCTGATCTGGCAGGAGGTATTGCAGGTCGAGCGCGTGGGCCGTGACGACAACTTCTTCGAGCTGGGCGGACACTCGCTGCTGGTGCTTCAGGTGATCTCCCGCGTGCGTCAGCAGTTGCAGCTTGAACTGTCGGTGAGCAGTCTGTTCTCCGCCGCGAATCTGGCGGAATTCGCCGAGCGTGCAGCACTGGCGAGCGTCAGCGGCCAACCGTCCCTGCAACGTGCAGCGGTCGATCAGCCACACATTCTGTCGTACGCCCAACAACGCCAATGGATTCTCTGGCAACTGGACCCACAAAGTTCGGCCTACAACATTCCCGCCGCGCTGCGCCTCAAGGGCTCGCTGAATCGCGAAGCCCTGCGCGAAGCCTTCACTCAACTGCAGGCCCGTCACCAAACCCTGCGCACAACCTTTGAGCAGGACGGCCAGCAGGCGCGTCCTGTGCTGCACGACAATCTGGCACTGCAACTGGATGAACGCACACTCGATCAGTCGTCGATCGACAATGCCGTCGCCGAAGAAATCGCTCGTCCGTTTGATCTGCGCAACAGTCCGCTGTGGCGCGTGTTGCTGCTGCAAGTGAACAGCGACGAACACGTGCTGGTGCTCACCGTGCACCACATCGCTGCCGATGGTTGGTCGATGCAGGTCATGGTCGATGAGTTCAGCGCGCTGTATCAGGCGGCCGTCGAAGGCAAGGCTGCGAACCTGTCGAGCCTGCCGGTGAACTACAGCGACTACGCCCGTTGGCAACGTGACTGGCTGGAGGCCGGGGAGGGCGCACGCCAACTGACTTGGTGGAGTGAGCAACTGGCCGGCAGCCAAACGCCGCTGGAGTTACCGAGCGAACTGACCCGTCCGGCTCGTCGCAGCGAGCGCGGCGCCAGCCTGGTGTTGAACGTTGATCGCGAATTGCTCGCCGGTTTGCGTCACCGTGCCCAGGAACACCAGGTGACGTTGTTCATGCTGTTGCTGGCGAGTTTCCAGACCTTGCTGCATCGCCAGAGCGGACAGTCGAGCATCAGCGTCGGCGTGCCGAGCGCCGGTCGTTCGCGCCTGGAAACCGAAGGCCTGATCGGCTTCTTCATCAACACCCAAGTGCTGCGTGCCGAGATCGATGGGCAGCAGACTTTCAGCACCTTGCTGCAACAGGTCAAGCGTGTGGCATTGGGCGCTCAGGCCAATCAGGACTTGCCGTTCGAGCAGTTGGTCGACGCCTTGCAGCCGGACCGCAGCCTCAATCACAGCCCATTGTTCCAGGTGCTCTACAACCATCAACAGCAGTTGGGCGCGAGCGTCGAGCGCAGCGTCGCCGACTTGCAGGTCGAGCGTCTGCACTGGCAGCAACACACCACGCAATTCGATCTGGTGCTCGACACTCAAGAGCAGGGCGAAGCGCTGGATGCCAGCCTGACTTACGCCACTGATTTGTACGACGAGGCGTCGATGAACCGCCTCGCCGAGCAGTGGCTGAACCTGCTGCGAGCGGTGGTCGTCGATCCGCAGCAGCGCGTCGCCGAACTGCCGTTGCTGCAAGCACCGCAACGCGATGCGTTGATCCAGCACTGGAACCCGATGTTCCAGGCGCAACCGCCGTCGCCAACCCTGCACCACTTGTTCGAAGCCCAGGCTGCCGAGCGGCCGAACGCAATCGCCCTGGTCTACGAAGGCGAGCAACTGACCTACGCCGCGCTCAACGCTCAGGCCAACCGACTGGCGCGCAAACTGCGTGAACAGGGTGTCGGCCCCGAGGTGCGCGTCGGCATCGCCACCGAGCGGGCTATGCCGCTGGTGGTCGGGTTGCTGGCGATTCTCAAGGCCGGCGGCGCCTATGTGCCGCTCGATCCGCAATACCCGGCCGAGCGCCTGAGCTACATGATCGAAGACAGCGACATCACGTTGCTGCTGACCCAACAACACTTGATCGACGGTTTACCGGCCCGCGACGGCGTGCAGGTGCTGAGCCTGGAGTCGTTGCAACTGGAGGCCTTCAGCGACGACAACCTGCCAGCGCTGGCGACCCCGGACAACCTCGCTTACGTGATCTACACCTCCGGTTCCACCGGTCGGCCAAAAGGTGCATTG
This sequence comes from Pseudomonas sp. Root329, assembly GCF_001424925.1. Classification (NCBI taxonomy): domain Bacteria; kingdom Pseudomonadati; phylum Pseudomonadota; class Gammaproteobacteria; order Pseudomonadales; family Pseudomonadaceae; genus Pseudomonas; species Pseudomonas sp. Root329. Next base: position 40,613 of record NZ_LMCV01000014.1, on the reverse strand, counting down.
CTCAGCCACGGCAACGTCGGGCGTCTGCTCACGGCCACCGCTGCCGAGTTCAACTTCGGTCCGAACGATGTCTGGACGCTGTTCCACTCCTACGCCTTCGATTTCTCGGTGTGGGAGCTGTTCGGTTCGCTGTGCACCGGCGGGCGTCTGGTGATCGTGCCGTATTACATCAGCCGCGAGCCGCAAGAGTTCCATCGCTTGCTCTGTGATGAAGGCGTGACGGTGTTGAACCAGACCCCGACCGCGTTCCGCCAGTTGTTGCCGATTGCCTGTGCCAGCGAGCGAAACCTGGCGTTGCGTCAGGTAATTTTCGGCGGCGAAGCGTTGGAAGTCGCGAGCCTGCGTCCCTGGTTCGAACGCTTCGGCGATCAACAGCCAACCCTGGTCAACATGTACGGCATCACCGAAACCACGGTGCACGTGACCTACCGTGCGATCCGCCTGGCCGACCTCGACGGCAAGGCCCAAAGCCCGATTGGCCTGCCGATTCGCGACCTGCGCTGGTACCTGCTCGACAGCCAGTTGCAACCGGTGCCGGTGGGTGTGGCGGGTGAGTTGTACATTGCCGGCGCTGGTCTGGCGCGTGGTTATCACGGGCGTTTCGGCCTCACCGCCGAGCGTTTCGTACCGAGCCCATTCGACGCATCGCAGCGCCTCTATCGCAGCGGCGACCTGGCGCGTCAGCGTGCCGACGGCAGCATCGATTACCTCGGTCGGATCGACCAGCAAGTGAAGATCCGTGGCTTCCGCATCGAACTGGGTGAAATCGAAGCCGTGCTGCTGGCCCAACCGGGCGTGCGCCAAGCGGTGCTGAGCGTGCATACCGGCGACGGCTGCCCGCAGTTGTGTGCCTACGTGGTGGCCGAGCAAACCCCGCACGACCCGATCGTCTGGCGCGACAACCTGCGCGCAGCGCTCAAGGTGGATCTACCGGATTACATGGTGCCGAGCCACTGGTTGCTGCTCGACGCCTTGCCGCTGACCGGCAACGGCAAGCTCGACCGCAAGGCCTTGCCGGTGCCTGACGCTCAGGAATGGCAACGCCCGTTCGAAGCCCCCGAGGGCGACCTCGAACGGCAACTGGCAGACATCTGGGCCAGCGTGCTGGGCGTGGCGCAGATCGGCCGGCGCGACAACTTCTTTGAACTGGGCGGGCACTCGCTGCTCGCCGCCCAGGCCAGTGCCCGTGTGGAACTGGAACTGGGCATCGAGCTGCCGCTGCGTGCGCTGTTCGAATCCACCGACCTTCAGGCTTATGCCGCCATGGCCGGGCAGCACGCCCCGGCTGACAACGATGCACGTCTTGATGCGCTTGAGTCGCTTCTCGACGAGATGGAGATCAACTGATGGAACACACCACTGCCCAGCGTATCGCCACCCGCTTCGCCGGCCTGCCGGCTGACAAGCGCCGCGAGTTTCTGCAACGCATGCAAGAGCAGGGCGTGAGTTTTGGCCAACTGCCGATTCCGCCCGCTGCCAAGCCGCAAACGACCTTCGAACTGTCGTACGCGCAGCAGCGCCAGTGGTTCCTCTGGCAGCTAGATCCGCAGAGTTCCGCTTACAACATTCCCGCCGCGTTGCGTTTGCACGGGTCCCTGAATATCGCGGCGTTGCAGCAGAGTTTCGATGTGCTGCTGGAGCGGCATCAGAGTTTGCGCAGCCGTTTCGTCGAAGACGATGGTCAGGTGGTGCAGACGCTGGCCGGGTTCACTTCGCTGCCGATCGAACAGATCGACCTGCGCAATGAACCTCAGGAACAGCGTTTCGATCTGGCCATGAAAGCGGTCGAGCAGGATATCGCCCGGCCGTTCGATCTGCAGCACGGTCCGCTGTTGCGGGTCAGCCTGTTGCAGCTCGACGGCGAAGACCATGTGCTGTTGCTGACCCTGCACCACATCGTCACCGATGGCTGGTCGATGGGTGTGTTGGTGGAAGAGTTTTCCCGGCTCTACGCCGCCCATTGCCAAGGGCAAAACGCGGCGCTGGAAGCGTTGCCGATCCAGTATTCCGACTACGCAATGTGGCAGCGCCGCAGGATGGAAGCGGGGGAGCTGGAGCGTCAACTCAACTGGTGGCGTGAAACACTGGGCAGCGAACAACCGCTGCTGGAATTGCCGACCGACCGTCCACGTCCGGCGCAGCCGAGCCAGCGCGGTGCGCGTCTGGATTTCGCCCTCGATGTAACGTTGGCCAGCGGCCTGATGAGCCTGGCCAAACAGCGCGGTGTCACGCCGTTCATGCTGTTGCTGGCGAGCTTCCAGGCCTTGCTCTATCGCTACAGCGGTCAGTCCGACCTGCGCGTTGGCGTGCCGATTGCCAACCGCAATCGCGCGGAAATCCGTGGGCTGATCGGCTTCTTCGTCAACACCCAGGTGATGCGTGCCGAACTGGACGGGCGCCTGCCGTTCAGCCAGTTGCTCGACCAGACCCGCGCCGCGTCGCTGGATGCCCAGGATTATCAGGACTTGCCGTTCGAGCGTCTGGTGCAGGCGCTGCAAGGTGAACGCAGCCTCAGCCACAGCCCATTGTTCCAGGTGATGTTCAACCACCAGCAAGCCAAACCGGCGGCGGTCAGCGGTTTGCTCGCCGGTCTGCGCGTCGAAGCGCTGAACGCCACGGCGCACACCACGCAATTCGATCTGCAACTGGACACGCAGGAGGAGGGCGACAAGCTGTTCGCCAGCCTGACGTATGCCACCGATTTGTTCGACGCTGAGCGCATCGAGCATTTAGCGCGTCACTGGCGCAATTTGTTGGCCGGTGTGCTGGCGAACCCGCAATGCCCGCTCGCCGAGTTGCCGCTGCTGGATGCCGACGAGCGCCTGCGCATTCTGGATGACCTCAACGACACCGCTCAGGCCTATCCGGGCGAAGTCTGCGTGCAACGCCATTTCGAAGCGCGCGCGGCAGAAAACGGTGAGGCGACAGCGCTGGTGTTCCAGGGGCAGCGCCTGAGTTACGCCGAGCTGAATTTGCGTGCCAACCGTCTGGCCCACCACTTGCGCGCCCAGGGTGTCGGCCCGGAAGTGTTGGTGGGGATTGCCTGCGACCGCTCGTTTGAAATGGTCGTCGGCCTATTGGCCATTCTCAAGGCTGGCGGCGCTTATGTGCCGCTGGACCCGGAATACCCGATTGATCGCCTGAGCTACATGATTGAGGACAGCGGCATATCGCTGTTGCTGACTCAGAAGCATCTGCTGGCGCAACTGCCGACCCCGGACGACGTGCGCACCTTGTGCCTGTACAGCGAAGCCGATTGGCTAAGCGATCTGCCGGGCACCGATCTACCAAACCTCGCTGTCGCAGAAAACCTTGCTTACGTGATTTACACCTCCGGTTCCACCGGCAAACCCAAGGGCGCGGGTAACCGCCATGTGGCGCTGCACAACCGTCTGGAGTGGATGCAGCAAGCCTACAACCTGCTGCCGAGCGACCGTGTGCTGCAAAAAACGCCGTTCAGTTTCGACGTGTCGGTGTGGGAGTTTTTCTGGCCGCTGATGAAGGGCGCCACCCTGGTGATCGCCGCGCCGGGTGAACATCGGGATCCACAACGCCTCGCCGCGTTGATCGTCGAACAGGCGATCACCACGCTGCACTTTGTGCCGTCGATGCTCTCCGCATTCATCGGTGCCGACGAGGCGCTGGCCTGCACCTCGCTGCAACGGATCATTTGCAGCGGTGAAGCGCTGCCGATGGAGCTGCAACGCCAGACGCTGCGCAGCCTGCCGCAAGCCAATCTCTACAACCTCTATGGCCCGACCGAAGCGGCCATCGACGTGACCCACTGGACCTGCGTGGAAGAGGGCCGTGACAGCGTTCCGATCGGTCGGCCAATCGCCAACCTGCGCACCTACATCCTCGACAGCGAACTGCAACCGTTGCCGCTGGGCGCGGTGGGCGAGTTGTACCTGGGCGGTGTCGGCCTGGCGCGCGGTTATCACCGCCGTGGCGCGCTGACGGCCGAGCGTTTTGTGGTCGACCCGTTTGGCAGCGGCGAGCGTCTGTACCGCACCGGTGACCTGGCGCGTTATCGCGCTGACGGTGCCATCGACTACTGCGGGCGTATTGACCATCAAGTGAAGATTCGCGGTTTGCGCATAGAACTGGGCGAAATCGAAGCGCGTCTGCAAGAACATGCAGACGTGCAGGAAGCCGTGGTGCTGGCCCTCGATGGCCCGAGCGGCAAGCAACTGGTTGCGTACATCGTGCCGCAAGATCGAGCCTTGGTCAGCGCCGATGCCGAGCAGCAAGGCGTGTGGCGCGAAACCCTGAAAAGCCATCTGCTGGCGAGCCTGCCGGATTACATGGTGCCGGCGCAGACCGTGCTGATCGAGCAAATGCCGCTGAGCCCCAACGGCAAACTCGACCGTAAACGCCTGCCGGCGCCGACCGCACAAATCAGCCAACGCGCTTATGAAGCGCCACGCAGCGAACATGAACAGGTGCTGGCGCAGATCTGGCAGGACGTGTTGGGCGTGGAGCAGGTCGGGCGTCAGGACAACTTCTTTGAACTGGGCGGCGACTCGATCATTTCGATTCAAGTGGTCAGCCGTGCCCGTCGTGCCGGCCTGAGCCTGCAACCGCGCGACCTGTTCCAGCAGCAGACGTTGCAAGCGCTGGCCGCCGTGGTCAAAGAGCAGGCGGCACCGCTGGCGCAACAAGGGCCGGTGGACGGTGTGCAAACACTCACGCCGATCCAGCGTTGGTTCTTCGACGAGCCGATTCCGCAGCGCGCGCACTGGAACCAAGCCGTGTTGCTGACGCCGCGTGAAACCCTCGAATTGCCGCGCCTGCAAGCCGCGCTGCAACGCCTGCTCAAGCAGCACGATGCGCTGCGTTTGCGCTTCAGTCAGGTCGACGGCCAATGGTCGGCGCGGTATGTCGGGGCCGACAGCGCCGATGTGATCGACATGCTCTGGACCGCTCGCGTGGCCAGCGATGCCTCGCTGGAATCGGTGTGCGATGAAGCCCAGCGCAGCCTCAGTCTGCAAGACGGTCCGCTGCTGCGCGTGGCGTTGATCGCCCAGGCGGATGGCTCGCAGCGGTTGCTGTTGGTGATCCACCACTTGGCGGTGGACGGTGTGTCCTGGCGGGTGTTGCTGGAAGATTTGCAGGCCGCCTATCAAGGGCAAGAGCTGCCACCGAAGACCAGCGCCTTCCAGGCCTGGGCCGACAAGCTTGACGCCTATGCACGTTCCGAAACCGCTGCCGGCGAACTGAATTGGTGGCAGGCGCAACTGAGCGTCGCCAATGATTCGTTGCCCGCCGCCAACGCCCAAGCCAGTCAGGCCGGGCATCTGCGTCAGGGCGTCAGCATCGGTCTTGACCGCGAACAGACCCGCCAGTTGCTGCAACAGGCGCCAGCGATCTACCGCACTCAAGTCAACGACCTGCTGCTGACCGCACTGGCCCGCACCCTCAGCCGCTGGACCGGCCACGAGTCGGCGCTGATTCAGCTCGAAGGCCATGGCCGCGAAGAGCTGTTCGACGACATCGACCTGACCCGCACCGTCGGCTGGTTCTCCAGCCTGTTCCCAGTGCGCCTGACGCCGACCGCCGACCTTTCGGGTTCGATCAAGGCGATCAAGCAGCAACTGCGCGAAATCCCCGGCAAAGGCATGGGCTACGGCCTGTTGCGCTATATGGGCGATGCCGCGACCCAAGCGGCGTTGGCCGCATTGCCGCAAGCGCGGGTGACGTTCAACTACCTCGGTCAGTTCGACCAGAGTTTTGCCGAGGACGCGCTGTTCACCCCGGCTCGCGAATCCAGCGGTGCCGCACAATCCACCGATGCACCGTTACCGAACTGGTTGTCGGTGGACGGTCAGGTCTATGGCGGCGAACTGAAGCTGGACTGGACCTTCAGTCGTGAATGCTTCGATCTGCGCGAGATCGAAGCGCTGGCGGCGGATTTCCGCAGCGAGTTGCTGGCGCTGATCGCCCATTGCCTGAGCGACGGCGCGGGCGGCGTGACCCCGGCGGACTTCCCGCTGGCGCGTCTGACCCAGGCGCAACTCGATGGTCTGCCAGTGCCACCGGCGCAAATCGAGGACCTGTATCCGTTGTCGCCGATGCAGGCCGGTTTGTTGTTCCACAGCTTGTACGAATCCGATTCAGGCGCCTATGTGAACCAGCTCAGCGTCGAAGCCCGCGGGCTCGATGCCGAACGGCTGGGACGCGCTTGGCAAGCGGTGCTCGACACCCATCCGATCCTGCGCAGCAGTTTCCACTTCCCCGAGGGCTTCGAAGCGCCGGTGCAGTTGGTGCATAGACACCTGCAATTGCCGATGACCTGCCTCGACTGGCGCAACCGCAGCGATCAGGCCGAAGCGTTGGTTCAACTGATCGACAGCGAGCGCCTGCAACTCGATTCGACTCGCGCGCCGTTGATGCGCTTGACCCTGGTGCGACTCGACGATGAGCGTCAGCAACTGATCTACACCCACCATCACTTGTTGCTCGATGGCTGGAGTAATTCGCTGCTGTTGAGCGAAGTCCTGCAGCGTTATGCCGGGCAAGACGTGCAGGCGCCGATTGGGCGTTTTGCCGATTACATTGGCTGGCTGCAACGTCAGGATGCGCAGGCTGACGAACTGTTCTGGCGCGAGCAACTGGCGACCTTGGACAACCCCACCTTGCTGGCGCAGAGCCTGGCCCATGGCGACAGTAAAAACCCGTCGACGGCGGAATTTGCCGACCACCGCCAGACCTTCGATGTCGCCACCAGCAAACGCTTCAGTGAGTTTGCCCGTCAGCAAAAGGTCACCCTCAACACTTTGGTCCAAGGTGCCTGGGCACTGCTGCTGCAACGTTACAGCGGTCAACGCAGCGTCGCGTTTGGCGCGACCGTTGCCGGGCGGCCGGTGGACTTGCCGGGTGCTGAAAGCCAACTCGGCCTGTTCATCAACACCTTGCCGGTGATCAGCAGCCCGGACGCGGTTGAAAGCGTCGGCCAGTGGCTGACCCGTTTGCAGGCGCAGAACCTGGAACTGCGTGAGCATGAATTCACCGCCCTCGGCGACATTCAGCGTTGGGCCGGGCGTGCCGGTGAACCGCTGTTCGACAGCCTGCTGGTGTTCGAAAACTTCCCGGTGGCCGAAGCGCTGCAACAAGGTGCGCCGGCCGGTTTGAGCTTCTCGATCCCGCAGAACCACGAACGCACCAACTTCCCGCTGACGCTGGCGGCTACTGCCGAAAGCCAACTCAGCCTGAACTGGAGCTACCAGTGCGCCCACTTCAGCGGCGAGGCGATTGCCCGCATGAGCGAGCATTTGGCCGCGCTGCTGGCAGCGATGGTCGCCGCACCACAGGCTGCATTGAGTGAACTGGACCTGCTGACCGCGCCGGAACGTGCGCAACAGTTAGTGGAGTGGAACCCCGCATTCACTGCGTCGGAAAACCCGCTCTGCGTGCATCAATTGATCGAGGCCCAGGCCGTTGTTCGCCCGGACGCCACGGCGCTGATTTTCAACGACCTGGAATTGAGCTTCGACCAACTCAACCGCCGCGCCAACCAATTGGCCCATCGCTTGCGCGCACTGGGCATCGGCCCGGAAGTGCGGGTCGGCCTGGCGATGCAGCGTTCGCCGGAAATGATCGTTGGCCTGCTGGCGATCCTCAAGGCCGGCGGTGCCTACGTGCCGCTTGACCCGGCGTACCCGGCCGAACGCCTGCGCTACCTGATGGAAGACAGCGGCATTTCGCTGCTGATCAGCCAATCGTGGCTGCGGGGAAAACTGCCCTTGCCGGAAGGCCTATCAGTCTTGGAAATCGACCGCGAGCCGCTGGAGCACATGTCGGAAACCAACCCGGTCAACCTGACCTGCGGCGAAAACCTCGCGTACCTGATTTACACATCAGGCTCCACCGGCCGGCCGAAAGGCGTCAGCGTGGCCCACGGTCCGTTGGCCATGCATTGCCTGTCGATCGGCGAGTTGTACGGCATGACCCCAGACGATCGCGAGCTGCAATTTGCCTCGATCAGCTTCGACGGCGCCCATGAGCGCTGGTTGACGCCACTGGTGTTCGGTTCGGCCGTAATGCCCCGCGACGACGAGTTGTGGAGCGTGGAGCGCACCTGCGCCGAGATCGAAAAGCACGGCATCACCATCGCCTGCTTCACCCCGACCTATCTGGGGCAGATCGCCGAATTCATGGGCGAAGCGGGGCGCGATTTGCCGATCCGCTCCTACACCCCATGCGGTGAAGGCATGGCCAAGCACGCGTTCGATGAAGTCCAGCAGGTGCTGCAACCGAAGCGCCTGATCAACGGCTACGGCCCGACCGAAACGGTGATCACGCCGTTGATCTGGCTGGCGTATCCGGATACCGAATTCGACTCGGCGTTCATGCCGATTGGCCGGCCAGTCGGCAACCGCAGCGCCTATATTCTGGACGGCGGCTTGCAGCCGTTGCCGGTTGGCGTGGCGGGCGAGTTGTACCTGGGCGGCGAGGGCGTCGCCCGTGGTTACCATCAACGTCCGGACCTGACGGCTGAACGCTTTGTGCCGGATCCGTTCGTGCCGGGCGCGCGTTTGTATCGCAGTGGCGACCTCGCGCGGTTCCGCGCTGACGGTGTCGTCGAGTACCTCGGCCGTATCGACCAGCAAGTGAAGATTCGCGGTTTCCGTATCGAGCTCGGCGAAATCGAAGCCTGCCTGCTGGAACACGAAGGCGTGCGTGAAGCATTCGTGATCGATCGCGAAGGTCCGGTGAGCCGCCAGTTGGTTGGCTACGTGGTGCCCCGCGATCCGCTCGCCGACGAGCACGATTTGCGTGAAGCGCTGACCCTGCACCTGCGCAGCCGTCTGCCGGCGCACATGCTGCCGGCGCATTTGATGTGCCTGGCCGCGTTGCCGCTGACGCCGAACGGCAAGCTTGATCGCCAAGGCCTGCCGGCGCCTGAAGCGTCGCGTCAGAACCACGATCAAGTCGCCGCTGCGTCGCTGGCCGAAGCGTTGCTGGTGGAGATCTGGCAGGAACTGCTGGGGTTGGAGTCGGTGGGCGTCACCGAGAACTTCTTCGAGCTGGGCGGTGACTCGATCATCTCGCTGCAAGCGGTGAGTCGCGCCGGGCAGCGCGGGCTGGTGTTCAGTCCGAAGCAACTGTTCGAGCAGCAGACCATACGGGCACTCGCTGCGGTGGCGACCAGCCGTGAAGCGGCGTTGGTTGAAGCACCGAAAGTCCCTGCGTTTGCGCTGGTGCCGCACATCGATATCGCTGCCCATGAAGGGCTGCAAGACTTGTATCCGCTGTCGCCGATGCAGCAAGGCATGCTGTTCCATTGCCTCGATTCACCGGAGCTGAACCCCTACGTCAACCAGTTGAGCGTGGCGGTCGACGGCTTGCAGGTGCCGCGTTTCCGTGCGGCCTGGCAAACCTTGGTCGAGCGTCATGAAGTGCTGCGCGCGGCGTTCCGCTGGCGCGATGGCTTGGCCGATCCGCTGCAAGCGGTGTTCGCTGATGTCGAGTTGCCGATCGAAGAACTCGATTGGCGTGACCGCACCGACACCGAACAGGCGCTGGGCGAGCTGGCGGCTGCGGAACAGGCCAAAGGCTTCGACCTGAGCTGCCCGCCGCTGATGCGTTTCATCTTGGTGCGCCTGGGTGATGACCGTTACCAGATGATCTGGATCTACCATCACCTGTTGCTGGACGGCTGGAGTGCTTCGCGCCTGTTGGGCGACATGTTGCGCCTGTACCACAATGACAGCCTGCCGACCCTGACCGGTCGTTACGCTGACTACATCGCCTGGCTGCAACGACAGGACGGTGCGCAGGCGGAAGGCTTCTGGCGTGAGCGCCTGGCGTTGCTCGAAGAACCGACCATTCTGGCCAAGGCTTCCGGTGCGACAGGCTCCGGCCATGGCGTGATGTACAGCAACCTCGACGCCGAGGCGACGCGCAAATTGCACACGTTCGCCAAGCGTCAGCGCGTGACCCTCAACACACTGGTGCAAGGCGCATGGCTGCTGTTGTTGCAACGTCACAGCGGCCAACGCAGTGTCGCGTTCGGCGCCACGGTGGCGGGGCGTCCGACCGGGTTGGCCGGCGCGCAGGACATGCTCGGCCTGTTCATCAACACCTTGCCGGTGATCCAGACCCTCGATCCGCAACAGCCATTGGGTGAGTGGCTGCGCGACTTGCAGGATTACAACCTGATGGTGCGCGACTACGAGCACACGCCGTTGTCGGACATTCAGCGCTGGGCCGGGCAGGGTGGTCAGGGCTTGTTCGACAGCATCATCGTGTTCGAAAACCATCCGGTGGACCGTGCCTTGAAAGGGGGCGAGGAAGGTGAGTTGCGCTTTGCCGAAGTCGGCAGTGGCGGGGTGACCAACTTCCCGATGGACTTGATGGTCAGCGCCAATGAAGAAGGCCTGGAAGTTGAGTATCTGTTCCTGCGTGATCGCTTCAGTGAAGTGGAAGTTGAGCGGATTCGTGCGCGGCTTGAAGGGTTGCTGCGTGCGTTGCCGGAGGATGCCATGCGTCTGCTTGGCAACATTGGTTTGCCTGAAGCGCGTTTGAGTCTGCCGCAGGTGTCCGACGATAACGCCGATTTGTTGCACGCGTTCAATCAGTACGTGCGCACGCAACCGCAGAAAGTCGCCTTGATCTGCGAGGATCGGGAAGTCAGTTATGCACAGCTTGAGGTGCAGGCCAATGGGCTGGCGCAGCAACTGATCGATCGCGGCATCGGGCCGGAAAGTCTGGTGGCGGTGGCGTTGCCGCGTTCCGAACGCACCATCGTTGCGTTCCTTGCGGTGTTGAAAGCAGGGGCGGCTTATTTGCCTTTGGACCTGGCGTACCCGGCCGAGCGACTGGCTTATATGTTGAGCGATTCGGCGGCCAGCCTGTTGCTTTGCGACAGTGATCTGGGCGAACGACTGACCTTGGCTGATAGCCCGCCAAGGCTGTTGCTCGATCAGTTAAGCGTTGCTGACAACGCCGCGTGCCCGGTTTCCCGACCGCTGCCGGGGCACCTCGCGTACCTGATTTACACCTCCGGTTCCACCGGCCAACCGAAAGGCGTGGCCGTGGCGCGCGGTCCGATTGCCCGGCATTGCCGCGGCATCATCGAACTCTACGAACTGGCACCGCGCAGCCGCGAGCTGCACTTCATGTCGTTCGCCTTCGACGGTGCGCAGGAGCGTTGGCTGAGTGTGCTGTTGGCCGGCGGCAGTCTGGTGATTCGTGATGACAGTTTGTGGACCCCGGAGCAAACCCTGGAAGTGTTGCATCGTCATGGCGTCACGGTTGCCTGCTTCCCGCCGGCGTACCTGCAACAGATGGCCGAGGTGGCTGAACGTTTGGGCAATCCACCGGCGGTCGAGGTGTATTGCTTTGGCGGTGATGCGGTGCCGGAGGCGAGTTTCGAACAGGTCAAACGGGCCCTGCGTCCGCAGCATCTGGTCAACGGTTACGGCCCGACCGAAACCGTGGTCACGCCGCTGTTGTGGCGTGCCGAGGTCAGCGAAACCTGCGACGCGGCGTATGCGCCGATTGGTCGTGGTGTGGCCGGGCGTGGCTTGTATGTGCTGGATGCGGACCTCAATCCGTTGCCGGTCGGTGTCAGTGGCGAGTTGTACCTGGGCGGCGAATGCCTGGCGCGCGGTTATCACCAGCGTCCCGGCATGAGTGCCGAGCGTTTCATTCCGGACCCGTTCGAGGCCGGTGGCCGCATGTACCGCACCGGCGACCTGGTGCGCCAGCGCGAGTGCGGGTTGATCGACTACCTGGGGCGTCTCGACCATCAAGTGAAGATCCGTGGTTTCCGCATCGAACTGGGCGAAATCGAAGCCCGTCTGCGTGATTGCGCCGGGGTGCAGGATGCCGCCGTGGTGGTGCACGACACGCCGACCGGCAAGCAGTTAGTGGGTTATGTGGTGGCGGTCGGTGCTGTCGGGCTGGATCGTCGCTTGAAGACTGAACTGCAAGCGCAACTGCCGGATTACATGGTGCCGGCGCGAATCATGGTGCTGGAGCGTTTCCCGCTGTCGGCCAACGGCAAGCTCGACCGCCGCGCACTGCCTACGCCGGAATGGGCGCTCGGCGGTTATCGCGCACCGCGCAACGCACTGGAAACGGCGCTGACCGCGATCTGGCAAGAGGTACTGGGCGCGCCGCAAGTGGGCATCGACGACAACTTTTTCGAACTCGGCGGCGACTCGTTGCAGGTGCTCAAAGTCATCTCGCGGGTGCGCAGTCAGCCGCAATTGGGCTTTGAATTGAAGCTGCGGGATTTGATGCAGAAACCCTGCATCGCCGAACTCAGTGGCTATCAGGCTGCCGAGCCAGTTGCAGCAGCGCCGGACCCGTTGCTGGCGCTGAATGCGCGGATCCCGAACGTGCCGGCGCTGTTCTGCCTGCACGCCGGTTTCGGCACGGTGTTCGACTACGAACCGCTGGCCCGTCGACTGGAAGGCCGGCGCACGGTGTACGGCCTGCAATGCCGGATGCTGCTTGATCCGCACTGGCAGGACGAGTCGCTGCTGGCGATGGCTCAAGCCTATGCGCAACGGATTCGCAGTCAGCAGGCCAAGGGACCTTATTACTTGCTGGGCTGGTCGCTGGGTGGCGCGTTGACGCAACTGGTCGCTCACGAACTGGAAACCCAGGGTGAAACGGTCGCGTTTGCCGGGCTGGTCGACAGTTACGTAGCGGGCACCGCAGAAGCGGGGGACTGGCGTGAGGACCTGGGCGACTTCCTGAAGTTTGTGCTCGGTCTGCCGGCCGATGAGGCTCAGGCGCTGATTGCGCTAAAAGCCGCTGATTTGAATGAGCGAGAGGGTTCCACGGCGGTGATCGAGGCGGCCATGCACGGCTCCAATGAGCAAGCTGCGTTGGGCGCGGGGGAACTCACGCAGATCTTCGCCACTGGCTCACGCCTCAAGCAACTGGCGCTGGCGCATCAGCAACTGCCGGCGATTCAGATTAAGGCGCATCGCTGGTGGGTGGCCGAGCGCGACGACGAACGTCGGGTGTTTGAGGCCCAGGTCGGTAGCCACGGCGTTGATCGCTTGTTGGCGGGCGGGCACTACGAGTTGCTGCGCGGTGATGAGCTGCTCGATGAGCTTGAAGACCTGTTGGAACGCAGGCCGGCTATCGCGTAACTCCTGTGGGAGCGGGCTTGCTCGCGAAAGCGGTGTGTCAGGCAACATCAATGTCACCTGAGATGGCCTCTTCGCGAGCAAGTCGGATCGCCGCACCGCCGCTCCCACAGGGTTCTCGCTGGCTTCAAGATTGTGTATTGCCCGGTTATTTACCTATTTGTGTGAAGGATTTTCCCATGGCTGTTTTGCCAGAACTTGAAGCATTTCTAGAACTCGCCGAGTTCGGCCGGATGACCGGCAAAAGTCGCGCGATGCATGAACAGTCGCCGCAACAGGCGCGGATCGATTTCGAAGCGTCGTCGGGGTTTCTCGATGTGCCGCTGGACAGCGTTGCCTGCGAGGACTTCACCATCGCTGCGCGAGATGGCCACAGCCTGTCGGCAAGGGTGTATCGCGACGGGCAATCGGTCGATGGGCTGCAACCGGTGGTGTTGTATTTCCATGGTGGCGGCTATGTAGTCGGCAGTCTCGATTCCCATGATGCGTTGTGTCGGCGGCTGGCTTCCCAAGGTGGTTTTGCCTTGTTGACGGTGGATTATCGCCTGGCGCCGGAATGGCGGTTCCCGACGCCGGTGCAGGATGCCTGCGATGCGGGTAACTGGCTGTTGCGTGAAGGCGCGGCACATGGCCTGGACGCAACGCGGGTGGCCGTGGCCGGTGACAGCGTGGGCGCGACGCTGGCGACGGTGTTGTCGATCATGGCGGTGCGTGAACCTGAGGAACTGGCGTTGAAACCCAAGGCGCAATTGTTGGTGTACCCGGTGGCGGATGCCACCACCAAGCGCGCGTCGCATCGGGATTTCGCCGAGGGTTATTTGCTGGAGACGCCGACGCTGGATTGGTTCTATGCGCATTACGGACGTACGCCAGAGGATCTGGCAGATTGGTGCTGCTCGCCGTTGCTGGCGGAGGATTTGTCAGGCGTGGCGCCGGCTCTGGTGTATTTGGCCGGGCATGATCCGTTGCATGACGAAGGGTTGGCGTATGCGGATCGGCTGCGAGCGGCGGGGAATGAGGTGACGTTGCTGGAACAGCCTGGGATGACCCATGACTTTTTGCGCATGGCGGGGTTGTTGGGGGAAGTGGAAGGGATTCACTCGGAAGTGGCGGGGTGGGTGCGTTCGCGGCTTTGAATGACCGCGTTTAAACATGGCTTGAGCCGGCGTGTTTGAACCGGGCACTGGATCAGCTCGACCCACTTGAGTAATCACTGCCGGGTTTTTTGTGTTTGATCAGTGGGATCTCTGATGGGGCGACTGCCGCCATCGCGAGCAAGCTCGCTCCCACATTTGATCTCGGTCGTACGCAGGCTTTGTATCTAACCAAGATCCACTGTGGGAGCGAGCTTGCTCGCGATGAGGGCATCACAGACGACACAAATCTCACAGCCAAAAAAATGCCCGTATCTCGCGATACGGGCATTTTTCATTTCAGCTCAGCCACTCAGAAATCATATTTCGCAGTGATCTGCAGGTTACGCGGCTCGCCGTAGAACGTGGTGCCGAAGTTGCCCAGGCCGGTCAGGTACCTCTTGTCGAAGACGTTGTTGGCATTGGCGGTGAAGCTCAGGTGTTCGTCGTACTGATAACGGGTCATCAGGTCCACGAGGGTGTAGCCGCCTTGTTTGAGAGAGGTGCTGCCGCCCTCGCCACCGCCCACGTTGGGGCTGTAGCTCTGGCCGTAAAAAGCGCTCTGCCAGCTGATGCCGCCACCGACGGTGAACTGGTCCAGCGCGCCGGGCAGACGGTAAGTGGTGAACGTACGAATCACGTGTTCCGGTTTGCTGGTGGCCAGCGGGAAACCGAAGATGCGCTGTTCGTCCTTGTCACGGGTGCGGGCGTAGGTGTAGCCGGCAGACACGTTCCAGTCCTGAGCCAGTTCGCCGGCCAGTTCCAGTTCCACACCATTAGTGGTGGCGCCGTCGGTGGCCTTGAAAATGCCGTCGCCGGTATTCAAATCGGTGCCGATCGATTGAGCGACGTTGTCCTGCTCAATGCGGAAGAAGGCCAGGCTGGCGTTCAGTTTGCCTTCGAAGTAAGCCGCTTTCAGGCCGGTTTCGTAGCTGTCGCCTTCGACCGGTGCCAGGGTCGAACCGTTGATGTCCTTGTTGATCTGAGGTTGGTAGATCTTGGTGTAGCTGGCGTAGACCGAGTAGGTATCGTTCAGGTCATAGACCACACCGGCGTAAGGCGTGACAACGCCGTGTTCCTTGTAGCTGGCGTGGGTGTCGGTGAGGGTGCCGCCCGGATAGTACGAGTAATCCTCGTTGTACTTGAAGGTGCTCAGACGGCTGCCGAGGATGAACGACAGGTCGTCGGTCGGACGCAGGCGCGTGGCCAGGTAAAGACCGTTCTGGCTCTGGGTGCGGTCGTACTTGCCGTTTTTCGGGAACTCCTGTTTCGGCAGGCTACCGTTCCAGTCATAGATGCTGCCCGGCACCAGTTCGAAGGCGCTGGTGTCGTACGTTGCGCCGGTCTGGCGCGAGTGGGACGCCATGAAGCCGGCCACCAGTTCGTGCTCGCGACCGCCCAGGGTGAACGGTCCGGAGACGTTCACGTCAGCCGTGTTCTGCACGCGATGACCTTCCCAGCGACCCCAGTAAAGGAAATTGCCTTCGCCCGTGGCGCGGTCCGCAGAACCCCCGCTGGCCGAGGCCAGTTGGGTATCGTGATCGGTGGTTTTCTGGTCGAAGCTGGCCTTGAACTTCCAGTCATTGGCCAGTGCCTGTTCCAGCGACGAGAAGTAGGTGACGCTGTCGAAATCACGACGGCTCCAGTCGGCGCCGGGGTTGAAACTGCGAGAGAAGTCGGTACGGCCGCCGTCGGTGAAGTACGGCGCGTTACCGGTCCAGGAGCTGCCGCGCGGGGTGGCACTGGACTTGTCGACGCCGAGGGTCAGCAGGGTGTCGTCCGTCAGGTCGGCTTCGAGGATGCCGTAGAACAGGTCTTTCTTCTGGCTGTAGTGGTCGATGTACGAGCCTTTATCCTGGAGGGCGCCGACGAAGCGGCCGCGCACGCTGCCGGACTCGTTCAGCGAACCGGAGATGTCGCCTTCGGTGCGGTAGTTGTCCCAGTAACCGGCGGTGGCACTGACCGAAGCCTTGAATTCCTTGGTCGGTTTCTTGCGCACCAGGTTGACGGTGGCGGACGGGTCGCCCGCGCCGGTCATCAGGCCGGTGGCGCCTTTGATCACTTCGACGCGATCGAGGCTGGCAGCGTCGTCGCTGTTGTTGGGGTTCTCACCGTAAACGCCGTCGTACGGGAGGTTGATGCCATCGTACTGAAAGTTGGTGATGGCGAAGCCACGGGCGGAAAACTCGGTACGGTCACTGTCGTACTTCTGCGCCGTGACGCCAGGGGTGTTGCGCAATACGTCGCCGACGCTCTTGGCGCCGCGATCGTCCATTTGCTGACGCGTCACCACGGTCACCGATTGCGGTGTTTCGCGAAGGGTCAGCGGCAGTTTGGTCGCGGTGGTGGTGGCGCCGGTGGTGTAGGAACCGGTGTCTTCAGTGGTCAGGCCCAGGGCCTGGCCGGAAATGGTGGTCGCGCCCAGTTGCAGGCTCGAGCCGCCGCCAGACACCAGGGTGACGCTGTTGCCGTTGATCTGGAACGAGATGCCGGTGCCTTGCAGCAGGGCCTTCAGGGCATCGGACGGTTCCAGTGAACCGGACACCGCGCGAGACTTGATCCCGGCAACCTGATCCGGGCTGTAGAGGATTTGCAGATTGGTCTGCATGCCCAGTTCGGTCAGCGCGTTGGAAAGCGATTGACCTGCAATGTTCACTTTTACAGGTGCCGCATTGGCCATCGAGCTCCCCAGCAAGGTGGCGGTCAGCAGTACGCTAGTGAACAGGGTGCGATGCAAAGTCGGGCGCTGTACGGCTAGCGCGAGAGGTGTGCGGGGTGTTTGAGGTCGCATTACTTACCTGAGCTCCTGAAAAAGTGTTGTGCAGAGTTTTTGTTAATAGGAATGATTATTAGACGCAGCACGAACGTAAAACCGGAAAGAAACCGGAGAAATAAAACTCTTGAAGGCCGCCGCAACGCGATCTATGTAGCAGCTGGCGAAGCCTGCGTTCGGCTGCGAAGCAGTCGTAAAACCAGAATCCGCGGTGCATCAGGAAGACCACGCGAGCCGAAATGGCGACTGCTGCGCAGCCGAACGCAGGCTTCGCCAGCTGCTACACAGACCGCGGTTTTCTGTTTCAGGCGGGGGCGGGCTCGGTGACGACCCGTCCGCTTTCCATGCGCACCAGTTGGTCCGCCACGTCGAAATAACGGTCATCGTGGGAGATCACGATGATGGTCTTGCCCAGGCGTTTAAGGTCCGGCAGCAGCTCGGTATAGAAGATCCGGCGGAAGGTCGGGTCCTGGTCAGCCGCCCATTCATCGAACACCAGCACCGGACGTTCCTCCAGCCAGGCATTGACCAGGGCCAGGCGTTTGCGCTGGCCGGTGGAGAGGTCGGTGGTGGTGAAGTTGCCGTCCTTGACGCTGACCTTGTGCGCGATCTCCAGCCGTTGCAGGTATTTGTTGGCGTCTTCGGGGATGTGCGTATCGCCCTGGACCACATCATCGAACAGGTAATAGTCGGCAAAAATCGTGGTGAACAGCTGGCGATAGTCATCGCGGTTCTGCGCGTCGATCGCCTCGCCATTGACGCGGATTTCTCCCTGTTGAGGTGTGTACAGACCCAGCAGTAGCTTGATCAGCGTGGTCTTGCCGCAACCGTTCTCGCCGACAATAAAGGTGATGTCGCCTTGCTTGATCGTCAGGTTCACCGGCCCGAGCTGGAAGGGCGCAGCGCCTTCGACCGCCGGGAAGCTGAAACGCACATCGGCCAGTTTCAGTTCGTGCACCGCTCGCTTGACGTTGCCTTTATCGCTGAGCAGCAGATGAGGTTCCGGGGTGGAAAACTGCTCCGACAGTTCGGCGATGCGGCGGAAGGCGATCTGCGCGCGACTGACAATCGGCAAGGTGCTGATCAAATGCTCCAGCGGGCCTTTCATATAAAGCAGCACCAGCACGAAGCCGCTCATCACGGTTTCATCGGCACTCGGCCAAAAGGTTTGCAGCGCGAGGGCCAGGCCGATGACCACGAAGAACAGCATCGAGCCGAAGGTCTTGGCGATCACGAAAGTGTTGATGGAACGCACTTGGGTGTTGCAGATGAACTCGGCCGTAGCCTTGATGCCCGAGACGAACATGCGCTGGCGGCGTGGGCGATGAATGCGCAGTTCCTTGGCACCTTCGGCAATCGCGTTGTAGTGCTTTTGCAGTTCATCTTCGGCCTCACGGGCGGCCATGAAACCCTGCACCCCTTTGCTCTGGGCGTAGGCCTGAATCGCCGTGCCGATCAGGATGGCGGCGACCATGATCAGGAACATCGGCCACGACAGAATGGCCAGGTAGCCCATGCAACCCAGGGTCACGGTGACGGAAATGGCCAGCGGCGCGAAGGCGAAGGCGAAGTCGCTGATGGTGTCGACGTCGTGGGTCAGCACCGGGATCAGGCGGTGGCTGCGATAGCGCTCGATCTGTTCGATCGGTGCCGACAGGACCTTTTCCCCCAACTGTTTACGCAGCTTGGCGATGATGTGCTGGCCGACATAGTTGGTGCCGATGTCCGAGCAGATCGAACTGGCCAGCGCCAGCAGGCACAGGCCGGCGAACAGAGCGACCACGCCTTGGGTCAGGCCGGTGTCCGAATGCAGGGCGTTGTTGATGGTCGCCAGCAATACCGTGACGCTCAGGCCGCCGACCATGCCCAGGAAAATGGACGCGGCGACGATGAGCCGAAAGGGTTTCAACAGGGCGAACAATTCGCCGATGGCGCCACGGGTAGGCTGGGTCATGGAAGACAGTTCCTTGGGTCGTGAAGGCAGATACCCAGTAGAACGTCTGGTGAAAGGCTTAATTTAGAAGGGCGCCGACTGGCGGTGATCTGATGATTGCCGTCATGTCAGTGGATGGCGATGTTGACTGAAAGTCCGCCTTCGCGAGCAAGCCCGCTCCCACATTAGATCTCCAGCGAACACAAAATTGGTGAACGCCTGAAATCAAATGTGGGAGCGGGCTTGCTCGCGAAGAACGATTACACGGTTCGTCTGACACCAACTGGTTTATAGGTCGCGCACGATGCGAAATCCCATCCAGTCGCCGCGCTCTTGCGGGTACTGGCTGTTGCGGTTGCCTGAGCGGGAGAACACCGGCGCTTCACCCCAGTCGTTGCCGCGAATCCGCACGGCTTCGCATTTGGGCTCGACCCAGGCGCTGCCATCGGTGGGCGCACCGACGTAGTCCGGGTGTTCGCAGTCTTCGACCCATTCGTAAACATTGCCGTGCATGTCGTACAGGCCGAAGGCATTCGGCGGGTAGCTGCCCACTGGCGAGCTGAAGCTGTAACCGTCCGCAGGGCCATAGGTGTTGGCGTGTTTGCTGATGCTGTATTCCTTGCCCTCATCGAACGGGAAGGGGAACGGCCCTTTGCTGCCACCGCGCGCGGCATATTCGCGTTGGGCCTCGCTGACCATGCGGTACGTCTGCCCGGTTTTTTTCGACAGCCAGGCGACGTAGTTTTTCACGTCATCGAAGTTCATGCACACCGCCGGCTGACGCGGACTTTGCGGATAACGCGGCTTGCTGGCGACGCACTCGCGACCCGGCCGGGTGTCGCCATTGGCAATGGTCACGCCACTCTCGCGCACGTAGCTGTCCCATTCACCGGCGGTGACCTGGAAGCGGCTCATGGCGAACGGTTTGGCAAAGGTCACCTCGTGCATCGGACCTTCATCGGGTTCGCGCCCGACTTCGTCATCGGGGGTGCCCATGGTGAAGGTGCCGACGGGCAGCACGACCATTTCCGGGCAGTCCCGGCAGTCCTTGAACACTTTGCCCGGTTGCGCCGTTGC
This sequence comes from Pseudomonas sp. Root329, assembly GCF_001424925.1. Lineage (NCBI taxonomy): Bacteria > Pseudomonadati > Pseudomonadota > Gammaproteobacteria > Pseudomonadales > Pseudomonadaceae > Pseudomonas > Pseudomonas sp. Root329. The sequence goes on along the minus strand of NZ_LMCV01000014.1, from coordinate 20,588 downwards.
CGCGGCTTGCGCGGTAGCAGGCAGCAGGCCGGCCATGAGGGCTGTCAGTGTGAGTGCCTTGAGCGGCGGGGTCAGCAGATCACGGTTCATGAATCATCTCGATTAAAGGAAATCACAGGCTCATGCTCAACGCGGCCATGAAACGGTCGATATCGTTTTCGGTGTTGAGCAAGCCGGGGGCGATGCGGATCACCGGGCCGACGTCGCGGTCCACCGAGTCGCAGACCACGCGGTTTTCCATCAGCTGGACGGCGACTTTTTCGCAGTCGCGATCCTTGACCCGGAAGAAGGTAAAACCGGCCGACAGGTCCGGGCTCATTGGCGTCACCAATTCGATCTGCGGGTGCTCCAGCAAGCGGTTTTTCGCATAGGTATTGAGCGCGTGGATGCGCGCCTGCACCTCGGCCTTGCCCAGGTCCAGGTGCAGCTTGAAGGCTTCGTTCAGGGCCCAGCGATGTTCGAAGCTGTGATAGCCACCGGGGGTCATGAGGGTCGAGAAGGTGGTGGCTTCGGAGAACGTTGGAATGGTCGGCGTCACGTCCTTGAGCTCGGTCGAACGGGCGCAGATGATCCCGGTACCGCGCGGGCCGAACATCCATTTGTGCGTGCCGGCAATGAAGAAATCGCAGTGCATGTCGGGGAAGTCGAGGTCCTCGACGCCGAAGCCATGGACGCCGTCGACCACATACAGGATGCGGTCCTTTTCCTCGCGGTTGCGATTCTGTTCGTCCACCAGTTTGCCAATCTCGCCGATCGGCAGTTTCACGCCACTGCCCGATTGCACCCACGTCATGCCGAGCACTCGGGTTTCGGGGCGAATGCCTTTGGCAATCGAGCCCAGCACTTCATCCACGGAAATGCTGTGGCTGTTCTCGAACAGCTTGAGCTTGCGAACCTTGACCCCGTCCTTTTGCTGGCGATACCCCAGCGCATAGTTCGTTGCGTAATGTTCGTGTTCGCTGGTGAGGATTTCCTGGTCGGGGCGCACATGGATGCCGCCGTAGATCAGGGAAAGGCCTTCGGTGGTGCTGCCGGTGAGGGCGATCTGCTCGGGCTTGGCCTTGAGGTAGCGACCGGCCCAGACGCGCACTTCCTGCTCGCGCTTTTCGGTTTCTCCCAAGTCCCAGTCCATGGCCCGGCCGGGGTTGCGGTCGAGGTTGGCGCGGTGCATGTCGATCGCTTCACGCACCGGCCTTGGGTGTGAGGTCACCAGAAAGTTGGCGAAGTGCAGGTAGTCCGGGTCCTGATTGAACATCTGTCGCAGTTGCGCCCATTTATCCTTCGGCAGCGGCGCCGGATTGGCAGCCAGCGCCGGCAGGTTCACGGCAGCGCCCAAGGGCAGGCCAGCCGCGAGAATGCCGGCCTGTTTGAGGAATGAACGACGGTTGGTCATGAGCTCGGTTCGCTTCTGCAAAAGAGAGAATCAGTTTTTCGCCACAGGCTTGGAGGACTTCTGCACCTGGTCCCAGACCCGCAGGAAGTTGCCGCCCCAGAGCTTGGCGATATCGGCTTCGCCGTAGCCGCGACTGATCAGCTCGGCTGTCACGTTGCGGGCCTCGCTGACATCCTTCCAACCGTCCAGGCCGCCACCGTCGTTGAAGTCGGAACTGATGCCGACATGGTCGATGCCGATTTTCTTCACCGCGTAGTCGATCGCGTCGCCGTAGTCCTTGAGCGTGGCCTTGGGCTCCTCGTCGACGATGGCGTAGAGCTGACTGGCGTACTCGCCGAAACGTTGTTCGGACCAGACGGTGATCACCGGGTCCCCCGGCATCAGTGCCATCTCCAGGCCTTGCAACGGTTGCAGGTCGAAGCGTGCGCGCAGGGCGTTGAGTTTGTCCTGGGTGGTCTGGCTGAGCGGGCGGATGTAGGTCGGGAAACCGACAATCTGCACCACGCCGCCGCTGTTCTTGATCAGCTGCATTTCCTGGTCGCTGAGGTTACGCGGGATGTCTACCAACCCTCGGGGTGCCGAGTGGGACGCGACCATCGGTGCACGGCTCAGTTGGGCAACTTGCTCCAGCGCCTTGGTCGACATCTGCGAGACGTCGATGATCACGCCGAGGTCGTTGAGGCGGTGCACGGCCTGCTTGCCGATCTCCGAGAGGCCGCCGAGGGCGTCGCGGGAATCGTTGAAAAACGGCAGCGGCCGGGACGAATCAGCCCAGGCGTTGTTGCCCACATAGCTGAAGCCGAACATGCGCATGCCGCGCGCCGCCCACTTGTCCAGAGCGTTCAGGTCATTGCCCAGCGGATAGGCGTTGAGCATGCTCATGAAGATCGCGAACTTGCCTTCGCCATGCAGGCGTCGGAAGTCGTCGGGGGTGTAGGCGATGGCAACCTGATTAGGGAAGTCGCGAACCAGTGTGCTGATGATTTTGTAGCGGGTTTCCTGCTCGAACCGTGCTTCGTCGACGAAACCAGCGGTGGGGCGGTGCGGGGCGTTGGCGCCGTTCCAGATTTCCGGCCAGCCGAAAATCGTCAGGGCCGCACCGGACAGGCGTCCACGCCCGGTCTTGACCAGGTCGAACTGCCCGGTGCCGTCCTTGTCGGCTTCATTGCCGGCGGTGCCGAAGTCCAGCGGGACGGTGACGTGGCTGTCGAAGGAGAGGATTCGCTCGTGCAGCTCATCGGCCTGTTTCATCACCTTGACCGGGTAACCGGGATTGTCCTTGAACCAGTAATCCCAGGCCGCAAAGCCTGCACCGGCGCTGATTGCCAGGGCCAGCGGCAGGCCGATGTAAAGAGCCTTTTTCGAACGTGGTTTTGTCATGTTCATCTCAGTCAGGTTCGTTGCCCCGGTGTGGAGGGCTTTGCTATCTGGGATGGACGAGTGATCCCGTTGGAAATTTAGGGTGGAGCTGATGGCCTCTTCGCGAGCAAGCCCGCTCCCACATTGGACCGAGGTGTACATAGATCAAATGTGGGAGCGGGCTTGCTCGCGAAGCTTTTAAATTTTTGGAGGCAACAAACGTTCTAGCTTGGATAAAGCCTGCTTCATGGCTGACACAGGTAGGGCAATGACGATTTCTCGACGATGGTTCATGGCAGGCCTGGCGCTGACCGGCGCCGCCGTGCCTGCGGCTTTTTATGGGCATCGTGAATGGACGAAACCGGATCCGACGATCACCCCCGGCGAAGCATCATTCGATGTCGCGGATGTCGCTGGCCAGCACTTGGCGAACACCTTGCGCGGTGTCTGGCAGATTCGTTTCGAAGGTCATGATGCCGGCATTGAAGGCCTGCCACGGGACGGGCTGGAGGTGTTTCTCGACATCGGTCACAAAGGTCGCGGCTTGAGCGGGTTCCTCGACACCGCCGAGCGTTTGCGTTCGAGCGAAGCGCCGCGTTACCGGGTGCTCGGCGATCTGGCCGTCGCTAAACCGGCGCAATTGAGCTGGCGGCTGCTCAGCGCCAGCGGCACAGCGGATTACGAATTCAGCCTGTTGCTGGACGAAGTCTGGGCCGGTTTCGGCAATGCTGGCAGCGGCACCCTCAGTGGTCGGGTGTTGAATCTGGACCGTCCGCTGATGTTGACGGCCCAGGACAATCGCTTCATTGCCGTCAAACGGGTGTTCCCCGAAGCCCGCGAGCGCAGCGGTCTCAACCCGACGCTGCTGGCTTGGCTGGTGTCTCCGGAACATCGGCTGTTTCACCAGCTCTGGCATGCCTCCCGAGACAAATGGCACACCCTGTCCGAAGACAAACGCGGCGCTTTGCGCGGCATTGGCTGGCAGCCTGGCCCGCGAGACAAGGAGCGTGATGCCCGTGGCGCGCGCAAGGATCGTAACGGCTCGGGTGTGGATTTCTTCTTCATGCACCGGCACATGCTCGGCAAGGCGCGCTCCCTGCAAGACTTGCCGTCCTGGTCGCACTTCCCCTTGCCACAGCCGGAACTGGCGCGTGATCGGGTCGGGTTCGCCCGTTATTTCGACAACCACGATGGCACCGCGCTGCCGCCGACCTGGCTGGCCGACGACGATGCCGAGTACTCGCAATGGGTCAGCGACATCAAGACCGCCGAGACCTACCACAGCAATTTCCAGGTCTGGGAATCGCAGTACCGTGACCCTCGTTACCTGTCGAAATTGACCCTGGGTCAGTTCGGTTCAGAGGTCGAATTGGGGCTACACGACTGGCTGCACATGCGTTGGGCCTCGGTGCCGCGTGATCCGTCCAACGGTCAACCCGTGCCGTTTGCCCGGGATCCGGCGGACTTTTCCGCACGCTGGTATGCGCCGGAAAACGACTTCCTCGGCGATCCGTTTTCGTCCCACGTGAACCCGGTTTTCTGGCATTTCCATGGCTGGATCGATGATCGTCTGGAAGACTGGTTCCGTGCGCACGAGCGTTTTCATCCGGGGGCGGTCAGTCGGCTGGAAGTGAATGGCGTGCCTTGGTTTGCGCCTGGGCGTTGGGTCGAGATCGATGATCCGTGGCTCGGCCCGAGCACCCATGGTTGCGCCACCACGCCGGGATTACAGGCCGGCAAGTCGGTGGAGATGGACCCGGAAACCATGAAGCTGGCGTTGCGGATTACCTTTGGTGACGACGAGAAGAAACTGGCGGATCTGTTCCGCAAGGTGCCGCAGCGGCCTTGGTATGCGCGGCATTTGAAGGCCAAACCGATTACCAGTTAAGCCGGAAGACCGAGTTATCGTTCTTCGCGAGCAAGTCGAATCGTCGCACCGCCGCTCCCACATTTGATCTGTGTGCACCTCGGTCCAATGTGGGAGCGGGCTTGCTCGCGAAGGCGGCCTGACAGACGCCGCATTACAACACCTGCCACCCGCCGCCAAGCGCTTTGTACAACGCAATACTCGCCTGCAACCGCGACAACCGCAGTTGCACATTCAGATCCTGCGCCGCATACAGCGTGCGCTGTGTCTCCAGCACCGTCAGCAAATCCTCGGCACCGGCCTGATAACGGCTTTGCGCAATGTTGAACGCCGTCTGCGCCTGGTTCAGTTCTTCACCTTGCCACTGCCGCTGCTTGTCCAGACCGCGAATGCTGTTCAACGCTTTTTCCACATCGGCGAACCCATTGATGATCGCCCCACGATACGTCTCCAGCAGTTCCTCCTGGCGGGCCGTGGCCTTGTCGCGCTCGGCGCTCAGGCGACCATTGTTGAAGACCGGTGCAAGCAGTCCGGCGGTGAGGTTGTAGAAAGGATTGCGCAGCATGTCCGCCGCGCGATCCGCGCCCGATCCGAGTTCCGCGCTCAACGTGACCTTCGGTAGCATCGCCGCGCGGGCGACGGTGACGTCGGCTTGTGCGGCGGCCAATTGCGCTTCGGCGCGGGCGATGTCCGGGCGTCGGCTGATCAGTTCGCTGGGCAGCCCAGCGCCAATGGTCGGCCATGACAATTGATCAAAGCGTTCCTGACCCAAAGACAATGCCTGCACCGGCCGGCCGAGCAGGGCGGCGAGGCTGATCTGTGCGTCCTGAGCCTGTTGCTGCACCAGCGGCAATTGTCGTTGTTGCGCGGCGACCAGACTCTTCTGCTGCGCCAGTTCAAGGGCAGTTGCCGAGCCTGCGTCAAAACGCGTCTGCACCAGTTTCAAAACATTCTGCGCGTTCGCCAGATTCAGCTCGGCGATGCGACTTTGCTCACGCAACGACACGCTTTGCGCGTAGCTGTTGGCGACGCCGCTGAGCAGCGTCAACTCCACCGTCGCCTGATCGAATTCGCTGGCCTGCAAGCCGAATTGCACACTGTCGCGGGAAGCGCGTTGGCCGCCCCAGAAGTCGACTTCGTAAGTGGCGCTGAGGTTGGCGTTAAAGTAATCGACGGCCTTGTTATCGCTGTCGGCATCGAGCTGGCTGTAGCTGTTGCCGCGCAATAGTTTCTGCCGATTGGCGTTCAGGCCGGCCTTGACCTCCGGCAGCAGCGAGCCGCCGGCAATCACAGTGTCGGCTTGCGCTTGACGCACCCGAGCGATGGCAGCGGCCAGGTCGTAACTGCCGACCCGGGCCTGTTCGATCAGGCGATCAAGCTCCGGGCTGCCGAACTGCGTCCACCATTGCAGGTGGCTGCGGGTAGCGCTTTGAGTGTGTGGCGATTGCCAGGCGGCGGGCGGCTGGAGGCCGCTGTCCGGACGCTGGGCGGGACTGCCGCAGGCGCCGAGCAACAGGCAGAGGGTCAGCAGGCTGAGTTGCGGCTTCATGGAGAGATCATTCACTGGTAAGGGCCGTGACCGGGTCGAGTCGGGCTGCTTTGCGGGCCGGCATGAAGCCGAAGACAACACCGGTGACCAGGGCGCAGCCGAAGGCGCCGAGCACCGCTATCAAGGAGAACGCCACGGCGACTTCGCTGAGGATCAGCACGCCGCCGACGATCAGCGCCAGGGCGATCCCGGCAAGCCCGCCGACCACCGAAAGCATCACCGCTTCGGTGAGAAACTGGCGCAGGATGTCCCGCTGTCGGGCGCCGGTGGCCATGCGGATACCGATCTCACGAGTGCGTTCGCGCACGGTCATCAGCATGATGTTCATCACACCGATCCCGCCAACTAGCAGAGAGATCGCGGCAATCGAACCGAGCATGAGCGACAGCGTATTTTGTGTGCGCGCTTCGGCCTGGATCATTGCGGCGTTGTTGGTCAGCTCGAAATCCTTCTTGCCGTTGTGCAGACGCAGCATCAATTGCTCGATGGCTACTTCGGTCTCTTTCACCTTGCGTGCATCGGCAGCGGCGATGGCTACGTATTCGGGATTGTGGGTGCCGAACAACCGCACACTCGCAGCGGAGTAAGGGATGGCGATGCGGTCGTCGCTGTCGGAGTCGCCGGAACCGGCGCCTTTTTCCGCGAGCACGCCGACCACCTGGAATGGCACGTTCTCGATGAGGATGTATTGGCCGATCGGGTTAGCGACGTCCTTGAGCAACTTGGTCCGCACCTTGTGGCCGATGACTGCGACGGCTGCTGCGTTGCGTTCATCGTCCTGGGTGAAGTAGCTGCCTTCTACCACCGGCCAGTTGAAGATCGCCGGGAAGTTGGTGTCGTTGCCGCCGACATAACTCAAGTGGTCGAGGTTGCCGAAGCGCACCCCGGCCTCCTGGCCGTTGACCGGCATGATCCGTGTCACTTGCGGCAGGCTTCCCACCGCCGCGACATCATCCAGGGTGACGATGCCCAGCGGTGTTCGCGGGTTTGGCGACGAGCCGCTGAGGTAAATGATGTTGGAGCCGAACGCGCCCATTTGCGCCATCACCTGACGCTTGCTGCCTTCACCCACTGCCAGCATGACCACCACCGACGCGACGCCGATGATGATCCCGAGCAGCGTCAGTGCGGTACGAAAACGGTTGATCCACATCACCCGCCACGCGGCTTGCACCGCATCGACCAGTTCGCCTTTCCAGGCGCCGGTTGCTTCGGCGCCTTCGGTCAGGCGTTTGCGCAGATCCACCGCTTGCAGCGCGCCAGGGTTGGCCGAGGTTTGTGCTTCGGGATTGTCGCGGGCGCTGTCGCTGATGATCAGCCCGTCGCGAATTTCGATGATGCGTTTGGCCCGGGCCGCGACTTCGCGGTCGTGGGTGATGAGGATCACCACGTGGCCCTGGCCCGCCAGTTCGTCGAGCAGGGTCATGACCTCGGCACCGCTGTAGCTGTCGAGGGCGCCGGTGGGTTCATCGGCGAGGATGATATGGCCGCCGTTCATCAAGGCGCGGGCGATGGACACCCGTTGTTGCTGGCCGCCGGAGAGCTGGTGCGGACGGTTGCCGGTGCGCGAGGCCAGGCCGAGGCGGTCGAGCAGGGCGGCGGCGCGGGCGTGGCGTTCGGCGGCCGGCAAGCCTGCGTAGATGGCCGGCATCTCGACGTTTTCCTGGGCCGAACCGGATGGGATCAGGTGATAACCCTGGAACACAAAACCGAATGCTTCGCGGCGCAGCCAAGCCAGTTCGTCGCTGTCGAGTGTGGCGACGTTTTCCCCGGCGAAGCGGTATTCGCCTGAGGTCGGGCGGTCGAGGCAACCGAGGATGTTCATCAGCGTCGACTTGCCGGAGCCGGAGGCACCGACGATCGCCACGAATTCCCCGGCATGGATCGACAGGTCGATGCCGCGCAATACGTGAACTTCCGGTGAATCGCCGCCGCCGTAGGCTTTGCGGATGTCCTGCAGGTCGATCAGGGGCGTCAGCATTCAGCCGCCACTCCTGTCGGCCGGGCCGATCAACAGGTGATCGCCTTCCTGCAAGCCATCGAGGATCTGCACCCGCAGGCGATCGCTGATGCCGGTGCGCACGTCGCGCTGCTCAATGCGGCCATTTTTGGCCACGACCTGGGCAATTTGCATATTCGCTTCAATGCCGGCCTGCAACGCCGCGACAGGCGCAGTCAGGGTGTTTTTCGCCTGATTCGAAACGAAGAAGACCTGGGTGGTCATTTCCGCCATCAACGCGTTGTCGGCGTTATCGACGTCCAGCAATACGGTGTACAGCACCACGCGAGCTCTGCCGCTTTTGCTCGAACTGGCGGGGCTGCCGCCGCCCTGGCTGGTCTGGTCCAGCGGCTTGGGCGGCACCGGCAAAATTTGCCGCACGGTGCTGTTCCAGCGACGGTTGCCGCCGCTGAGGGTGGTGAACCAGGCCGTCATCCCGGGTTTGACGTGACCGATATCGGCTTCCGACACCTCGGCCCAGACGGTCATCGGCGACAACTTGGCGATGCGCAGAATCAGTGGCGTTTGTTGCTGGGCGTTGAGGGTCTGGCCTTCACGGGCGTCGAGTGCGACGACGGTTCCGCTCATGGGCGCATAGATGCGGGTGTAACCCAGTTCCGCCTGGTCGCTGCGCAGGCTGGCCTGGGCCTGACGGATCTGCGCCTGGAACATGTCGATGCGGGCCTGGGTGGCGCGCAGTTCGGCTTCGGCGGTCTGCACGTCTTCTTCGCGGGTGGCGCCACCGGCCTTGAGGTTTTGCTGGCGCTGGAATTTCTGCCGGGCGAGGTCGTGCTGCGCCCGTTGCTCCTGCAGCTGCGCCTTGAGGTTTTCGATGGAGAAACGCCCGGCGTCGAGTTTGGCCTGTTGCGTGGACGGATCGATCTCCACCAGCAACTGGCCTTCCTTGACCACATCGCCGACTTCCACGTGGAGCTTGTGGATCTGCCCGGACGCCTGGGCACCGACGTCGACATAACGTCGAGGTTGCAGAGTGCCCAAGGCCGTGACGCTGCTTTCGATGTCGGCGCGGGTGACCTGCACGGTGGCGAACTGGTCTCGACCGGGCGGGATGATCTGCCAGGCGGCGACGGCGATAACGGGGATCAGACAAAGTGCTACAAGCAGGGCGCGTCGGGTCTGTCGGGGACGTTTCATGCAGGGTTCCGGCCAATGAATATCGGCCCGTCGTTCAGGCTGTGCACAAAAACGTGCGACAGAGACGGGGAGCTGTCCTGTAAACGATGAACGTAGCGGGGAATTTAGCTTCGGACATACGGCGTAACACCCGTAGGAGCTGTGTAGGAGCTGTCGAGTGAAACGAGGCTGCGATCTTTTGACTTTGATTTTTTAAGAATAAGATCAAAAGATCGCAGCCTCGTTTCACTCGACAGCTCCTACAGGTGAAGCAGTGTGAAGCTGTGTGCAGACTATTTGTGAGGCAAGGTGAAGCAATACTTTAAATCTATATGAGAATTACTATAAATTACGCGCCTCAAACTGCCACTATCGTGCCACTGCCTATTTCGGCGATCGCCGGTCTGGCTCAAGGACAGAAACCGCACCCCTGCGGCCGGGAGTCATGTTGGAAAACTACTATCGCGAGCTGGTGTGTTTTTTGAACGCCAAGCTGGGCAACCGTCAGGTGGCCGAAGATGTGGTGCATGACGCTTATCTGCGGGTATTGGAGCGGTCCAGCGACACGCCGATCGAGCAGCCTCGGGCGTTCCTGTATCGCACCGCGCTCAACCTGGTGATCGACGACCATCGGCGCAATGCCCTGCGTCAGGTCGAATCGCTGGAAGTGCTCGACAACGAAGAGCGCTACTTCACCCCATCCCCTCATCACAGCCTCGATCACGGTCAACGCCTGGAGATGCTCCAGCGTGCATTGGCGGAATTACCCCGGCTGTGCCGCGAGAGTTTCCTGCTGCGCAAGATCGAAGGTCTGTCGCATCCGGAGATCGCCGAACACCTCGGTATTTCTCGCGCGCTGGTGGAGAAGCACATCGTCAATGCAATGAAACATTGCCGTGTGCGGATGCTGCAATGGGACGCCCATTGATCATTAGCGGTTAAATTTTTTTTCATTGTCCTCGTTCCTACTCAACAGACGACCTGCTGTCCTGCATCAGGTCACTTAGGCTTATTCCCCTTGTTGAGGGGTTCATCCAGAGGACACTGGAAATGACACAGGCAATTGCATCGCCCATCGTTCACGACCTGATCGGCGTCGGTTTCGGCCCTTCGAACCTGGCGCTGGCCATCGCTCTGCAAGAGCGCGGGCCGAGTCAGGGCGAACTGGATGTTCTGTTTCTCGACAAGCAGGCCGACTACCGCTGGCACGGCAACACCCTGGTGACCCAGAGTGAGTTGCAGATCTCCTTCCTCAAGGACCTGGTGACCCTGCGCAACCCGACCAGCCCGTACTCCTTCGTCAATTACCTCAAGCACCACGGTCGTCTGGTGGACTTCATCAACCTGGGCACCTTTTATCCGTGCCGCATGGAGTACAACGATTACCTGCGCTGGGTCGCCGGGCAATTTGAAGCGCAGAGCCGCTACGGTGAAGAAGTGCTGACCATCGAGCCGGTGCTGCACAACCAGCAGGTCGAAGCGCTGCGGGTGATCTCGCGCGATACTCAAGGTCAGCAGCACGTTCGCACCGCCCGTTCGGTGGTGGTCAGTGCCGGCGGTACTCCGCGCATTCCCGAAGCGTTCAAGGCGCTCAAGGGTGACAGCCGGGTGTTCCACCACTCCCAGTATCTGGCGCAGATGGCCAAGCAGCCATGCGTGAACAACCAGCCGATGAGCATTGCGATCATCGGTGGCGGGCAAAGCGCGGCGGAAGCGTTCATCGATTTGAACGACAGCTTCCCGTCGGTGCAGGTGGACATGATCCTGCGTGGCTCGGCCCTGAAGCCGGCGGACGACAGCCCCTTCGTCAACGAAGTGTTCTCGCCGGAGTTCACTGATCTGGTGTTCCAGCAGGCGAGCAGCGAGCGCGAGCGTCTGGTCAACGAGTACCACAACACCAACTATTCGGTGGTGGACATCGACCTGATCGAACGCATCTACGGCATCTTCTATCGCCAGAAAGTCTCGGGCATCGCGCGCCATGCGTTCCGCGCCCTGACCACCGTCGAAAAAGCCACCGCCACCGAGCGCGGCATCGAGTTGGCCGTGCGCAACAACGCCACGGGTGAAGTCACGGTCCGTCATTACGATGCCGTGGTATTGGCCACCGGTTACGAGCGCCAGATGCACCGCAAGCTGCTGGCGCCGCTGGAGCAATACCTGGGGGATTTCGAGGTTGATCGCAATTACAAACTGATCACTGACGAGCGCTGCAAGGCTGGCATTTATATGCAGGGCTTCTGCCAGGCAAGCCATGGTTTGAGCGACACCTTGCTGTCGATCCTGCCGATCCGCGCCGATGAGATTGCCGGTTCGTTGTATGACCATGGCAAGAACCGTGGGCATGGCCGGTCGGTGATGGACCTGCTATTGGCGACTGCCAGCTAAGATTCTTTGCGCCTGATAGTCAGTCTTCGCGAGCAAGTCGAATCGTCGCACCGCCGCTCCCACATTTGACCTGTGTTCGCAGATCGAGTGTGGGAGCGGCGGTGCGACGATTCGACTTGCTCGCGAAGAGGCCCTGAAGTACAGCAAAAATCCCGAATCCTGAACCCTTCCTGAAGAACCCCGCAATTCCCCCTCCACACGCCTTTCCTTCGTTTACTCTCCAGAAATCGGGGCGTAAGCTTCGCGCGTTTTCAATCAATAGCGGAGACCCACAGTGGGTACTTGTTCGAGTGACAGTAGTCGGCCGGTTTCGATAACCGGCACCTTCCCGGCAAGATAACGCGCAACTTTTTTGTGCCGTTGTCTCGCCGAAAAGCGAGCAGCGGCATCCCGATCGCGGCCAGTCCTGGTCCGTGTCCCGACGTCCCTCTCATCGACGCTGAACCGTGCGTGATGTTCGACTGTGTGTCGTCATCGCGGCGTATCGACACGCCTGCTCGACGGTTTCCCGGCTGACCCTGGGGGAACTGCCATGAACCTGACCCTGCTCAAAGAATTCTTCGCCGGATTCCTGCGCACCCGCCACATCGCCCGACACTTCCGTCGCCTGGCGCTGCTGGAAAACTTCACCGACACCACGGTCAGCCGCGAGGTGCCTCCCACCCTGGCGCAAACCCTGGTGAGCGCCGCCAACAGCGACACCGGCCGACTGCTGGACAACCTCGGCAGCCACACCGATGGCCTGAGCGAACTCGAAGCCGATGCACTGCGCGTGCAATTCGGCCTCAACGAAGTCGAGCACGAACAGCCTCTGCCGTGGTGGACCCACTTGTGGCACTGCTACAAAAACCCGTTCAACCTGCTGCTGACCTTGCTCGCGGTCATCTCCTGGCTGACCGAAGACATGAAAGCCGCCATCGTGATTTTCTCCATGGTGGTGCTCTCGACCTTGCTGCGCTTCTGGCAGGAAACCAAATCCAACCAGGCCGCCGACGCGCTCAAGGCGATGGTGAGCAACACCGCCACGGTGTTGCGTCGGGATGCTGCGCGCACCGAGTTGCCGATCAAGCAACTGGTGCCAGGCGACCTGATCGTGCTCTCGGCCGGCGACATGATTCCCGCCGATTGCCGGGTGCTCGGCGCCAAGGATTTGTTCGTCAGCCAGGCCGCGATGACCGGCGAATCGATGCCGGTGGAAAAATTCCGCCGTCAGCAGGACAGTGACACCCGCAACCCGCTGGACCTCGACAACATCCTGTTCATGGGCACCAACGTGGTGTCCGGTACGGCCATGGCGGTGATTCTCACCACCGGCAACAACACCTATTTCGGTGCACTGGCGCAGCGGGTCGGCGCCACCGATCGCGCACCCACCTCATTCCAGACCGGGGTCAACAAAGTCAGCTGGTTGCTGATCCGCTTCATGTTCGTCATGGCGCCGCTGGTGCTGTTCATCAACGGCTTCACCAAGGGCGACTGGACCCAGGCGCTGCTGTTCGCGCTGTCGATTGCCGTGGGCCTGACCCCGGAAATGCTGCCGATGATCGTCACCTCGACCCTGGCCAAGGGCGCGGTGTTCCTGTCGCGTAAAAAAGTCATCGTCAAACGCCTCGACGCGATCCAGAACTTCGGCGCCATGGACGTGCTGTGCACCGACAAGACCGGCACCCTGACTCAGGACAAAATCTTCCTGGCGCGCAATGTCGATGTCTGGGGCAACGATTCCGATGACGTGTTGGAAATGGCCTACCTCAACAGCTACTACCAGACCGGCCTGAAAAACCTGCTGGACGTGGCGGTGCTGGAACACGTGGAAATCCACCGTGAATTAAAAGTCGGCACCGCGTTTCGCAAGGTCGACGAGATCCCGTTCGACTTCACGCGCCGGCGGATGTCGGTGGTGGTCGCCGAGCGCGATCATTCGCACCTGCTGATCTGCAAAGGCGCGGTGGAAGAAGTGCTGGCGGTGTGCACGCGGGTGCGTCACGGCGAGGTCGATGAAGCACTGAGCGATGAATTGCTGGCGCGGATTCGTCAGGTCACCGCATCGTTCAACGCCGAAGGACTTCGTGTCGTCGCCGTCGCCGCACGGCCAATGATTGAGGGCCGCGACACCTACAGCCTGGCGGATGAGCAGGAACTGACGTTGATCGGTTACGTGGCTTTTCTCGATCCACCCAAGGAAAGCACCGCGCCGGCCCTCAAAGCATTGGCCGCTCACGGCGTGGCCGTGAAAGTGCTGACCGGCGACAACGAACTGGTGACCGCGAAGATTTGCCGCGAAGTCGGCCTGGACCAGCAAGGCCTGCTGATGGGCAACGACATCGAGCGCATGAGCGACGCCGAACTGGCGGTAGCGGTGGAGACCACCAACGTTTTCGCCAAACTCACCCCGTCGCACAAGGAACGCATCGTGCGTTTGCTCAAGGGCAACGGCCATGTGGTCGGTTTCATGGGTGACGGCATCAACGACGCGCCAGCGCTGCGCACCGCCGACATCGGCATTTCGGTGGACAGCGCCGTGGACATAGCCAAGGAAGCGGCGGACATCATCCTGCTGGAGAAAAGCCTGATGGTGCTGGAGGAGGGCGTGCTGGAAGGGCGCCGGACCTTCGCCAATATGCTCAAGTACATCAAAATGACCGCCAGTTCGAACTTCGGCAACGTGTTCTCGGTGCTGGTGGCCAGTGCGTTTATCCCGTTCCTGCCGATGCTGCCGATGCACCTGCTGGTGCAGAACCTGCTCTATGACATTTCGCAGATCGCCATCCCGTTCGATAACGTCGATGAAGAAATGCTGAAAACACCACAACGCTGGCAGCCGGCGGACGTCGGGCGTTTCATGCTGTTTTTCGGGCCGATCAGCTCGATCTTCGACATCACCACGTTTGCCTTGATGTGGTACGTCTTCGACGCCAATACCCCGGACCATCAAACCCTGTTCCAGTCCGGGTGGTTCGTGGTCGGGCTGCTGACCCAGACCCTGATCGTGCACATGATCCGCACACCGAAAATCCCGTTCCTGCAAAGCCGCGCGGCGATGCCACTGATGGTGATGACTGGAATCATCATGGCCGTCGGCATCTTCCTGCCGATGGGACCGCTGGCGCACTACTTCAAATTGCAGGCGCTGCCGTCGCTGTACTTCGTGTTCCTGCCGGTGATTCTGCTGGCGTACATGGGCCTGACGCAGGCGGTGAAAGGGTTTTATATTCGCCGGTTTGGCTGGCAATAAAGCGTGCACATTTAGGAAAAGTCCTACAGAAAGCTCGGCGGGTCTTCCGTAGCCTTGCGCCCTCACGAATCTGACACTCTCCTGGGGGCCCACGTTGTCGAACAAAGCCTTACGTATCCTGATCGCCGACGAGTTGCATTTTCACTGCATGAAGGTCGAGCGACTGTTCAATCAACTCGACTACTACCGGATAGCACCGGTGCACAGCCTTGAAGAGCTGTTGACCCTGGTCGAATACGGTTGCGAGCCATTTGATCTGGTGGTCATCAATGCCTCGCTGGCGGGCGGGGCGTTGAACCTGTTCGATTTTTTCCTTGATAACCAACAGGTTCATCACGCCTTGATCTATGACGGTCAGCTGGCGCAACTACCGCCCATTCCTGCCTGCGTTCAACAGACGGTTGAGGTGAGCCACGCAATGCTGCCTGATCTGGCGTCCATTGCGCGGCTGATGGCGATCATCGACCCTCGTCTACCGTTCGTCGGCACTGTCATTTCTGTCAGGTAGTTGCGCCCGGTTTTCCATGCAAAAGTCTTTGCGCAGCCGGTGCGTTCAACCGGGCCGGGCTCATGGGCATTGATTGCTCAATCGTCATATTTTTTTGCACAGGAAGTTGCCATGAAGTCAGTGCTGATTGTGGACGATCATCCGGTGGTTCGCGCCGCAGTCAAAATCATACTGGTGCAGGAGGGTTTCCAGCAGATTTACGAAGCGGCGAGTGGTAATGAGGTCTTGCCGAAGATCCGCGAACACAAGCCTGATCTGGTGGTACTGGATCTGGTGATGCCCTCGCTCGACGGGTTGGATGTGCTGGCGCGGATCAAGACCAGTGGGGTGCCCTGTCGAGTACTGGTCTTTACGTCTCAGGAGCCCATGTTTTACCAGGATCGTTGCATGCACGCCGGTGCCGCGGCTTATGTCGCCAAGACCAATGATTTGCAGCATTTGCACAAGGCCGTGCAAGCCGTGATGGCCGGTTACACCTATTTCGCCCAGCTACCCTCGGCGTCGGTGTCACTGAACTCGATGCAACTGAGTGAAAAACAGTTGATCGATAAACTCTCCGACCGGGAACTGACGATCTTTCAGCATCTGGCCCGGGGCATCAGTAACAAGGCGATCGCTGAAATCATGCACTTGAGTCACAAGACCGTCAGCACTTACAAGACCCGTCTGGTTGGAAAACTCAACGTGGAATCGGCGGTGTACCTGAGGGATTTTGCCAAGCGTAATCATCTGATCTGAGTGAGCCCGATCATGCGCGATTGTTTGTGGGCTCTGTTGCTGTTCTGTGGACTGGGAGCATCGGTGACGGCCGCCGATGAGCCAAAGCTTTTGCATGTGCTGGGGCGTTCAGCGGTGGAGGGTTATCAGGCCCAGCTGGATGAAAAGGACTGGCAGTGGTTGCGTGGCAAACGAGTCTTGCGCCTCGGGGTGTCAGGGGCGGACTACCCGCCGTTCGAGATCACGCGAAACGTTGATGAGCTGGAAGGCATCACCGCAGACTATGCCGCACTGTTGGGGCAACTGCTGCACGTAAAAATCGACGTGCTTCGTTATCGCACGCGCGAGGCGGCCATGGATGCGCTCAAACGCGATGAACTGGACCTGCTCGGCACGTCCAACAACTTCGAGACGGCTGACCCCGAGCTGACCCGATCCAGTGCCTATGCCGAAGATCAGCCGATGCTGGTCACCCGCCTGGACGACTGGATGCCTGTCGACCTCGCGGGCAAACGCATCGCCATGGTCGATGACTATCTGCAGGCGCAGACTGTCGAAGCCTTCTATCCCGATGCGAGCTTGCAACGCTACCCCTCGGCACTCGACGCGATCGGGGCGGTGGCGTTCGGGCTGGATGATGTGTACCTCGGGGACTTCATCAGCGCCAATTACCTCATCAATAACAACTACCTCAGCAACGTACGCCTGGTGGGGCCTTCCGGTCTGGACGCCAATCCGTTCGGCTTTGCCTTCAGCCGGGGCAACCCTCGTCTGAAGCGCATTGTCGATAAAGCCCTTGCGACGATTCCCATGGATGAGCGCACGGCCATCGAGCAGCGCTGGAGTGCCGGAAGAGCCAACATGGCGGGTCAAGAGCGAGTACGTTTGAGCGCCAGTGAACAACGTTGGCTGGATCAACATCCGACGGTGGAAGTCGGTGCCATCGAGAACTTTGCCCCGCTGACTTTCTACGATGCCCAGGGACAACTCAGGGGGTTGACTGCGCAATTGCTGACGCTGATCAGCCAGCGCAGCGGCTTGACCTTCAACGTGCAGCGGGGTAACTCCCTCGATCAGCAGATCCAGCAACTCAAGGACGGCAAGATCGACCTGTTACCGGTGGTCACGCCCAGTATCGATCGCGAAGTCGAACTGCGTTTCACTCGGGCCTACTTGAACAATCCGTTTGTACTGGTCAGTGCGACCACCCCGGGAAGCCCCAGGACCCTGGATGACATGGCCGGTAAACGCCTGGCGATTTATCGCGGTCATCCGTTGCTCGGGTTCATCCGCG
Source organism: Pseudomonas sp. Root329 (assembly GCF_001424925.1). Lineage (NCBI taxonomy): Bacteria > Pseudomonadati > Pseudomonadota > Gammaproteobacteria > Pseudomonadales > Pseudomonadaceae > Pseudomonas > Pseudomonas sp. Root329. Next base: position 3,145 of record NZ_LMCV01000014.1, on the reverse strand, counting down.
CTCGGGCGCCCAACGTACGTCTGGTCGAAGTGCAGAGTCCGGCGCAGGGTCTGGAATGGGTGATCAAGGGCCAGGCCGACGGGGCCGTCAGCTCATTGATCGTGGCTCGGTATCTGATCACCCGGCAATACCGCGAGCGTCTGCGGATCAGCAGCACCGTGGGTGATGAACCGGCGCGTATCGCTCTGGCCACCAGCCGTGGTGCGCTGGAGTTGCACTCGATTCTGAACAAGGCACTGCTGAGCATTTCGCCCCGGGAGATGGATGAGCTGTTAGCCCGCTGGAGCAATGATGTGGTGGTCGATGACAGCTACTGGCTGCGTCATCGCCAAGGCATTCTCCAGGCGTTTGCCGCTGCGGGCGCTTTGCTGTTGCTCGCACTGGCCTGGATTGCCTGGCAGCGTCGGCAGATAGCTCAACGCCAACAACTGCTCGGGCAATTGCAGGATGCCAAGAACGCCGCCGACGATGCCAACCGCGCCAAAACCACCTTTCTGGCGACCATGAGTCATGAAATCCGCACACCGATGAATGCCCTGATCGGCATGCTCGAACTGGCGCTGAAGCGAGCGGAAGAGGGCTTCACTGATCGCTCCGCCATCGAAGTGGCATCCAATGCCGCGCAGCAATTGCTGGCGTTGATCGGTGACATCCTGGACATCGCCCGCATCGAATCCGGGCATTTGTCGCTGACCCCTGAGCGGGCCAATCTACGCACGCTGGTGGAGTCGGTGTGCCGGGTTTTCGAAGGCCTGGCACGGCAGAAGAACTTGCAGTGGCGGGTCGAATTGGCCGAACACAGCGATCGTGACGTGTTAGTCGACCCCACGCGCTTCAAGCAGGTGCTGTCCAATCTGCTGAGCAACGCGATCAAGTTCACCCGTGAAGGTGAGGTGAGTCTGACATTGCGAGTAGAGCCCGGTATGTCGGGGCATCTGGCCGTCAGTGTGCGTATTGAGGACAGCGGCATCGGTGTCAATGTGGTCGATCAGCAACGACTGTTCAGCCCGTTCGTGCAGGCCGGTAACAGCCAGCAGTCAGGCCACAATGGCTCCGGCCTGGGACTGGTGATCAGCCGTACTCTGTGCGAAATGATGGGCGGCCGATTGCAGCTCGACAGCGTCCTCGGACTGGGTACGCAGGTCGACATCAGCCTTGATCTGATTGCGTTGCAACCGTTGGCCTGCAGCGAGCGGGCCGATAGCGGATTGCAGGTGGCCACTCGGCTGCTGAGGATTCTGGTGGTCGACGATTACCCGGCCAATCGATTGTTGCTCTCACGGCAGCTGAGTTACCTGGGGCATCAGGTGCTGGAGGTTGAGGATGGCGAGCGTGGTCTTGCGCAGTGGCGCGAGCATGAGCTCGATTTGGTCATCACTGATTGCAACATGCCGGTGGTCAATGGTTATGAATTGGCGGGTGCGATACGCGATGAAGAGCGCGCTCATGGCTTGCCACCCACGCTGATTCTTGGATTTAGCGCCAATGCGCAGCCGGAGGAAAAGATCCGGTGCCTTGAAGCGGGCATGGACGACTGCCTGTTCAAACCGATCCGGCTGGCCGATTTGAGTGCCTGGCTGGCGTCCCGATTTGTGAATGAGCCGCCAGCGCCGGTTGCAGAAAAATCAACGTCCGAGATCGACTTGACCGGCCTGGAGCTCTACGTCGGTGAAGACCGGACGCTGATCAATCAGTTGTTGCGCGAACTGGCCGTAACCAACCTCTACGATCGCGATGATCTGCTTGCAGCGCACGTCAGTGGCAATCGTCACCGGCTGCAAGACCTGGCGCACCGAATCAAGGGTGGTGCGCGAATGGTTCGTGCAAAACGTTTGATCGAGTGCTGCGAACATCTGGAACGTGCCTGCGCCGAGGGGCACGCGGCGTTGATCGACGAGGCCGTCGATCAATTGCAGCACGCCATGGCACGCCTGGATCAGAACCTCAAGCGAGACTGACGCTTAATCCCACTGGGGCGCGATGCCTTTGGGGCTGGTCAGTCGATGGCCACGATCCAGACCCGCGATCAGCGCCATGTCGGCGTCGCTCAAGGTCATGGCGCAAGCTTTCAGGTTGCTGGCGAGGTTGGCGCGTTTGGTTGACGAGGGGATCACGGCGTAACCCAGTTGCATGGCCCAGGCCAACGTGACGTGTGCCGGCGTCGCCTGTAGGCGATCGGCGATCTGCTGGATCACCGGGTCTTTCAGCACTTCGCCGTAAGCGAGGGTCATGTACGAGGTGATCTGGATGCCCTGGCTCTGCGCGAATTCGACGACCTTGCGGTTTTGCAGGTAGGGATGCAATTCGATCTGGTTGGTCGCGATGTGTTCGGCGCCGACCGCGGCGATCGCCTGTTTCATCAGGTCGACGGTGAAGTTGGACACACCGATCTGCCGGGTCAGGCCCAGTTGTTTGGCTTCGAGCAGGGCGCCCATGAATTCCTCGACCGGCACCTGATCTTCCGGGGACGGCCAATGGATCAGGGTCAGGTCCAGGTAGTCGGTTTGCAGCTTTTGCAGGCTTTCCTTGAGGCTGTCGATCAGGCGATCCCTGGCGAAGTTGGCGACCCAGATCTTGCTGGTGATGAACAACTCGTCACGGGCGATGCCGCTGGCGGCAATGGCCTCGCCGACCTCGGCTTCGTTCTCGTAGATTTGCGCGGTATCGATGACTCGATAGCCCAGTTCCAGGCCAGTGCTCACCGAATCGATGACCACCTGGCCTTGCAAGCGAAAAGTACCAAGGCCGAATGCGGGAATAGACATCAATGACTCCAGGGTTGCAGTGGGAATGGGCACGAGTATCCGCGTCCGCACCCATGAGAAAAACCGCTGGATCGGCAAAGCAATGTTTACCGCAAGTCATGAATCGGGGGGGCAGTGGGATTGATGATGTTTGGTCTGGCGCCTGCGCGAGCAAGCCCGCTCCCACACTGGATCTGTGGTGCCCGCAAATCCAGTGTGGGAGCGGGCTTGCTCGCGAAGGCCGCAACGCGGTTTAAAGCCTTACTTCACGACTGCTACGTCCGAACGCGGCCCGAACCGAACGCAGGCTTCGCCAGCTGCTATGTATGGACTCGCCCCCACTGTCTACCCGCTTTTAAAAAAACTGCCGCCCCGTTGCATCTATGTATTAGGCCTGTCCG